>CAYNLE010000100.1:0-1813 GCA_964397975.1 uncultured Verrucomicrobiales bacterium | reverse complement strand
TCAACAAAGGCCAGCGCATTTTCTTCCGTTATTCACGAGGATTGGCCCCTTAGGGGAGAAAACCATTATTGATAAAAAACTTCATTATTGATAGAGCTTATCATTATGAAAATTAATAAAGGAGAAAATGTCATGCCGAATATAATACGCAACAATCTAACAAAAAAGTGTGCCGGGGCGTTATTCCTCACCTTAAGTGTCCCTTCGCTATCCGCAGCCTGGTCTTGGGATATGTTTACATTTAATGGTGATGTCTATATGAATTCCTCGCAAAATGGATCCTTAAGGTACCAGTATCGCCTCGGCTCAGGGGGCTGTATTCGTAATATATATTCCGTGAAAGACGGTTACCTCGACCTCTTATCTGGCTCGTTCCAGGGAGAAACTAATGACCGTGTAGTCCAGAATGTTTTTTGGATTCATAATGTAAAAAGTGGGGTTAGCTCCGCCCCTGATCAACGCTGGAATGTCAATCAAGCAGGAAACTTCAACAAGCAGTTTTCTCCAACGGTAAGGGTTGACATCTCAAATGGTAATTCAAAAACAGTTACTGTCTACACAGCTCAGGATTCGCAGTGGTACGCTAACAATGTCCACACCTTTAGAAACTCTGATCCAGTCTATCAATGCACCCACTACACCGGAGAAGCAAACGGAGTCCTTAGCATCCGCACTGTCACCCGCACTCCGGTAGTTAGAAAAAACGATGTAATACGGAACAACTACCAAGCCTATCTTGAACACTGGATGCCCTTTAGAAACGGTAATGCCAAAGGCGACTGGAATCGAGTCGCATTAAATGCCGACGCTAATGGAAACCCTACTGCGTTTTACAGCACTAACCCTAATACTGGAAACCTTCCAATATACCCAGGCTGGGCAAACAATCAACACAGCGGCTTCGCTTTCACATTTAAAGCCGGACAACATAAATCAGCTGAAGTGCTAGGAGTTGCCTTTGGCACAAAGAACGCCGGTAGAGCCTCTACCAGTGGCAGCATCAGTAGCACTCTGAATTTTCTAACATGGGTAGATCCCGGCTCAGGTATTGGCATCCTCCCTGCATTGAATATAGGTAACACTCCATCAGGAGCTTTTATCGACAATGAAGTTAAAATTGTCATCAGACCTGGGACTTCAAAAGAGTTTATCAACCGACTCAGGGCAGAAAGTAATGACGTTTCCCGGACTATGCTTTACGGCTCAGGCCATACCTTTAGTGGAACACTCAAAACTTTGACTAATAGACTTAAATCTATCATAGGTCAAACAGGCGTTCGCACCGAAAACCTCGACAAAATCTAGCTGCTTACCCAGTAAGATAATATTTAGCATTCTAAATACAAAGCCCCCTGCTATCAGCTAACAGGGGGCTTTTTTTTGATTCAAGAATCACCTTCGGGGCGGCTCTGTTGAACCTCTCTTTAGCGACTAAATCATTTTTTGTTTTTTAGTTCTTTTAGCTCTAGCTCATCGAGCTCTTCCTGTGTCCACATGGTCTTACGTGTGGAGTGAGTATCCCTCATTCTTTTGATCGTCTCAGGGGTGATCATTGAACTCTTATTACCAAAATCGTTACGAATGTAGGTAGCAACATCAGCGATCCATTGATCATCATTAGAACCTTGTGGTGGCATGATACCAGCTGCGTAGGTCTTACCGTCGAGAGGTCCTTGCATTCCATGGAGAAGAATACGAATAAGAGACTCTCCCGAACCGTTAACGCGAGACGAATCAAGAGCTGGAGCTAGTGTGAGGCCTTGTTGACCTGCCATAGGCGTGCCTCGGCCATCACCACCATGACATTCAGTGC
>CAYNLE010000099.1:0-2127 GCA_964397975.1 uncultured Verrucomicrobiales bacterium | reverse complement strand
CGAAGCCGGCTTAGCTAGCTTCCGAGCCGTTGCCGCAAACCTTGATTCAAAAAAGTGAGCACACATTCCCCCATAGGCATTCTAGACTCAGGGTTAGGTGGGCTTTCTGTAATGAACGAAATCCACACCCTTCTCCCGAATGAAGACCTCATCTACTTTGGCGATAGCGCGTGGTGTCCATACGGTGCCCGCCCTACTCAAGAGATCGTTGACCGAGTATTCGCCATCACTGACTTTTTACTTCAGCAAGGTTGCCAACTAATCGTCATCGCCTGTAACTCTGCTACTATTCAGGCCGTCGAAGCTCTACGCACCAGCTACCCTATCCCGTTTGTAGGAATGGAGCCAGGCCTTAAGCCCGCTGTATCACTTACCAGATCTGGCACTATCGGAATACTCGCCACAGAAGCATCACTTGCAGGTGAAAAGTTTCATACTTTAGTCAATACTCACTCTCAGGGAGTCAAAGTCATTACCCGCCCAGCACCTCGTTTTGTCGAACTCGTAGAAAAAGGAGAGCTCACCACGCCCTATGCACAACAAGTCGTAAATGAAGAAACCCATGCTCTTACCGAAGCTGGTGCTGACGTTATTGTCCTAGGTTGCACACACTACCCCTTTTTACGTCCACTGATAGAGCAAGCTGTAGATGATCAAGTTCACGTCATCGATACGGGTGCAGCAGTAGCCAAACAAGTGGCAAAAATAATCAATAGCCCTGCTGAAAAATCCAGTAAAATAGAAAACCATTATATCTACACTTCAGGTAACCTAGCAGAAGCCAAAAAGATCATACCGATACTATGTCCAAATATAACAGCTAAGATCCAGCAAGCTGATATTTAAAGCCCGCTTCTCCTCATGAACCATTCCGCTAACCAACACACTCCCCTTCAGGAAACTGATTGGCAGGCGCGAGCTATTCAACACAAAAGCACGGTTCTAAAATGGACTCAGCCACACCGTAAACGACGCGACAGCAGAAATAAACACCCTGTATACGATTTCCTTTTCACCTATTACCCCTTCTCACTAGGTAAACTGGAACAATGGCACCCCGGCTATGGCATTACCTTAGAAACCAGTTCCTCACTCCCAGAAGCCTATCAGGGAAAACATTACACAGTATCTGAACAACATGTTCAGCTTGATAAGACAACACTCACAGAAAAACAAATTAAGCGGATCAGCTGGATACACAACCTACTTGTTTTCACTAAAAACCGCGCCCCTAACTTCGGCTGCTACGGCATGCATGAGTGGGCTATGGTTTACCAGACCCACCTAACAGATATTGACATCCGCCACCGCGAAAGCGCTCCACTTAGATTCTCTAAAGAAGAAACAGACAGAATCGTAGAAAGCCGCCCCATATGCTGCTCCCACTTTGATGCCTACCGCTTCTTCACACCACCTGCCATTAAACTAAATAAGATTCAACCCACCCTAGACAAGCGTCACGAGTTTGAACAACCTGGCTGCCTCCACACAAACATGGATCTCTATAAATGGGCATCAAAGTGTATGCCTTGGGTAGGTAGTGACCTCCACTGGCAGTGCTTCCAGCTAGCACTCAAAACTCGTGAGCTGGATATGCGAGCCAGCCCATACGACCTAACTGAATACGGTTACACGCCCGTAAAAATAGAAACTCCTGAAGGCAGACTAGAGTATGAGACCCTCCAACGACAAATCACAGAAGAAGCTAAACCTCTGCGTAAAAGCATCATCGATACTCTAGCTCAAATTATTAGTCTCAATAATAAGTTATGAAAAACCCTGTTTTGGAAGAGCTTCTATAGCTGTGTATTTCCATATTAAGTTTGTAATGCACCTGCTCGCGAGTCGGCTTATGAAAATCATGCTCGATGAGATTTCGTGTTCGGTTGAGCTTTGTGAGTACGCGAGGCGTGATGACTCCCAAATCCGAAATCCGTTCCAGCGCTCCGATCTTGCCTTCTTGAGTAGACAGAAAGTAATCAGAACCGAGTCGACCCTAGCGTCGAGACACCGCTTGGCGTTTGATAGCGCGTTTACCACTCCGCGTGAGGGAGGATCCTTCAAATCGGCCTCGGCAAACTCCAAATACTCTCGAGGCGTGACCGGAAAAGGGATCGGCACGTTGCT
>CAYNLE010000098.1:0-2164 GCA_964397975.1 uncultured Verrucomicrobiales bacterium | reverse complement strand
TTGATGCGAAAATACCTGAGCGCGCTGGTATTAATAACTGGCTAGTTGCTCGTAACCTTCCGATTGCTAGAGAGCAGAGTCTGCCGACTAGTTTGCTCAGTCTTTCTAATTTAGGTTGTAAGGTGATTGCTTTGCCAGGTTCAAATCAAGCGTCTCTTGTATGCTTTAAGCTTGATGGAGGCGGAGCTGTTCATGTGGTAGTTATGAAGAACTATGTGATTACTGATAAAAATTTACCGGAAGGTGCGGGTAATGTTACAGAAGAAAACTGTTACTACTGCCCTAAGTCAGGCTGGGATGTTGCAAGGTGGCAGGATGGTGAGAATACATTTATCATGCTGGCTAAGACGGGTGAGCAGCCGATACAGAATGTACTCAAATTCTTTTAAGAAACCTTGAAATAACCCGGTTTTACTACGTAGATTTATTTATAAATAGAATATGATAGTTGTAGTAACGACTTGACAGGGAGATTAAATAATGCATTTTCCACCTCCTGCTGCGCTGGAAACGTGGCTAACCTAGATTAATTATGAAAACAGACTTTCACCCAGATTATCACCCAGTTGTGTTTCACGACATGACTACTGGCACCCGCTTTATTACTCGTTCATCAGCTAAATCAGCTAAGACAGAAGAGATCGATGGAGTAGAGCACTACATTATCTCTATGGGGGTAACATCAGATTCACACCCATTCTTTACTGGTCAGAAGCAGTTTGTTGACACTGCTGGACGTATTGACAAGTTCCAGAAGCGTTTCGGATCTGTTCGCCGTGTAGGCAAACCAAAGCTATAATATAAAGTTATTACTATTTAATTTTTAAAAGCCTTCTTGTGTTAATTCCAAGAAGGCTTTTGTGTTTTGGAGGTTTTGGCTTTTGTGAGCAGAAAGACATGGTCTTTAAGTTTGATGATTTCCTATAAGTTTATGTAGTATGGTGTGATGAGTCCTGATGAAGCTTTGATCGCTCTAAATATGTTACCAAGGGTGGGTCCGATAAAGACGCGATCTTTGGTTGATTACTTTGGAAGTGCTGAGCGTGTGTTATCGGCAAGTATTAATGAGCTTCAACAGGTTAAGGGTGTGGGCGTGGAGACGGCAGACCTGATTCATCATTGGGAGTCTAAGGTAGACCTTTCACGCGAATTAAGAGAGGTTAAGGAGCGCGGTTTGTTGGTGCTTACGCAGGCGGATGAGCGTTACCCGGAACCATTAAGAAACAGTTATGATCCACCTGTAGTTCTTTATGTGTGGGGTGAGATAAAAGAAGAGGATAAACACGCGATCGCTATTGTGGGTTCGCGAAAAACTTCTCATTACGGAGTTCAGACATCACGTCAATTTGGCTTTCAGCTAGCAGCCAGTGGTTTAACTATTGTGTCTGGTTTGGCTCGCGGCATTGATACTCATGCTCATGAAGGGGCTGTTGCCGCAAGAGGACGAACAATAGCAGTAATTGGCTCAGGATTGGGTCAAATTTACCCACCTGAGAATATGGAGTTAGCGAATACAATAGCATCTGGTTACGGTGCTGTTGTTTCTGAATTCCCATTAAACATGCCACCCAGTAAAAAAACGTTTCCTATGAGGAATCGGATTGTGGCAGCGTGGTCTCAAGCTGTATTGGTTGTCGAGTCTCCTGAATGGTCTGGGAGTCAGATTACTGCTAATTTAGCAGGTGAGATGGGTAAGACTGTATATGCCGTGCCGGGGCAGATTGATCGGCCTACGTCAGCAGGATGTAATAAGTTAATTAGAGAAGGGGCTACTTTGGTGACATCAGGAAAGGATATTTTAGATGATCTAGAGATGCTGCCTTTATCTGATCTAGGACGAGAAGTCGTTGCTGTTGAGCAAGCTGGGGCTGTAAGTAAGTGTAGTTTTAGTAAGCAGGAAAGGCTTGTTTTGGGCGCCTTACAGGATAATGAGCTACTCATAGATGATTTATATACTAAAGTAGGGGTTAGTATATCTGAGCTTCAGGTCATATTGCTGAAGTTGGAGATTAAATCTTTGGTAAAACAGATTGCTGGTGGGCGCTATACATTAGGCTGACCTTTAACCCTTTTCTAGCGGTAGCCCTTTATTTTATTGGGATTTATTTTTCTCATAAGAAGAAAATTTAGCTGAAATAATTAAGCCTGATAGAGCTATTTTTTT
>CAYNLE010000097.1:0-2628 GCA_964397975.1 uncultured Verrucomicrobiales bacterium | reverse complement strand
CTCTATGTATCACCTGATGGAAAAGATTCTAATAACGGAAGCGCTAACGAACCTTTAGCCACCCTCCATGCTGCACAGCAGAAAGCTCGATCAGTTGCTGGCAAAGACTCTGTAACAGTTCATGTTGCAGATGGCGTTTATTATTTTCAGGCTCCCCTTACCTTCACCGCCGAGGACTCTGGCACAGCACAGTTCCCTATCGTTTATCAGTCAACTACTGAAAACGGCGCCGTGCTCAGTGGTGGCTCAGCTCTGAACCTAACATGGAAAGCGACTGGTAATGGAGTATTTACTGCTCAAACAACAGAAGGCATAGAAATCGACCAGCTATTTATCGATGGGAAAAATCAGCGGATGGCTCGATACCCAAATTATGACCCAGCTAAGAAAGCCGAAGCTTACCAAGGCCATTCATCAAGCGCCTTCTCAGTAGAACGTGCTAAAAACTGGGAAAACCCAGAAGGTGGATATATTCACGCTATGCATAGAGCACGCTGGGGTGGATACCACTACCGTATCACAGGTAAAGATGACAAAGGCGACGTAACCTATGAAGGTGGTTGGCAGAACAACCGCCAAATGGGCATGCACAAAGACCAACGAATGGTTGAAAATATCTTTGAAGAATTAGATGCCAAAGGTGAATGGTATCACAATGGAAAGAACAACACACTCTACTTCATCCCACCAGCAGACGTCGACCTAAACAACGCCCTCGCTGAAGTCGTCCGTCTACGTCACATTATCGAATTCAATGGAACAGAGTCTGCACCCGTAAAACACATTACGCTAAAAGGATTCACGGTTAGACATGCAGCACGCACCTTTATGGATACCAAGGAACAGCTATTACGCTCAGACTGGGCTATCTACCGTGGTGGAGCCTACACCCTCACAGGGACAGAGAACATCCAGATATTAGACTCAACATTTGATCAAGTAGGAGGAAATGCCATTTTCGTAAATAACTATAACCGTAATGTTTTAGTGAAAGGCTGTCATATAGTAGACGCTGGCGCTAGCGGAATTTGCTTCGTAGGAGATCCAGACGCAGTACGTAACCCTCTCTTCGAATATAGAGAGAAAAACGACCTTTCTAAGCTAGACCTTACCCCTGGGCCAAAAACTAATAACTATCCAGCAGACTCAACCGTAGAAGACTGCCTTATACATGGTATAGGTACAGTTGAAAAACAGCCCGCGGGAGTGCAGATATCTATGGCACAAGGAATCACAGTGAGAGACAGCTCTATCTATGACTGTGCCCGCTCTGGCATCAACATCAGTGAAGGCACATGGGGTGGCCACCTTATCGAACGCTGTGACGTCTTTGATACCGTTTTAGAAACGCATGACCATGGTTCATTTAACTCCTGGGGTCGTGACCGCTACTGGAGAGCTGACCATAATACAGCATCACAAGAAGCAGTTGATAACAATCCAGACCTTCCGTTCTTAGACGCTATGAAAACAACCGTCATTCGTGACAGTAGATGGCGCTGTGACCACGGTTGGGATATCGATCTTGATGATGGTTCAACTAACTACGACATCTATAATAACCTGTTACTAGCTCGTGGCTTAAAGCTACGTGAAGGCTACCGCAGACACGCTTGGAACAACATCACCGTCAATAACGGCTTACACCCACACGTATGGTTTAAAGGCAGTAAAGACAAAGTATATTCCAATATCTTTATGGCAGCACACCACCCTGCTCGTATGAACGAACCTTATACACAGGACACCATGGTCGACCGTAACTTCTATTTTGTTGCCAATCAACAGGTGGTTATAAATAGATCTAAAGCCCTCGACTGGGATAATAACTCAGCCTTTGGTGACCCTGAATTTATATCGCCTGAAAAAGGTAACTATCAGGTTAAAGAAACATCTCCTGCTCTTGAAACTGGATTCAAAAACTTCCCGATGGATCAGTTCGGTGTCAAAAAGCCTTCTTTAAAGAAAATAGCACGAACTCCAGAGCTACCAAAGCTTGTCTCTAAACTCAATAAGGCGCCCAAAGCTCCAAAAGCACAAGCCGAGTCATTTAAATGGAAAGGCATAACCTTAACTGACCTTAGCGGTGAAGAGTTCTCAGCTTACGGCGTAAGTAAAGAAGAGAGCGGCGTTGTCGTTTCCAACGTTAACCCTAAAGGCCTCGGCAAAAAAATAGGACTTCAAAATGGTGATGTCATCCAAAACATCAATGGCCAAAAAACTCAAAATGTAAAAGCCCTCAGAGTAGTAATCTCAAAGCTCAAAGGCGACACTACATTTACAGTCATCAGAAATCAGGAGAAAGTTGAGCTCAAGGCATCTCTCTAAAGTCTGTATAAAAACATCAAGCTCGAAATAGACCAACAGACAGCCGTATTTTACGCTATATTAGTCTAGTCGCCCTTCTATGCGGTTACCAAAATATCCGCAGGGCGGCATGAGCTAGCTTCTGAGTAAGGTGAAATAGTCCTCACAAAAACCTTCATCACTCCCTTTCCCGATATAAGCGGAGTGACCCACTTCCTAACAAAATCACTTGTGCATTAGCCGCTACGTTCCGTAGTGGGAAACGGCCTTTCGAGTTTCGACTTTTACATCGGCTTCACTCTCGTGCCATTTGTAAAAACC
>CAYNLE010000096.1:0-2642 GCA_964397975.1 uncultured Verrucomicrobiales bacterium | reverse complement strand
GTTGTCATTCTACTGAGCTCTGCATAAATAAAGAGAAGTAAACGGTATCCTATACCATATCAATCACTTAGCCCTTCCCTAAAAACTATGCCTTATAAAATCTGTAAAATGATCGAAGTCGAAAACGGTCATCTACTGTCGAAGCACCCAGATAAGTGTCGTTTTCCGCATGGTCATACCCGTAAGGTTGAGCTCGTCTTCGAAGCTGACACGCTCGACGACCGGGAAATGGTTTTTGATTTCAAACTAATAGGCCGCATGATCGGAGACTTTCTAGAAACCTATGATCATGCTCTATGTATGAATACAGAGGATCCTAAATTTGATTTTTTCAAAGAAGCTTATGGTGATAGAATCATTGGATTCGAAGGTGAAGACCCCACCACGGAGGTCATGGCACGGACTATTTACCAACATACCAAAAACTCATTAGCACAGTTTACACAAACAGCTGATCCGGAATACCCGGTCAGGGATTGTGTCAAAATAGCTAAAATCAAAGTCTGGGAAACAACCTCTTCTTGGGCAGAGTATTACGAGTAGTCACTCACGGCTTCATTAGAGAACTGGGCTTTTGCAACTCCCCTATACTCTAAAAGCCAAAAAACAAAAAAGCCTGAAGGACGTGAATCCCTCAGGCTTTTAAAAAATTTATACTATCTACGAGCTAACTCTCATAGGCATAATCACATAGAGAAAGCTTCCTTCTATACGGATAACACCCGGGCTCATTCCATCAATGAGATCAAGATAAACCTGCTCTTCCGCTAAATTCTTAAGTGGCGCCATAAGAAAACCAGGGTTAAACGCGATGGCAAATTCCTCACCGTCGTAATCAGCAACAACTGATTCCTTGGCTTCACCAATATCCTTTGAATTCGCCTGAACATCGATATTGCCCTTACTAAAGGTAAGTTTAACTGAGTTTGAGCTTTCAGATGTTAATAGGGATACACGACGCACTGTGTTAAAGAACTCTTCCCGGTTAATCGTAACACGCTCCTTGCGCTCACCAGGAATAACCTGCTTATAATTTGGGTAGTTGCCTTCGATAAGTTTACTTACGATAATGCTGTCCTTAATTTCAAAACTGATCTGGTTACCATGCAGTTTGACAAGAACGTCCCCTTCTCCGCCAAGCATACGCTGAAGCTCGCTTACAGCCTTAGACGGAATAATAATATCGGTCTCGTTACTCTCAGGGTATTCCAAGTCATTCTCTACCATCGCTAGACGGCGACCATCTGTAGCAACAAAAGTCATTTTCCCTTCGCGGAAAGAAACATAGATACCATTAAGAACATAGCGGGTCTCATCTGTAGAGATAGCATATGAAGTCTTTTTGATCGCATTCAGAAGAACTGCCTGCTCGATCTTAAACTCAGTTGCATCCTCAAACTTAGGTAATGGTGGAAACTCATCTTCACCTAGACCGATGATTTTAAAGAAACTAGGCCCACACTTGATCGTCGCGTGATTTTTAGAATCAACAGAAATTTCAATATCAGATGCTGGAAGTTCACGAATAATACTGACTAATCGTCTTACAGGAAGTGTTGTAGAACCTTCTTTTTCCACCTGTGCTTCTACACAGCCACTGACACCTACATCTAAATCAGTCGCGGTAAGCTTAAGCTTCCCATCAACCGCTTCGATAAGCACGTTTGATAAAATAGGAAGTGTAGCACGGTTACTGACAACGTGCTGAACTTGCTGAAGAGCATCGAAAAAAGCTTCCTTACTAATAAAAAATTTCATGAAAATAATGGGTAACGTGATTTCAAATAAATTTCACCGTTATGTGATAACAGTGATAGATGATCTGAATTGATTAGAACTCTGAATTAAATTCCATCCAAGGCAAGAACTCTTTAACAAATATTGATTATATTACAATACTGTATTTGCTCTTGGTTTATTCTTATTACTAGAGGCTCACCTTTTATAAAAAAGGGATATCAAAACGCCGTTGGTATCTCTCCTTTAGTTTACTCTTCAGAGATTTGAATACGTATAAATAACTGAGATGTATCTGCAGTATCTGGTTCCACAAAGACTTCATCGAATTCGGAGTCTAAAGCAATTACGCTTTCAAATTCTGGAACATATAACTCCCAGTCTGTTAAGTTAGTTGAAGTCTCGATATCGTAGTTCAAACCTCCATCATTACGTCTCAAATAATTGAACTCGTATTGATTTGAACCGTCTTGCCTTAACAGCAGTTGAGGCTGTAAGTTAGAGTCATTGTGACCTAGAGGGTCTCCTCCAAACGCAAATTCAAGCAGGTTACTTATGCCGTCGCCTTCCGGGTCTGCATTATTTAAGCTGTCATCAACTTCGTCCAAGAAGCCAAAGTGCTTAGCACGCCATTTTTCTAAAGCTGTGCTATTAACTCTAGCGGATAAACTCTCACCACTAGGTAAGTAGTTATTCACTAAACCGTTAAAAATAGAGTCTAACGAATCATATGTATAAGCCGGATTTTCATCTGATGTGCGAATAGCGAACCCTAATAACCGCATACTCGCAAGTGTGCCATCGTAGGTTTTTATAACACCTGTATCGTATGGGTTCCAACTCAGGTAGCGCTTACCATCGCTCTCTAAAATCTCATAAATAGGGAAGCTACCTGTAACGTCCAA
>CAYNLE010000095.1:0-2726 GCA_964397975.1 uncultured Verrucomicrobiales bacterium | reverse complement strand
TGCCTCCAACTGGTGCACTTTGATGTTCAACCTACAAAACGCATGGAAACAGTCTACCTCCAGTCATTGCATTCAATGAGAGAGCTCCTATCTCGCCTTGTAACGTAAACGCCTTCTCCTTTTGATGGAGTTATAGCAATCCGATGGTCCATGATACCAGTGACCTTATTCATATTAGCTATATCTACGCTGCGTCTACATCCTCGCGGAGATTTTTTATAATGAACTCCTGTCGAGTCGGGGTGTTTTTCCCCATGTAAAACGCTAGCATTTCCTTGATACCTTTACCTTCCTCCATAATGACAGGGTCGAGGCGCATATCGGGACCTATCATAAACTGGAACTCGTCTGGTGAAATTTCTCCGAGGCCTTTAAAACGAGTAATTTCTGCTGTTTTACCAAGTTCACTGGTAGCGGCAATTCTCTCTTCATCGTCATAGCAGTATTGTGTCTTTTTCTTATTCCTAACACGAAAAAGTGGCGTCTGAAGAATATATAAATGCCCTTCTTTAACTAACTCAGGGAAAAATTGTAAAAAGAAGGTAAGCAGCAGTAGTCTAATGTGCATACCGTCAACATCAGCATCAGTAGCAATGACTATTTGGTTATAGCGGAGGCTTTCTAAACCTTCTTCGATATCCAGCGCGTGCTGAAGTAGATTAAACTCTTCATTTTCATATACCACACTGCGTTTCATTCCATACGAGTTAAGAGGTTTACCACGGAGTGAAAAAACTGCCTGTGTTTCTACATCACGGCTCTTAGTAATGGATCCACTAGCACTATCGCCCTCGGTAATAAAAACGGTCGATTCCTTAGCGCGCTTATGTTTACTGGATAGATGCGCACGACAGTCACGTAACTTTTTATTATGAACCTTCGCTTTACGTGCTCGCTCTTTGGCTATTTTTTTAACACCTGATAGCTCTTTCCGCTCACGCTCTGAAGCGAGAATACGCTTTTGGAGTGCTTCCGCTTCTTTGGCATTTTTATGAAGGTAGTTATCTAACTCTTCTTTTAAGAAATTGAGAATAAAGGTTCGGATAGTTTCGCCTTCCGGGGCTACGGCCATGCTACCGAGCTTCGTCTTTGTCTGACTTTCAAAAACAGGCTCTTCAATTCTCACAAGGACTGCCGCTTCCAAACCGTTACGAATATCTGCTGGGTTATACTGCTTTTTATAAAACCCACGCACAACCTGGACAATGGCTTCACGAAATGCAGCTAGGTGAGTTCCCCCCTGTGTGGTGTGCTGGCCATTAACAAATGAATAATATTCCTCACCTCCGTCTGGAGTGTGAGTAAACGCTATCTCTATATCTTTCGCTCTCAGGTGGATAGGACCATAGAGCGCTTCGCTCTCCATTTCCTCCTTCAACAAATCTAACAACCCGTTTTTAGACTTAAACTTTTTGCCATTAAAAACAATCGCTAGACCTGGATTCAGATATGAGTAGTAACGACACATTTTCTCGATGTAGCCTGCTCTAAATCTCGTCTTTGCTGGGAAAATCGTGCGGTCAACATCGAAGGAAATACGAGTGCCGTTTTCTTTAGCATCCTTACGCGGCTTCTTCATCTCAGAGACGACCTCGCCCTTACTGAACTCAATCGCTTTTGTCTCACCATCACGCCATGCTTGAATTTCGAAAAACTCGGAGAGTGCATTGACGGCTTTGATACCAACACCGTTAAGGCCCACTGATTTCTTAAAAGCCTCACTGTCATACTTCGCACCTGTATTGATCTTAGCGGCACAATCCATCAGTTTACCCAATGGTATACCACGACCGTAATCGCGTATTTCTACACGACCTTCTTCATCAATATCTACAGAAAGTTGCTTACCGTGCCCCATGATGAACTCGTCCACGGAGTTATCGATCACTTCTTTGAGAAGAATATAAATACCATCATCAGCACTGGATCCATTACCAAGCTTTCCGATATACATACCTGGACGCATACGGATATGCTCTTTCCAGTCTAAGCTTTTAATGTCGTCTTCGGTATATTCAGCCATGGTATCGTGATCGTTAAATTAAGGGGGAAACTCGCCAAGTAGAGAATTCATCTACAATGACTTAGTTAAGATGTCTTAATTTTCTCATGATTGCAATCGTGATTTTAGCAGGTTTAAGGCTCAACCTAGGTCTGAAAATAAAAGTCTCTTATTATTTACTCATTTTCTAAAAATCCATGCTGCAAGAATCTAAATCCATGCCTAAGATACCTACGTTATGAAATTATCCATTACTCTCGCAGCAGTCGCTCTCATGTGCCACTTCACAACGCCTCAGCTTTCAGCACACTGTCAGGTGCCCTGCGGTATCTACTCAGATGAAACCGTATTGACCGACCTCCAGACTCACCAGAAAACAATCGCTAAAGCCATGGTTCAGATCGATGAGTTATCTGCCAAAGATGCTAAAAAAAATGTAAACCAGCTGTCACGCTGGGTCAGCAATAAAGAAGAGCATGCCACTAAGATCCAGGACACGATGATGCAGTATTTCCTAGCCCAGCGCATCAAGCTAGGTGAAGAAGATCAGGAGGCTTATGCTAAGAAACTAAAGCTCGTGCACGAAATCACAGTCTACGCTATGAAGTGCAAGCAGACGACTGATATAGAGAATGCTAATAAGCTTAAGGCTGCTATTGATGCATTCACCACAGCTTACAATAAGAAGTAAGTAGCTCAACACAGCTAAAATCCCATACGGCCA
>CAYNLE010000094.1:0-3030 GCA_964397975.1 uncultured Verrucomicrobiales bacterium | reverse complement strand
TCAGTGTTGATGATGAAGCGAGAGTTATACTCCGTGAGTTTTATAAGCGTGCTCATAGTAAAGCTGAGGTCGCTAATAGGCCGGCTAATGGGCCGCGGAATAACTCTCAAGCTAGTATCCCTCAGAGAGTGGTAAATCTGCCAGTATCGGAAACAGTAGTATCACCAGCACCTAAGCAAGAGTCGCTACAGGTGAAAGGGGATAGTGTAGAGGATAAGATGTTATCACTTAAGCAGCAAACAATGCAGCTTCCTGCAGCTCGCGCCCTAGGCACTTTTAGACAAACGATGGTATTTTCAGCTGGTAGCCTATCTGCGGATGTTATGCTGATTGGTGAGGCGCCAGCTTATGATGATGAGCGACTTGGTGAGCCTTTTGTAGGTAAAGCTGGTAAAAAACTGGACGGCATTTTATTGGCGATGGGTCTTTCTAGAGAAGCTTGTTACCTGACAAACATTGTTAAATTTAGACCGTCAATGCCAAATCAGACGACGAGTAACCGTAAGCCGTCGGCAGAAGAGGTAGCGGCCTGCCTTCCTGTGTTAAGTGAAGAAATTAAACTGGTAGCACCAAAGGTAATTATAGCACTAGGCACAACTCCCGCGCAGGCACTGTTGAGTCAGGGTGATAGTATTAGTGAGTTACGAGGGAAGCCATATCAACACATGGGTATTCCCCTGCAGGTGACATATCATCCTTCGTATATACTTCATGATGGTGTGACACCAGAGAAGCGTCAGCTCTGGGAAGATATGTTGGCTGTTATGGAGCTTTTGAAATTACCGATTAGTGAGAAACAGCGTGGATATTTTTTACCGAAATAAGGTAGATAAAGTATCGTTCGTATGATTCGAGCTTGCAGGATCTGTAGATAGATAGACACTTTGTGTATGCCTATCTCACACCCTTTTATTTCGAAAGATTTCTATATCCCGTGGTCATCGTTAACTCCAGATCATGTAGAAGCCGATATTGAGAAGGCGATGGCTACAGCGGAAGCTAATTTAGAAAATATTCGTCAGCTTCAGGATTCAGATGTCACATATGAAAATACATTTACCGCGCTGGAGTCTTGTTCAGATGATCTAGATAGAGCGTGGGGCAGACTGAATCATTTAGACTCTGTTAGTAGCAATGATGATCAACGCGTAGTTCTAAATAAAGCTCTGCCAAAGGTGACGGCCTTCTATTCTGCCATTTCGCTCGATGATACTATCTGGGCAAAGCTCAAAGCATTTACTGAAACAGAGGCTTCTAAAGAGCTCTCTAAGATACAAACACGCTACATGGATGAGACATGCGCAAGCTTCATTCAGTCTGGTGCAGATCTCCCAGCGGATAAAAAAGAACGCATCACAGAACTTCAGGCAAGGCTCTCTGAAATCACACAGAAATTCGGCGAAAACGTACTGGACTCAACTAATGCCTGGGAGCTTATCATCGATGATGAAAGCCGTTTAGCTGGTTTACCAGAGTCGGCCGTAGCCGCAGCCCAGGCAGACGCACAGGCTAATAAACATGGTGATGCTGATAATCCTAAGTGGCGTTTTACACTGCAATACCCATCGATGGGGCCGGTGATGCAGCACGCGGATGATGACGCTCTGCGTAAAGAAGTTTGGCAAGCAAGCTGCACGGTCGGACACGGTGGTGATTACGATAATACAGATCTTATCTGGGAGATTCTAAAGTTACGTCAGGAGAAAGCTGAGTTACTTGGTTTTAAAGATTTTTCAGACCTTACTCTAGAGCGCCGTATGGCATGTAATGGAGCTACAGCCATTAAGTTCACAGAAGATTTACATACACGTATTGTTGATAAAGCTTTCGAAGACATAGAGGAGCTGAAAGCGTGGAAAGCCGCTCAGACGAATACTAAACCTCAGCTGATGCAGCCGTGGGAAAGCGGTTACTGGGCAGAGAAGCGCAGAAAGGAAGAGTATGACTTTGATGATGAAGAGCTGCGCCCATATTTTCCGCTGCCACAGGTCATGGACGGCATGTTTGGTATTGTTAGTAAATTATTTAACATTAGTATCAAAGAGCGAGCCACTGTCGCAGAAGGCGGTGAGGTCGATACCTGGCATCCTGAGTGCAAATTTTATGACCTCTTTGATAATGCGAGTGATGAGCATTTAGGCTCTTTCTACGCAGACTGGCATCCACGTGAGAGTAAGCGTGGTGGAGCATGGATGAACTTCTTTGAAACAGGGCTTCCAGCATCAGGTGATGCACCACGCCAGCCACACCTAGGATTGATGTGTGGTAATATGACGAAGCCTATTGGTGATAAGCCAGCACTCATGAACCACCGAGAGGTTGAAACTATTTTCCACGAGTTTGGTCACTTACTACACCACCTGTTAGGAAATGTAAGTATCAAGTCCCTCTCGGGAGTTAATGTGGCATGGGACTTTGTAGAGTTGCCATCCCAGATTATGGAAAACTTCTGCTGGGAGCGTGAGGGTCTTGATATTTTTGCGCGTCACTATGAGACAGGTGAAGTGATCCCAGAAGGTCTTTATCAGAAAATGATAGCCGCTAAAAACTACATGAGCGCTACTGCGTTTATGAGGCAGCTTGGCCTTGGAAAGCTAGATCTCGACCTACATATGAAATACACAGAATATGCTGGTAAAGACCTCGATGCTGTCGATGCCCTTATTCTTAAAGATTACAAAACCAAGATGGCGACAGAAAGCCCAAGTATGGCTCGTAGATTTAGTCACCTCTTTAGTAGCCCCACAGGTTATGCCACTGGTTATTACTCATATAAATGGGCGGAAGTTTTAGATGCAGATGCATTCACCCGCTTTAAGAAAGAAGGGATACTGAATGCTGAGACAGGAATGGACTTCCGTGAGCAAATCCTGAGTAAAGGAAATTCAGAACCAGCTGACGTTCTTTACAGGAACTTCATGGGGCGTGACCCAGAGCAAACAGCATTGTTAGAAAGAGCAGGGCTTCAATAATAAAGCTGAGAGGATACATAACAATAGGCTTAAGGCTGGTTAGCGGTAGTGTTATTCA
>CAYNLE010000093.1:0-3041 GCA_964397975.1 uncultured Verrucomicrobiales bacterium | reverse complement strand
TCGATGTGAGTTCCTCACTTAGCTGCATCATATTTGTATTACTCTTTAGGTCAGGGTAAGACTCAGATAAAGCGAAGAGGTTTCCAAGTGAGTTACCTAAACTGCCTTCAGCTACAGCGAGGTTAGTAATAGAGGCTGCGTCGTCTGTATTTACATCTTTTCTTGCAGAACTCGCCATGTTTCTGGCCTGAATGACAGCTTCTAGAGTCTCTCTCTCATGGCTCATGAAACTCTTTGCTGTTTCTACGAGGTTAGGGATTAGGTCGTGTCGGCGTTTAAGCTGGACGTCGATTTGGGCAAACGCATTTTTGTAGCGATTCCTTAGAGTAACAAGGCCATTGTATGATCCCATTACCAGAAGTGCTGCGATGAGAACAATGATAATGATAACTCCGAGGGTGATAAATAGATAAAGCATAATAAGTGAGTGAATGAATGGTGATGAATGCCACAGACCGTTTGTCTGTGTAGTTATATGATACAATAGTAATAATTTATTAAATGATGACCATTACAAAATAGAGCGTATTTTTTCATCCTATATTTAATTATGTATAAAAATATTAAAACTATAGCAATGGCGACAGCTTTGATTACTCAAGGTGTTTATGCAGAAGATGCAAAATGGAATAGCAGCTTTGACCTAGGGGCTACTATTACAATTGGTAACAGTGATACTACATTAGTAACTCTGGGCTTCCAGAGATCTAAGCTTGGTAAGAGAGATGAATACTTTGCTAACCTTTTTTATACTTTTGGAGAGACGGAAAATGAAACTACGAATGACGAGTTATTGGCGTCAGCATCCTGGAACCGTCTCATTATAAATACTCTCTACGTTGGAGCACGTTTCGATTTTTGCCGTGATGATATTGCAGAAATTGAATATCGAGCAAGTCTTTCAGGCGTTTTAGGCCAGCAGATGATTTCGAAGACTTTTCCCTCGTGGCGGAGCTAGGTCTTGAGACTTTCTTGTCAGAGAGTCTGGCTCTTAAAATATATGCCCAAGACAAATATGAAGGAGAGCCTGCTGAGGGATTAGACGAGAACGAGCTGCGTTTTGTGACAGGGGTTTCTTATAAATTCTAAATATTATTTAGTTTATATATTGTGCTACTTAGGGGGCTAAGTAGATTTTTTCTTCAGAGTCTATGTTGTTGGTTGATAGCAACTAGTAGTTCTGACTCTGCGATGTCAGATGGTGCTACTACGAGTTCATCGAGCGGGAGCTTGGATATTGAGCCGTATCGCTGGGTGATTATTTTTTGCACAGTAGGGTGCTTCAGGTTATAGCTTTTCATCGCCCTTGCTTTACAAAGCTCTATATTAAAGGCTTTTTTATATACTTTCCAGACAAGTTCAGAGCAGTAAATACGGTCATTATTCCATAGGAATTTACTATCATAGTTTTTACCTAGTTGATTTTTTAAATAATTAGCCGCGACCATAAGGTTTTCTTTAGTAATAACCTCATTACTATTTTTAAGCCTCATAGGTTGAAATGAATCAGGGCTTCTTGCTATAAATTGGTGGAGCGGTGTGACGCTGACAGGTTGTATAGCCTCTACTACAAAAGGCTTATCATCGACGAAATAAATGATGCCCACATGAGTCCAGGGTGAGTGAGTGGCCGCTTTGACGGCGATTCCTTGTGCGTTATTTACCTCTTGAAAAACAATGTCTCCTGTTTGCAGTTTAGATATTTTTTGATCAATATCAGATGCAAAAGTGAATGAGCTGATCAAGATCAGTAATAAGATACTAAGAGGTTTTAGATTCATAAGGGGATGTAGCTTCTGGCTGGTGAGGTTGTGAGTATAGAGAGCGGGCGCTATATTTGAGGCTCAGTCCAGTTGAGTAGTAATTTCATAAAAAGCTGTTGAGGCTGTAGCGGGTGCTTGGCCTTGGTAATACGAATTGAGCGACGTTTGTCAGCTTCAATGATTTTTAATTGTTCATTTGCAAACGATTTATCGAGAATGTTGACATTCGATTCATCATTTAGGTAGAGGGAGCGTTGATCAAAGTTTGCGGAACCAATAGATGTAAATAAACCATCAACAACCATGACCTTAGAGTGAATCAATGAGGGCTGAAACTCATAGATATGAACCCCAGCTTTTAATAGTTTGGGGTATTGGAAGAGTGATACTCGGCGCACTAGCCAGGAGTCACAGTGATCAGATGAGGTGATGATTTCTACATGCACACCACGTTTCCTTGCAGCTAGGATACTTTTTAATAATGGATCATCGAAGATAATATATGGGTTCTCTATGATGATACTTTTTTCAGCTGAATCAAAAGCCTGCCTATATAAATAGGGAATGGTGTAGACTTTATCACGAGGCGCTGAGTCAAATGCCTGAGCTTTCATCGCACCAGTTCTTTTTAATGACGGGAAGTAATCTATACCTGAGAGTTCACCTCCGCCTACTTTATTCCAGTTGATAATAAAACCGCGCTGCAGATCTTCCACTACAGGTCCCGTAATACGGAAATGAGTTTCCCTCCACTGCTTTTCATTTTCAGCATCACCTAACCATGAATCACCTACGCCACACCCGCCGGTGAACCCTACTTTACCGTCTACTACCATTATTTTTCTATGGTCTCTTACATTGTAGCGCAGAGGGCTCAGTATAGACGGGGGATGGTAAAAGAAGAGCTCAACACCCGATTGCCTGAGTGAGTCTATATTATGTTGCCCGATCTCTTTACTGCCGATGTAGTCTAAGACCATATGAATTTTCACCCCTGATCGAGCACGTTCACATAAAGCCGTGATGATATTATAGGCAGCTACCCCCTCGACAAAGGCGTAAGTCTCAAAGGTGATTGTTTTCTTAGCTGCCTTAATCGACTTAATCATCGCTGGGTAAAATTCATCACCGTTCACCAGCGTCTCTATATGATTCCCGTTATGCCACTTTGACTTAGTCGCAGTAGCGGTAGCCTGCTCAAACTTTTTGCCACCGACTGGTGCTCCGGTCAAGGTAGGTTGCTTATTAGCTATAGCTACACTTGGTGAACAAGAGGAA
>CAYNLE010000092.1:0-3297 GCA_964397975.1 uncultured Verrucomicrobiales bacterium | reverse complement strand
TGTTTTTTTGCAGATACCCGAGAAGCCGATTTCTCACAGTGTAATGAGACTTCAGCCTATAGTATGAATACCGCCTACGCTATTGACCGTCATACACGAGAAGACCATTACTGGAAGATCTGGGTATGTTTATGCCTTTTCATGATCATCACCGCATGGTGGTTTACAGCTACAAAAGAAGATCAACAGCAAACTGCTCTACAAAGCTAAAGCTACTCTCACCGCTATTTTTTTATAAACAGTCTGAATCACTAAATTCAGGGTTCCATTTTTAGCTAATTAGCATTAAAACGCTCCCCCGCATGACTGAAAACAATATCGCTGACCTCCTGGCGCTAGATACTACGGCTCTCCAAGGCCGTTTGTCTGAACTCAGGAGGTATCTTTGACATCCCTAATCTCGAGCACAGGCTCGTTGAATATGACAAAATTATGTCAGCACAAGAATTCTGGGATGATGCTGATAAAGCTCAATCAGTCGTCACGGAAGCTAATTTACTAAAAGGTAAGCTCCACCCATTTATTGAATTAGAAAAACGTTCAGGTAACCTTGACGAAGTCATCGAGCTAGCAAAAGAAACGGACGATATAGAATTCGCTCGTGAGGCTAATAATGATTATAAAGCCATTATCGCTGAGTTAGATAGCTTCGAGCTGATCACACTCTTAGATAAACCTACTGACTCGGCTAATGCTTACTTAAACATACAGGCAGGTGCCGGCGGCACTGAAGCTTGTGACTGGGCTGAGATGCTACTACGCATGTATACTCGCTGGGCTGAGGAAAAAGGGTTCACCGTAACGAGCCTTGATTACCAAGACGGTGATGGAGCTGGCTGCCGTGCTGTATCGCTGAAAATAGATGGCCCCTATGCTTATGGTTATTTGAAAAATGAACGTGGTGTTCATAGGCTGGTAAGAATCTCTCCGTTTGACTCTGCTGGCAAACGCCACACATCATTTTCAGCCATCGATGTCTCACCTGAAATATCGAAAGATATTGTCATAGAAATCCCCGATAACGATGTTGAGATTCAAACCGCTCGCTCTGGTGGTTCTGGTGGACAGAACGTCAACAAGGTAGAAACGGCGGTTATTCTAAAACACAAGCCTACTGGCATCGTTATCCGCTCGACACAAGAGCGTTCACAGCTAAGAAACCGTGAGAATGCGTGGTCGATCCTACGCGCTAAACTTTACCAAATAGAAGAAGATAAACAACGAGCTGAAGCTGACCGTGAATACTCTGCTAAAGGTGAAATCGGCTGGGGAAGCCAGATCCGTTCCTACGTGTTTCAGCCTTATCAGATGGTTAAGGACCTTCGCACAGGAGAAGAAACCGGTAATATAGCAGCTGTTATGGATGGAAAAATTGACCCCTTCGTAGAAGCGATGCTCAAAGGTAAAAAGCGCGACTAACTCTTCATTAACTCCACACCTCTAACTATGTCTACACGCACAGGCACCCTACTCCTCGTTTCTGGACCATCCGGATCTGGTAAAACTACGCTTTGTCGCCGTCTCACGGATGAAAAAGAAGTAGTCTACGCAACATCTTGCACCACAAGAGCTCCCCGTAAGGGCGAAGTAAACCATGTCGACTATCACTTCCTAACACCAGAAGAGTTCCGCTCTCGTATAGATGACGGCCTCTTTTTTGAATATGCCGAGGTGCATGGCCACTATTATGGCACACTGAAGACCGAGGTCATTAACCACCTTACCAATGGATCAGATGTTGTCATCGACATCGATGTGCAGGGTGCTGACTTCATCAGAAGCTGTGATGATGCTATTATCCAGAAAGCATTAATCACCTTATTCGTCATGCCTCACAGTGATGCAGAACTTCGTAAGCGACTCACTACTAGAGGGACCGATACTGAGGAAATCATCGAGCTTCGTATGTCCAATGCTCACGATGAGATTAAACACTGGAAAAAATATGACTACCGACTGCTCTCTACTGATAAGGAAACAGACTACGCCTTATTTAAATCAATCATTCACACTGAGCGTCTACGTATTAGCCGCTTAAACAACATCTAACTAAAAACACTTCCTTATTATGGCAACAATCGTTCTAGGAATCACAGGTTCCATCGCCGCTTATAAAGCTGCGGGTATCACATCACAACTTGTCAAAAATGGACATGATGTGCACTGCGTGATGACTCAGTCAGCTACTGAATTCATCACAACTCTAACCCTACAGGTTATATCACGTAACCCTGTGCTCGTCGCTTTAGAAGATGAAAAGCAGGCATGGAAACCTGGTCATATCGACTTAGCAGACCGTGCGGACTTAGTTCTCATCGCCCCTGCATCAGCAAACTCTCTAGGGAATTTTGCAAACGGTATCGCCCCGGACCCACTCTCCAGTATCTACTTAGCTACCCTTGCCCCCGTTCTTATCGCTCCTGCTATGAATGGTAAAATGTGGCTCCACGCAGCGACTCAGCGTAATGTAAAGCAGCTAGAAGAAGATGGCTGCCAATTCATAGGACCTGAGGCAGAAGGCATGTTAGCCTGTGGTTACTCAGGACCTGGCAGACTGATCTGTGAGGACCTCATTATAGAAAAAGCAGAAGAAATCATCGCCAAGGCTGCGAAGTAAGCTTCCCCCTACCTCTATTATGACAATTCTTATTACAGCGGGTCCTACTCGCGAAGCTATAGATCCTGTTAGATTCTTGACCAACAAGTCATCCGGCAAGATGGGTTATGCTATTGCTGGAAGGGCAGCACATGACGGCCATCGTGTCATCCTCATATCTGGACCTACTAATCTAGACGTTCCAGATCGAGTCGACTTCATTCCTGTGGAAAGCACAGAGGAAATGTATGACGCAGTAGAGCAATCGATCGGCAAAGCTGACATCGCCATTTTTGCGGCAGCTGTTGCTGACTACAGACCAGCCCATGTCCCTGAGCAAAAGATCAAAAAAACAGGCGACACGATGACTCTAGAGCTTATCAAAAACCCTGATATCCTAGGCTCTAGCAGAGACAAGTTTAACTACGACGGTGTTCTTGTAGGTTTTGCTGCTGAAACTGAAAATGTAGAAAGCAACGCTCGCGGTAAACTCGAACGTAAAGGCTGTGACCTTGTCATAGCGAATGATGTTTCCCGACAAGACATCGGCTTTGATTCTCAAGAAAATGAAATCCTTATGGTCTTCCCAGACCGCACAGAACCAGTGCCTAAAGACTCAAAAAATCACTTGGCACATATCATTTTAGAGAACGCGCTAAGCTTGAAATCAAGTTAGTTTAAAGATGCTTAGCTCCACATCA
>CAYNLE010000091.1:0-3651 GCA_964397975.1 uncultured Verrucomicrobiales bacterium | reverse complement strand
AAATTCCTCCAGTCAAAAAAAGGAAATACTCCTTGGAGACCTGAATCTGTAGATAAATAACCTTCTCCAAACTCTAGTCAGTTATACCCTAGTTCATTAACGTGATCTAGGGTATCATTGTTTAGAGACCCTATGTTATAATAAATAAATTAGACACTTTGGGCAGGACTCTTTTGAGACCTAACAGCCTTAGTATATTGGCGAAAAATCATTCTCACGAAGATAGCATCTATGCCCGTGGCTTTTCTTTTTATCTAAACCTCGGTTTATAAGTGAATTGATTGTAAGCTCCTGATGAGGCGCTTCTAAAGGTAATTAGTCATAAGCTTTACACTCTTCGGCTGAAAATCCACCAGAACAGCTGGCTTAATCAACTTAGATGACAACAAAAAAGCCCTGCATAATGCAGGGCTTTCATTAAAGTAAAGTGGCGGGATGGACGGGACTCGAACCCGCGACCTCCGGCGTGACAGGCCGGCGCTCTAACCAACTGAGCTACCACCCCTTTACTTTGTATCCCTTGCTCTGCTGAAGTAGCTTTGCTTGGGCGGGCGGAACCTAGAAAGATTTCATGAAATATGCAATATCTTTTTTACCTAAAATGGCATTTTTTTCATCCAAGCCAAAAACCTGAAAAAACAACGCATTCTGCACGGTAAATAAACGAATAAAGAACCTAGAAAACTATCTCTCGACTAGGGCTTGCCTCACTCACGGCTCATATACTATTCTAATTATATCAATGGGTATACTATATGTCCCCGCTATTTGAGTATGAACGTATTAGTTATTATTAAAAAATCCGAGCCCTGTAGTGCCATTCTCGAATGGGGTAAGCGAATTGCACAGGAAGATGGTGCTCTATACATTCTACAAGCTTCCGAAACTTATACTGAAACCGATATTCTCTGGCAAGAAGGCACCCCTGACCACCAGCCGCATCAATCTACAGAAATAGGTATCCCCACCAATATGTTCTGGGCACAAACTAGTGTGTCAGAGACTCTGGATGTATGTCTCAGAGAAGAAGCTGATAAAAAACCCGACATCGTTATCATACAGGATAAGGATAGCTATTCTACTCCATACCGAAATCTCGTAGAAACACTCATGGAGTCACTCCATAGCGCCATTATGGTGATGAGACTAGGCGAGCAGGCGGACGGCGCTGGACGAGTCCTCCTCCCCTGCTCTGGTGGCCCTCACTCTCGTGCCGGACTAAAGGTAGCGGCTCGAGCTCTTGGTACTGAGGTAACCGCATTATTTATAGAGCCCAATGTGGATGAAGTCTCAAAAGAGGTAGGAGCAGAGCAGCTAGCCCGTCACGTGAGAAGAGCTGGGATCGAACAAGACACTATTGAGAAAAAGGTCATCCTCTCAAACAATGTTACAGAAGCTATTAAAAACGAAATAGTCGACGGTTACTACGGTCTCTTACTCATAGGGACCAGTGGTTCAGGTACATTGAGAAGAAAACTATTTGGCACAGTCCCTGGCCGACTCATGCAGGGCAGCTCAGCTATGAGTATCGGTGTAATTCGCGCGGAACGCCCTATCGGCCATAAGATTAGAGATAGAATGGAGCGTCTAATGCAGCTGAGCATCCCCCAGCTAAAGAGAGAGGATAGAATCGCCCTCTTTGATGAAATTGAGGAAAAGGCCAAATGGTCATTTGATTTCGCCACATTAATGGTGCTGGCTACTGCGATAGCTAGTCTTGGCCTACTGGCAGATAGTCCTGCTGTAGTGATAGGAGCCATGCTCGTGGCGCCTCTCATGACACCTCTATTAGGAGGCGGATTAGCGCTTATTCAGGGTAACATCCCCTTGTGGCGAAGCAGCCAGAAGGCCGTCTTGTTAGGATTCCTAAGCGCATTACTAGTAGGATTAATCATGGGCTGGTTTGCTAAATTCTTAAACCTAGATATTACTGGCGAACTAGCGGCTAGAGGCGCACCCAGTATTCTCGACCTCGGTATAGCCTTCATCTCGGGGATAGCTGCTAGCTACTGCTTATCACGACCTAAACTCAGCGGCGCACTAGCGGGGGTAGCCATAGCAGCGGCACTCGTCCCTCCTATCGCGACGACCGGTATCGCGTTTGCTATGGGTAACTTTGAAATTGCTCAGGGGGCAGGTATTTTATTTGGAACCAACGTTGTTGCCATCGTTATAGGAAGTGCCTTTAACTTTTACATAGCAGGAATCAAAGGGAACAGTGCCACTGGCGGCTGGGCAAAACGTATGACTATTTTCTTCGCCCTCATCATGGCTGGCCTTATCGTCCCCCTCTCATCAACGATTCTTAACAAGGTGTCGAACCGCACAGAAATCAACCGCAGCCTCAGAGAAGCTGGCGAATCTAACAATATAAAAGTAGTATCTATCTCTACAATACACACCGAGCTATCTGACACCCCTATTCTGCAAATAGAGATCGAAGCCCCCGCGCCTATTACGAAAGAACAAATATCTGCACTCAAACAGTCTATTCAACCCACCATGGGAGAAAACGTTAAACTGCGAGTTATCACCACACTCGTTCAGGAATCGAACGAGTAATGGTGTAAATTCTATAAAACCTATTACTAAATTACTCTGCCAGAGTAACTAAAGCAGCTTCTAGACTATCAACGTCATCCACTGAGACAAACGTTACTGTTTTATCAATACGGCTCATAAGACCTGCTAAAACCTTCCCTGGTCCTAGTTCAATAAACGTCGTATGCCCTTCTGCGAGAAGGTGCTGCATCGATGCCGTCCAGCGCACTGATCCCGTCACCTGCTGCTCAAGCATGGACTTAATATCGGACTCCCCCTGCACCGGCTTCGCTGCAAAGTTACACACAACAGGGATAGATGACTCATTAAGCTTCACATCCGCCAACACTGAAGAAAGTTTATCCTGAGCGCTCTGCATTAACTCCGAGTGATAAGCTCCTGCTACATTAAGCTTTTTACCCATCCTAACACCTCTACCTTTTGCCTCCGCCACCGCTTTATCAATTCCGGCTTCTGATCCAGAAAGAACAATTTGCCCAATGGTATTATAGTTAGCGACATTAACACCGCAGTCCTCAGCTAACTGAGCAACCGCTTCTTCATCGCCACCGATCATTGCAGCCATCGCTCCATCAGTAGCGTCACAGGCTTCTTCCATAAAAATACCGCGCTGCTCAACAAGCTTCAGTCCTGTCTCAGCATCAAACGTTCCCGCAGCAGCATGCGCAGTGAACTCACCTAATGACAAACCTGCTGTAGCCACTGGATTAAGCTCAGGGAATCTTTCTTTTAATACCTCCAGACACGCCAGGCCATGTAAATAAAGCGCTGGCTGGCACCTTGACGTCTTCATTAATTCCCCGTCTGGACCATTGAACATAATATCTGTTAGCGAATAACCCAGAGCCTCATCTGCTTTAGCAAATAACTCTTTTACCGCTGGATACGCCTCAGCGAGATCTTTACCCATACCTACCTTTTGTGCTCCTTGACCGGAAAATAAAACAACGACGTCTTTCATAGTCATCATATTTTAAAGGCATTCAGGACTTCGTTCAAGATCATTAACTTTTCTTAAGTAATTTATATGCGGGTTGAAGTGAGCTTCCCCAAAAATCTAGCCAATACTCCACCTACGAAATGTGCGAT
>CAYNLE010000090.1:0-3736 GCA_964397975.1 uncultured Verrucomicrobiales bacterium | reverse complement strand
CCTTGTTGACCTGCCATAGGCGTGCCTCGGCCATCACCACCATGACATTCAGTGCAAAGTTGAGAGTATATTTTTTGTCCCTGTTTCAAGGCTTTGGTTAGTTTCTTACTGGCTTTTGCTCCACCTCTAGGAGTAACCACCTTGTTGCGGCGTTCTATGTTAGCAACAATTGCAGGGTGATCGCCGTGATTTTTTAAAAGCTGCGTATGAGCGATGAGAAGAGCCGACGGTTTCTCTGCATATTCGATGGAGTTGACTAGCTGTAGCGCAATTTCAATCTCTGAAGTGTCAGCTAATTTTCCAAGGGCAGCGATGACTGCTTCATTATTTCGTTTAATCCATGTTTCGCTGACGCGAATGGCATTACAAACAACGCGTGTGTCAGAATCAGAGAGAAGCTTAACTAGTAACTCAGGCTCAGCGGCAGCCATGCCTTCAAGTGTCCAGAGAGATGTAATTCTCGTCTGTGTTTTATATTTAGGATCCAGCACTGCTTTTACTAATAAAGGCGCTGTGCTTGCACGATCTTCACGTAAAAGGATAAGGCGCTTAGCTGTGTCACGCCACCAGCCGTTTGAGTGGTTAAGGTATTTAACAAGTTCTTTGGTTTTCAAAGAGTTCATTTGTGGGCGAGGTCCAGGCTTATGGTCTTTGTGCACCATGCGGTAAATGCGACCTCGATTGGTATTTTTATCGAGCCCCCATTTATCGATGATTCCGCGTAGATAGCTGCCAGGCTTAGTCCAGTTCCCTTGCTGAATAATACCACGGTGCATGTCTACGATATAGAGGCAACCATCTGGCCCTGTTACCGTTTGTAGTGGGCGGAAATTGATATCACGTGAGCGGATAAATTCACTCTCAGGAGTTGTGTTGCTAAGTGTCGTTAGACCATTCGCTCGGTCCACTTTAGCTCGTCTGATCAGACGGCCAACAGGCTCAGGAATGAAGAGGTCACCGTAGAGTTCATCTGGTAGAGCATCGCCACGGAAAATCTCCTGTCCCGCACAGCCTGTAAAATAATTAATCCCCCCGCTAGGACCGACTCTTTTTTTACCGCCCTGAACATCAGGTACAGGTGCAATTGGGTAGACTTTTTTGAAATCTGTCTCAAGCTGGTTTTTAGTATTGATCAAACCATATTGCGGTGGGTGTTGAAAAGTTTCAGCAGGAGATTCCGCACCAGCTCGTGAGTAATAGAATCTGCCATCGTCGTCTTGAGTTAGCCCCCACTGACCGTTTCCTCTTGGGATACTTTCTTTGATAAGCTCTCCATCGGTGAAACGGTATCGAACTGAGGAGTATGTTATATAAATCCAATTATCCAGACCCCAAACAAGACCGCTGGGTTGGTGCTCCATATTTCCTCCACGTTTACCCCCTTTATATATTTTAGTTTTTTCATCAGCTACGCCATCACCGTCTGTGTCACGATAGTTCCATAGATCGAGAGTGTTAGTGACTCCCACCATAAGCCGATCATCGAGAGGTAAGATCATTCGTGGCAGCAGTAAATTATCAATATAGATGCTATGCTTATCATAGACGCTATCACCATCCGTGTCCTCATGGCGAGAAATGCGTGAAGTTGGTTCCGTTTCTCCAGAGGCATCAGCGTCCTGCATGTAGGTTCGCATTTCTACAACATACATCACACCATTACCGTCCCAAGCTACTGCTACAGGCTCCTTGATGACGGGATCACTTAAAACAAGCTGAAGCTCGTAACCCTCAGGGAGTTCGATTGATTTCATGGCTTCTTCTTTGCTCAGAAATCCTGTTTGATAGATCTCTTGATCTTGAGCAGATAAAGAGAGTGGTAGAGCTAACCACCCAAGAGTAATCGTAACGGAGAAAAGGTATGACAGCTTCATGAGTGTTTAAACAATCTTACATCGAATCCACAACCTGTCCATAGTTCCACACGTCAAGAACTTATCATTTTTCGTCATTGTGATAATTTTAAAAGACGTCATAGTATAGTACATGAATTTTCATCCAGAGCTACATGCAAAGGAATTTACGGAGAATCTGATGCCTGGCCAGATAGCTCCAGCTCTGTTTCAAGCTCTTCCAGATGTCATTTTTTGGATAAAGGATTCAGAGGGCCGTTTTGTTTATGTAAATCAGGCGTTTTGTCATGAGGTAGCCAGACTTCCAGAAGAGAAGGTGCTAGGACTTACAGATGCCGATGTATTTCCACCCACTTTGGCTAAGGTGTTTTCTAGCGGAGATCAGGAAGTGCTCAGATCACGCCAGCCACACCTTAATAAACCAGAACTAGTGCCGAACCGAATGGGTGGTGTCGAGTGGCGAACTACTAGTAAAGTGCCGCTACAAGGTAGAAACAGTGACTGGGTGGGCACTGCTGGGATATCCAGAAAAATGAGTTACAGTGAACGACTACCTACATCAGGCGGGCAGCACAAGTTAGAGGTAATCGTATCAGAAATTCATGAAAACTTACAAAAGCGGGTAAGTATCTCTAACCTAGCAGAAGCGGCTTCGATTTCTGTAAGCACCTTAGAGCGCTTGTTTCGAACCCATATGGACACTACCCCCCGCCAATTCATCCTTCAGGTTAAAATCTCAGCAGCTTGTGATTGGTTGATGCATACAGATATGCAAGTGAAGGAGATAGCTACTGCTCTTGGCTACGAAGAACACTCTAATTTTTCACGCGCATTTACTAAACTAATGGGAATGTCCCCACGTGCTTATCAGACATTTTACAAAAACAGTTAAATAGCTAATCCTCGTTGCTCCACCGAGAAGCTTAACTCTGGGTAGTTGAGACTGTTTTTCTTCAATCTATGCTTGTTCGAAGTAATATTTAGGGGAATCTAACGCGTATGATTCCTTATGAAGATTTGGGAAAGTCTCAAATGGCAGATGGCACTGTTTTTTCACTGCATAAACGGGGTAAAGAGTTTGTGCTGAAATATAATGGTAATGAGTTGATGAGTACAAATCACACTTATTCCGAGCAGTTACTAGCTGAGAAAGGCTGCGCGCATATTCTTGAACATCGTAAAAGGCCATCCAAAAAATCGCCCCCTCCTAGAGTTCTCATCGGAGGATTAGGCCTTGGCTTTACCCTGAAGCGAACCTTAGAGCTTCTTGCCAGTCCAGCGACCATAGAAGTAGCAGAATTAATGCCTCCACTGATCGAGTGGAACCGAACATTTCTGGTGGAGCACAATGGCCCGCTACTTGAAGACCCTCGCACTCAGATTATTCAAGGAGACCTTTTCAAGACTCTATCGAATAAGCCTAATGGAAATTACGACGCTCTCTTACTCGATATCGATAATACGCCCGATGACCTTATCACCAAGGGTAATGCGCGCCTCTATTCGCCAGTTTTTTTACGGAAACTAGGGCAACTACTCACTACCACAGGTAAACTTTCCTACTGGCTCTCAGAACCAGCACCTAAATTTAAAAAACTCCTAGAACAATCTGGCTTCCATGTCGAAGTCCACCCTGCAAAGCAACGGGAAAACTCTAAGCGAGCAATCCATTGCCTCTATATCTGCAGCAAAAAAACGGAAAATCACAGACGCTAACAACACTGAACTCAAATAAAAACCTTCACAGTGACGCACCCTAACCTAGAGGTTGTTAGCTTGGAAGAAGGTGTGATGCGGAGGGACCCGAGCGATGAAATCAAGGTAGGTCAGCTCTATTACGTCTGGTATACTACGCCCTCCGATGGCCGCGATTGGACGGAAAA
>CAYNLE010000089.1:0-3765 GCA_964397975.1 uncultured Verrucomicrobiales bacterium | reverse complement strand
TAAATTCGATTCAATTTTCCTCGTGTGAGGCGGGCGTCCTAAGTCGTTGATTATGAAGGGATATAGGGGGTGTTGAGTGCTTCACAGGACTTTCGCCAAGAGGTCTTCTGAACCAGCTGAGCCTCTACTTTTCGAGCTAGTTTTTCAGAAAGCTCAGCACACAGGCTAAGTCGACGTTGGCTTTTTAAAGTTTCAAAAAAATGACCTCCGCCAGGTGCGTATTTTCCACGGCTGACGAGGTCTTGTAAAAATCCGCGACCACTATCTGGGGCAAGTATCACTATAGAAACACCAAGTTCAATCCACTTATCATCTCGGCTCCTGTGTGAGTCACAAGGTTCTAGCAAGGAGAGTGCTGGGGAGTGCCTGACTATGTCCGCCCTAATCTAGAGAAGCTGGGAATCGCAGGTTTCAAAGTCTGCCACTGGGAAAGCAGAGATGACGGGGACGCTGTAAAGGGGAACGAATACCCAGAGTGCGCCTTTACTACCTACGCAACTCACGATCATGAATCGATTCCAGCCATGTGGAATACCCTTAAGGGAATGCTTGGAGGTGAAGAACACCAAGGTGCGCTAGAGGGATTGGCGCTGCTGAGTGACTTTGCTGGATTACCCAATACCCAAAGGCGCGGCTGATGCCTACGCTGATTATGGATCTGTGGTGAAGTGGGCGTTACTGAGTAATCTACTGAAATCAAATGCTAACTACGCGGCGCTGATGATCACAGGTTTGATCGATAGCACTGAGCGAATCAATATCCCTGGCACGGTGGGAGGCAGAAACTGGAGATATCGTTTACCATGGAAACTGGAAGATATACCTAATGATCTGAAAGTTGAGTGTGTAATGCTCAAGAATATGATTAAATCGACAAAACGAGGATGATCAATTTGAGGTATGCTATACACATTTTAGACGAACTATTATAACCAACGACTTGCTAGATCTAAGGCAATAAAAAAAGCCTCGAAAAATCGAGGCTTTTAAAAAAAATACTTTAATTGAGCATATCATGGTTAAATACCATGACGTGCTCAAAAAGCGAACTGTTACTAGCGCTTACGGCGAGCAAAAAGAGCCAATGCACCTAGGCCAAGAAGCGCTGTTGAGCTTGGCTCAGGAACGATAACGAGATCAAATCTGAAAGCTTCACCAGAAATTGTATTATCATCGAAGCTAATAATAGTAGTTTCGAATGTATCGCCATTACCGACCGGTGTATCTGACACGAACAAGAATGTATCATCAAGATGATCGCCTGACTGCGTAGTATCTGCAGCAGCAATCTGGCCAGCTAGCAAAGTGCCGTCTGCCTGAATGTCACTATTGACAGCATCGAACACAAATATACCGCCTGCTGTGTTTCCAGTTGTGAAAGTTCCGTCGACATTGAATGAAAGGCCTAAATCAGCAGGATTAGCTCCATTTCCAGTGGTATTTCCAATATTGAAACCTAGACCATTGGCAGGAGTAACACCACTGACAGTTGAAGTAGACGCAACATTAAAGCTTTCTATAGAGAACGCTGTATTAGTAAGATTCACGGTCAAAGAAATTGTTGGATCTCCGTCAAAATCAGTGCCCTGTCCTTGGATGGCAATGTTTGTTGTTCCATCAATTTGGAAGGCTTGAATATCTGTGGTCTCAGTTAAAACAACGCCGCTACTTACTAGGGTGAAGGTTCCTACCTGCGCACCTGTAACATCATCTAATATGAGTCCGTTAGGGAAATCAAAACTCACCGAAGCGAAAGATGATAGTGATGTAGCTGCTAAAATTAGGGGTGTGATTAGTTTCATAATATATTTATTAGTTTTTTGATAGCTGAGCCAGGGGTTTTTTAGTCCGAAGCCTGCGGGTTCGTAGTTTAAGAGCTTTTAAAAGTAAAGCTTTTTTTAACTAGTTAGAAATAAGTTAGGAAATCTGATCTTTTCCTAAGGCCTTTTAAGGCTAAGTGGATTTCCTAGTCTCCCTATATCCATTATACTTCCTTTAGGGTGCAAGTTTTTCCTCTGAGTCATAGGTAGGGTATTTGTTGGGAAACGAGAATCTAACACTGCAGTTATAAAGGGTCTAGTTTTTTGGGATCACGCCAGGTTGTTCCCACACGATTACTCACAGAGGGCTTTGTATTTAAGCACCCAGAGCTGAAGCCATGGGAGAGGCTAAACAAGTAGATTAATCACTTTAATAATATTTATAAAAGTCTACATTGATGTAGTCAATTAGCGCAGTAACTGCCGTATACTACGTTAAGCTCAATTAAGAATATGAATAAATACTCACAATACCTTATCTCTTCACTAGCGTTTTGCTGTGTTAGCAATACGCAAGCTCTGGAACCTCTTAAAGAGTCTAGAGAGCAATATATACAGGAGTCTTCTCAGCTCTTGATGACGCAGATGGATAAAAATGGGGACGGGAAAATCCAGAAAGAAGAAATAGAGAAGAAGAGGTCAAAGCTGATGCAGCTTGATGAAGATGGTGATAATGCTGTTGATTTAAAAGAATTAGAGAAACAATCTAAAAAATATATTGAGAGTAAAGGGGAGAAAATGCTGGATGTGCTTTACAAGAAAACGAGCACTCAAAATCTTTACTTAGATTTTTATTTCCCAGATGTAGATAATGGTAAGGAGAAACCTGTCGTGATTTACACTCATGGTGGAGGCTGGGCTACAGGGAGTAGGCATGGAGCGGCTCACGCTTCATTTGATGTTGTTCATAAAAAGTTGCTAGAGCAGGGTTTTTGCGTAGCTGCTGTTACTTATCGTTTGTGGGAGAAAAGCGGAGATACCATGATGCGTGATTGCGTTATCGATTCTAAGGATGCTATTAGATTTCTCTCTGCCCACAGTGAAGAGCTAGGTATTGATCCGTCGAGCATTTATACATTTGGAGACTCTGCAGGAGGTCATATTTCTCAAATGTTACTTCTCTCACCATCAGACTCTCTTTTGGGCGATCCTGATTTAGCGGAATACCCTTATAAAACTGCTGCCGGTGTATCGTGGTATGGTCCTTGTGATTTTCAAGATGAACAACTGTTCAACCATAATGATAGGGAGAACTTTCGTGATCGTTTTGGGCCACGTATTCTAGGTAAAAATGCTGACCCTAAAGATAAGGTGAGACTTTATGCTGAGATGAGTCCCATTACTTACCTGACTAAAGATAGTCCTCCGCTACTCATGATTCAGGGTGATAAAGATACTACTATTCCTGTGAAGCAGGCTGTTCGTATGGAGAAAGAGCTCGAAACTGTAAAAGCTCCTGTAGAAATTCTGATCGTTAAAAATGCGGGGCATAACTGGAGAAAGGTGGATGCAGATATTTCACCGTCACGGCATGAAATCATAGACCGCACGGTGCAGTTCTTAGTAGATCACGCTAAGTAATTAGCCTCTTTTTGGTATTGTCAACTTAGGCAGACATGATTGAAAAAATGTGCTATAGAATTACTAATGCTCCAGTATTCAGGTTTTCGTTTTCCTCCCAACATCATTGCGCACGCAGTATAACCTCTATCACCGATATTCATTAAGTTTTCGTGAGGTAGAAGAAATTTTAGCCTATAGAGGAATTGAGGTTAGCTACGAAACTATCCGCCAATGGTGTCAAAAGTTTGGTTCAGAATTTGCTAAAAAGCTTAAAAAGAAGAGAGGCGGGTATGGTGATGAATAATCACTTTCGACAACAACGTCATCTGATGAGTGCGAAAAATTATCGTACTTTAAGAGACCGTTCGATGAGAGAATGGAG
>CAYNLE010000088.1:0-4086 GCA_964397975.1 uncultured Verrucomicrobiales bacterium | reverse complement strand
GCGTGATTTCAAATAAGATCGCAGTCAAATGGTGACGATTTTTTAGGAAACTCTACTTGCTTTAATTACATGTGCCTCATACATAAACGCAAGTAAGTTGCGTTAAGTGGGCGGGGAAAGCCTCTGTGCGTTATCTGGCACGGTCCTTTTGAATTATTCAAAACGGCTGAACTAAGTCCGTAAGAATGAATACTAGCCTGAATTAAACACCTAAAAAAGATGAGTAGTATAGTAGTAAAAGCCCCTGAGGCTGACCCTCAAGCGGAGATCGATGCACGAGGTATTGGTATAGACAATGTGGGTATTAGTAATGTCCGTTACCCTGTTCTTATTTCTGGATGGGAAACTTCGAGCCGTAGTGAGATTAAGGATGCGTGCATGTCACTCAAGGTCTCTCTCTCTCCTGATGCTCGGGGGATTCATATGAGCCGTTTGTTGGAAACTCTGCATCATAGTAAAGAGCCACTTGGGCCTACAACGATGGCTGAATTTTTAACGATGATCCGTCAGCGTCAACAGTCTCAGAGTGCGACTGTTGACTGCAATTTCATGTGGTTTGTGGAGAGACCTACACCTAAGACTGAGTTACCAGCTTGGCAGGGTATTGAAACCACGTGGCACGGTTACCAAGATGATGCGGTCTGTAATTTAGGCTATACTCTGAATATTCCTGTTACAACGCTTTGTCCATGTAGCAGAGATATCAGTGACTACGGAGCGCACAGTCAGCGCGGCTGGGTGAAAGTGAAAATTGAATGGAATGCAGGTGATGAGGTTATATTTCCTCAGGAGGTTTTTGATAAACTTCAGTATGCTGGTAGCGCACCGATCTATCCTTTGCTGAAGCGTGCCGATGAAAGGCATGTGACGATGTTAGCCTATGAGCAACCTGCTTTTGTTGAGGATACTATACGTAAGGCAGCTTTAGTTCTCCGCGACGACGATCGTGTTAAAAAGTTTGAGCTCCACATATGTAATGAAGAAAGCATTCACACTCATGATGCTATCGCGAGCCTTAGCTTTAGCCGATAAATAAATGCCCCTTTTAATATGATTTTAAATGATAAACAAATAACTGAGCAGGCAGCTTCAGGTATGATTTTACCTTTTGAGCCAGAGCTTGTTCGGCTTACTGATGATGGAACACAGGTGCTTTCATATGGGCTTTCTAGTTTCGGCTATGATTTGAGGCTTTCACCTAAAGAGTTTAAGGTCTTTAGGCACATCCCAGGAACGGTAGTTGATCCTAAGAAGTTTAAATCAGCAAATTTGGAAAATGTAGCACTGGAGAGTGACGAGGGTGGTCATTATTTCATTTTGCCTGCACGTAGCTATGGTTTAGGCGTAGCTATAGAGAAATTAAGTCTACCAGCTGATGTTACTGCTATCTGTGTTGGGAAAAGCACTTATGCTCGCTGTGGTATTATTGCGAATGTTACTCCAGCTGAAGCTGGGTGGAGCGGGCATTTGACGCTAGAGTTTTCAAATTCATCAGCTGCTGACTGTAAGATCTATGCGAACGAAGGAATTGTCCAGATGCTCTTCTTCCAAGGTAAGGAGTGCTCTACCTCATATAGTAAAAGGACAGGTAAATATCAAAACCAGGATCAACAGATCACATTGCCAAAAGTTTAATCGAACAAATTTATAAATTATACTAACAACAATAATAATATCCTATGTCTAACGAAAATACTGTAACAGAATCTATTGATGCCAGAATTCCTTTCGCTGAGCGTGTTTCTATAGAACAAGTAGAGGAGGGCGACCAGCTTGCACCAAAGTTTGATGAGCGAGGCTGTATCCCATGTATCACTACTCACGCTGAAACGGGTGAGGTGCTGATGTTTGCATTTATGAATGCTGAAGCACTCCGTTTGAGTATTGATACTGGACTAGCTCACTACTGGTCACGCTCGCGTCAGCAACTTTGGAAAAAGGGTGAAACCTCAGGAATGTTCCAGAATATTCAAAGTATTCTGATTGATGATGATCAAGATTGTGTTATTATAAAAGTCACCCTGACAGCACCTTCGATTGGTGGAAATGAAGCATCTTGCCACGTTGGCTATCGTTCTTGTTTCTACCGTGAAATCCCTCTGAAACCTGGGTCAAACGATGAGGTTAAATTAAAATTTACCGAAAACGAAAAGTCTTTTGACCCTGAATCGGTTTATGAGGGAACAGAGAATCCTACACAGCTTTAAACATAATAAAATTAACATACGAGTATGAGTAAAAATGAAATTGGCGAGCTGTTCGAGATGTGGAATAGCGCTCTTCAAACTGGAAACCCAAAAGCAGTAGTAGAGCTATATGAATACAACGCGATTCTACTGCCAACAGTCTCAAACCAAGTCCGCCATAATCATGCGGAAATTGAAGATTACTTTGTTAATTTTTTAGCGAAAGGACCTGTGGGTAAAATTAATGAAGCTAATATTCGCATATTTAATGATATGGCTATTAATTCAGGAGTATACACTTTCACTTTTAAGGACGGGCAATCTGTAACAGCTCGTTATACTTACGTTTATCGTTGGAATGGACAGAACTGGAAAATTATTGAACATCACTCTTCTCAATTACCGGAATAGGTAGCCGGTCATGTAAATACCATATGGCCGATGAAGAAAACAAAAGGCGGTAAGGCTCTGGATGACTTTTTCAGTAATTTCAGCGCAGCTGAGAAAGCTCATGTGGCTAGCATATAAGAGTTAACAGCTAAGTCAATGTAGCGAAGTTTATGAGGAACTTGAAATAGAGCTGGGAGCGCACTTTAAGTAGTAAAAGATGCCATTCATGTCAGGTAACTAGCATGCTGAATCAGAAGTTCACATAAGCTCTGCCTAAGCCTTCATACAAAGAACATTTTCAAATCTATATTTTATGCAATCGGAACCCATTCCCATCGTTACCCTCTGTGGTTTTTTAGGCTCAGGTAAGACGACACTTCTCCGGCGCTGGCGACGTGATGAAACTCTTAAAGAGGCAGCAACGATCGTGCATGATCTGAGTGAATTTGGGCTCGATGCGGAACTTCTCTCAGATGAAGGGTCAGAGCCTGTTCAAGGGCACCTCGTCGGGCGTGTGGCTGCACTGCATGGGAGCCATGTAAGTGAACATCTTTCCACTTCAGTAGGGACAGCGTTAGAGGAAATATCTAAGCTTGATCCTGCTGCTCCAGTGGTTCTTTGTGAGAGCACCGGTGTGGCTCGGCCTTGGCCATTAATTAAGGCCCTAATACAGGATGATCGTTTTTTTCTGCGGCATTTTATCGTCACTGTTGATGCGCTTAATCTCCACCGTGACTTTGCTGATGGTAGAGTCCTAACCGGGGAGTCTATAGCTTCTGAAGACTCAGCCCTGCGCCGTGCTTCTGAGGTTCTTGTGGAGCAGATGGCGTTCGCCAATGTGATCATACTCACTAAGGTCGATACCATTTCTCAAGAAACTGCTGCAGCTCAGGTCAAAAATCTGCAAAAGCTTCAGCCACATGCGACCATTGGGCTCTCCTCTCAGGCGGGAATTCTCCTGCCGCAACTTGAATCAGTGCCGGCGCCAAAGGTCTCAACTTTGGAGGCACGAGCCGAAAAGCTAGGAGTTACTGAGGAGTCTAGTATTGCAGGAAATGTTGAGTCACTCGTTCTCCGTGACTCCAGACCATTTCATCCGGAACGGTTATACGAGGCGTGCCGTAGTAAAATGGGGACTGGTCTCTATCGCACCAAAGGGTTTCTGTGGCTAGCTTCTCGGCCCGGCTACGTCCTACTCTGGCAGCAGTCAGGAAGTCAGATCGCGCTGGAGCTCAAAGGTCAATGGCGCGCAGAAATCGTTAAGGATAAGACACTATTACCCGAAGAAACTGAGCACTTGAAGGCACAGCTTGAGACCAAGCACCCCGTCTTTGGTGATCGCCACAATGAGCTCACCTTTATCGGGCTCAAGGCGGATCTTGAAGGCTTCGCATCTGCATTGAACGACGCGCTCTGCACTGATGAGGAAGTTAAAGCATGGCAAGAAGGTGAAGAATTCACTGACCCTTGGCCCAAGTCTATTCGACGTATCGAATAATTTACCGCAGCG
>CAYNLE010000087.1:0-4154 GCA_964397975.1 uncultured Verrucomicrobiales bacterium | reverse complement strand
CCTCTCAGTAGGTGAGAATATCCCCTAGCATCAATGGATAAATTGGAGCTTAATTAAATCTTATATAGAAAATGACTTTCTGTTTGCCTCTGAGTAGTAGGCTAAATAGGTTTCTTTCGATATGAACTGGAATGAACAATTTGTTAAGCTATTTAGATGTTGTGTGGAGAAGTATAAGTCTGGAGAGCGTGACTTTATGTCATATTATACTCAAGGGGATATAACATTTCTTGAGTCAATAGGTTGTAAACCTCGTGAGCTATTTGATTTTGTAGAAGACTTAGTCGACGAAGGTGCTCCGAGCGAGTCTACTGCTTTGTTAGTTACTGCAGTAAGAAGAGATTATTTTTTAGTGGTCCAGAACGGTGAGCTTAGTTCAAAAGAAATTACGTCAGCTGATTTACCTACTTTTGGAGAGGCTCTCTCAGGGATGGCTTATTTACCGAGGATTATTGCTAAAGCTAATGCAAAGTTAAGTGGAGAGCTAGATCCAGATGTGATGTTTGGTTGTGGAGGCGATCGGAATTTTTTGAATAAAAATGGAGGAATTTCTCCTGCTGATTTTTTAAGGCAGGTATGGGCATCTCAAGGAGATGATCAGCGAGTAATTGATTATGTATTGTCTCAAGCTGAACTGAAAAAGTAGTTGGTTAGATTTTTGCAGTAAATTATTATAAATCGATGAAAGATTATAAAGGCGAGAAGGTTCTTGTTATTAAACGTGAATTATTTGACTCGTTAGGTTCGTTTCAAGGGATGAACACTGAAGCGGCTAGCTACCTGCCTTCTATACTAAACAGTGAAAACAACTTTTTTATGGATAGAGCTTTAGCTGAAGAAGACCCTTCATATAAGCAGCTTATTCCATATTGTATTTTCCGAGTCAAAAGTAGTAATGGAGATAAATTTCTTCATTATACACGTGGGAAGTCAGGGGGGGAGTCACGTTTACATGCTCAGATTTCACTTGGCGTGGGTGGGCATATCAACCCTATTGATAAGAGAGACGATCATTTAGGGAGAGAAACTTATATGGCAGGAGTCAATCGTGAGATTGATGAGGAATTAAATATTTCGGGTTCCTACACAAACCAAATTATAGGAATATTAAATGATGACAGTAATACGGTTGGTAAAGTTCATCTGGGTGTTGTTCATTTAATCGATCTCGATGACGAAGAAGTTTGTGCAAATGAAGATGCTATATCCGAGTTAACATTAAGCCCACTTAATAGGTTGAAAGGGGAACTTTATGACCGTCTGGAAACATGGTCAAGTTTGTGCATTCCTACGCTAGAAAAATTCTAGTATTCCTCTGACGATGACTTGCCAGTTACTCTCTATTCTGTATAACTAAATTCATATTATGCCAGTTGCAACACCCGAACAATATATCGCTATGTTAGATGCCGCCCAAAAAGGTGGTTACGCATACCCTGCAATTAATGTCACATCATTGACTACTATTAATGGTGCTTTGAAAGCTTTTGCCGAATCTGGATCTGACGGAATTATTCAAGTATCTACCGGTGGCGGTGGTTTCGCCTCTGGAACAGGTGCCACAGATGATGCATACGGGGCTCGAGTATTAGCTGAAGCCGTACATTTACTAGCAGAAAAATATGATGTTTTAGTGGCCCTTCATACAGACCATTGTCATCCAGAAAAAGTAGATAGCTTCTTACGTCCATTACTTCAGGTTTCTAGAGATCGTGCAGCAGAGGGTAAGGGACCTCTCTTTCAGTCTCATATGTTTGATGGATCAGTAGTAGATCTTGATGAAAATTTAGAGATTTCTAAAGGCTTACTGAAAGAGTGTGCTGAACTGAATATTATTCTAGAAATAGAAGCTGGCTGTGTAGGTGGTGAAGAAGACGGACATGATACATCTGGCCTACCTGCTGAGAAACTTTATACATCAGCTGAAGAAATGTTACATGTTTATGAGAGCTTAGATGGTATTGGCCGCTATATGTTTGCGGCTACTTTTGGCAATGTACATGGTGCGTATAAGCCAGGTGCAGTTAAGCTTAAGCCGACTATTCTTCGTGATGGTCAGAATGCAGTGATCGCTAAGTATGGTCAAGATGCTGAAATGGATTTAGTATTTCACGGCGGCTCAGGTTCATCTTTAGAAGAAATTCGCGAGACTCTTGAGTATGGTGTTATTAAAATGAACATCGATACGGATACGCAGTATGCGTTTACCCGTCCTATAGTGAAGCATATGTGTGAAAATATCGAAGGTGTGCTTAAAGTGGACGGTGAGGTTGGTAATAAGAAGGCTTATGATCCTCGCGGCTACCTCAAGAAAGCTGAGCAAGGTCTGTGTGATCGCCTTAAGGTTGCGTGTGACGATTTGCTATCGAGTGGTAACTCGATCTTTGGTAAAGTATAACCTATTGAAGTTTTAGATACGGTGGCTAATGATAGGTTAGTCGCCGTTTTTTATTTTTTGTCTACATACAAAATTCCTATACGATAAGTTGCTTTTTTAGATTATGCCGAAGACCAAACAAGAAAACCCACTCGCTAACATTATGTGGAATGTTCTTATTCCAGTAGCTGCGCTTAGTTTTTTAAGTAAGGGAGATAAATTTCCTTTGGAGCAAGCTGATGGTGAGAAACTCTGGCACATAGGACCTCTTTGGGGGATGTTGGTGGCTGTATTATTACCCGTGGCTTATGGCGTTCATCATCTTCTGAAGACGAAAAAGCCCAATTTTTTCTCTATATTGGGTATTGTTAGCATTTTATTAACTGGTGGAATTGCTCTTATGTCCTACCAGGATAACGGCCAAGTAGATGTAAAAGCTCCTTTGTGGTTTGCTCTTAAAGAGGCTGCGATACCATTTGTATTTGGACTTACGATATTACTTTCACATTGGACAAAGACTCCTTTGGTTCGAGTCTTCCTTTATAACCCAGATTTCTTTAATATACCGGTGATTGAGAAAAAGGTGGAAGAGCGTTCCGAGCGACCTGCTTATGATAAGTTAATTTTCTCGGGGACGTTATCTTTAGCTGGTTCATTTTTTATTAGCATGGTGATGAACTACTTTTTAGCGATGTATTTTCTAAAAGGGGCAACGGGTTCTCAAGAAGTATTTAATGAAGGGGTGGCTAAGCTAACTGGTTGGGGCTTTGCCGTTATAGGTGTTCCTATGATTATTATTCTTATGGCTACGCTGTGGCGTTTACTTACTGGCCTGAAGAAACTAACAGGCTTAGAGAGCGACGACTTATTACTTGCTCGCTAAATAGGCTCAAAAAAAAGCTAGAAGCACGGTGAACGCCTCTAGCTTTGGGAAATTAAAATTTAATAAATTTAGTTAGTCTACTACATTGTCGATGCGGGAGGCTAGCTCGAGGTCGATCTCTGTTACACCGCCTGCATCTTCTGATCTTAGGCGCAGTGTCACCTTGCAGTCACGAATATCGATTTCAGGATAGTGTTGAGCTTCTGTAGCTATGTCAGCGAGATCGTTTACGAAGTCGATGCCGTCCATGTAATCTTCAAATTCGATAGAGCGAGTAATAGCGTTACCTTCAGCTTCCCACTCAGGGCAACGTTTAAGTGCGTTATCGATTTCTTCTGTAGGGATAGGTTTTTCAGACATGGAGTAAATAAAATGTAACGTTATACTTTTTGACGAAGACAAGGTTGATAAATTCTAGAGTATTTTGGCAAGTCTGTTTTCATATATTTTTTATTTTTAGAATAAATGGCTAGTTGCAATTACTATTCTTTAGGTTTAGTGTGATCGTATGAACTTCACCCCCTATATTTTAGTTTTATTTACTAGTCTGTTATTTGTTAGTTGTAGCTCTAACCCGCAAATTAGAATCAAGAAAAACCCTGAAATTTATCAGTCACTGAGCCCTGAGCATCAGGAATTAGTAAGTCTGGGAAAAATAGAGGAGGGTATGAGGAAACAAGCTGTATTTTTGGCTCTTGGTGAGCCGAGCACTAGGGCTGTTGTTTCGAAGGAAAAAAAGGTGACCGAAGCTTGGTATTATAATGTATTGCAGCCTGTATACGCTTATCATTTAGGGAGTTCTTATGGGCATGGAGGCTTCAGAGGTGGCTTCGGTCGTAGCAGGCGCGGTTTTAGAGGTAGATTCGGTGGCGGTAGACGCGGTTTCAGAGGCGG
>CAYNLE010000086.1:0-4636 GCA_964397975.1 uncultured Verrucomicrobiales bacterium | reverse complement strand
GCGTGGTTTTGAGTAATTTGTAGAGGGATCTAGCCGAAACACTTGCATACCACCTTTTTATTTCAATCAACTTCAAGACACAAAAAAGCCGCTTAATCATTTATTTGATTAGCGGCTTTTTTAAAGTGGTCGGGGGGACAGGATTCGAACCTGCGACATCTGCGTCCCAAACGCAGCGCTCTACCAAGCTGAGCTACCCCCCGACTGTGGCCTTGAATGTCCTGATTGGACGGCGGGCAGAAACTCTACGAAGATTCACTTTTTTACAAGATAAAAGTGATGTGTTTTTGTGTTTTTTTGTCTTCTGCGTGACAAGTCCTTAGATTCTGCTGTTTACTGCTTCTATGAAAGTAGAGATCGAATACTGCGTGCAGTGAAACTATCGTCCAGAAGCTGACCGTGTGTCAGCTGAAATTAGCGAGTTAGAGAATGTAACTGTAGAACTTATCGACGGTAAAGGTGGTATTTTTGAGGTTCGCCGCGATGGAGAGCTACTCTGGAAGAAAGAAAGAGGGGGGGCTTTTCCTACGGAAGGTGAAATCACAGCTGCCATAAGTTCATGATAGCCAACCCTTCCATAGGCCTTCATTTCCTTCAACAGACTATAAACCTCTTGGTTTTAGTCGTTCCGCTTTTTTAAACTCAAGATAACTAACACCTATGACCTTATTAGTTCCTACTTTGTAAGCATTTACATTCATTTTTTTAATTGTTTGCATGCCGTCGACTGTCATTAAATCGGTAACATGGAAGCGTTTGAGCAGTTTACCGGCTGCATCGTATCCAGCGATTTGCATCAGGCCGCCTGATTTATTATGAACCCAGATGTAGACTGTTTTATACTTACCATCGTTACCAGGGTTATTAAGACGAAGTTTGGTTGTTTTTTGAGTCTTTAAAGTTTCTTGCCCGAGTATCGTAGCATCTTTCCAGTAGAGGAATCTTAGTGAAAGGTCTTCATAGGTGAGATCACTTCCAAAAATAGGGTTACTAATTTTGTTTTTTGGAAAACGTGTCGCTTTACCATTAGTCGTCTCAAAAAGTTTAGTATTCCCATCCTTAAGCTGCATTGAGAATCCAGACCATTTATTGTCTTTTAAGAACTGAAACGAAATATTCGCCCCCTGCATGGTCAGGGTAAGAGGTGTGCGATTTCCTTTTTTTCGTAAATGACCTTCGAGTTTTCCATTTTGAAGTATTGTTCCTAAACGAACATTATTAAGAATCTGTTCTGCAGCTGCATCTGCATGCGCAGTGGAGTAGGCACCTGTTATAAAAGTGAATGCTACTGCGAGGGCACAGGTGCAGTGTGATATCTTAGTAATCTGCCACGAGGAAGTGTATCGAGAGAGTTTATTTAGAATATTAGGAAAAGATTGTTTCATGTGGTAATGCGACGATTATTTTTGAAGAGTTATTCACAAAAAAGCATAATAATTATATTTTTTTAAAAATGATGCTTGAGAGAGAGCGCGTTATAGATTTTATGTTGCACAGACAATCTAGTGTATAAATTTAATTATACACCTCTCTTTTATACTAAAAACTCCAATGAGTCTCCGCAAGCAACTTACAGACGCCCTAATAGAATACCTACCAGCTAACCCTAAGGAGGCTATTAAGGGAACTGAATTGATCCGCATGTTACGCATAAAGCTGGACGGGAACTACTCCGATGCTTCATTGAGATATCACTTCTCTATTATGTCATGTGATCCTACTTCACCTATTGCGAAGGTAGAGAAAGGACAGGGGTATTATAAAAGACCTGCGTCAGTGCCTGCACTATCAAGTGCCCAAGAGCTGTTCTCACAGTATCAAGGCAGACTTGATGACATGTACTCTGATAACGATGAGGTGGATCATGCGATTATGCGTATCCGCAAGTTCCGCGCTATCGTAAATAAATGGTGTGAGGTAAATGCGCGTTATCCGTTTACCTTCCGTGAACCTTTTGGCGCAGATGCTCCTATTGGGAACTTATGGAAGTTCCCTGAGATGTTACTGGTCGACTGGGAAAGTGGTGATCAGGAAGACCATTCGCGCCATCTCCTTAAACTTAAGTCTCAACTAGGGCTACCGTCCTTCCGTCTACATGCCGTCCGTCTACGGATTAATCCAGCACATCACTCTTATAGAGAGGATTTCTTCCAGACTTTAAGCTCATCTGTATGGGCCCAGGGTGGGGAGCTTTTTTATGCAGCTCCTATTGAAGACGAGGCTCTCGCTGAGAGTGTTCGTAAATTAAGTACAGTTTTTGGTGTAGGCGTCACCACATTCGGCTTAACGGCTGAAATATTAGATGAGCTACCACGCCCAGCGAATATTATTAACGCTCACCCTCGTGAAACGGAGGCGTTAATGGAGAAGCTAGACGTCACTCGGGTGGCTGCTGCAAAATCAAAGCCTCATATTGACTGGGCAGGGCTAGAGGCTATTCGCGGCGATAGCGCAGAGGTTGATAAGCTAATCAAATGGCTATCTGAAAGTGCTGAAATAGGGCGAATCATGCCGTATGAAGATCAGGACTAATTTGGTCCTAAATAAGTTATTGAGTATAACGTATTTTAACAGCTCAGCCTCTAAGCGGTAGAAATCGATAGTTTCTATTTATTCATTAGGTGTTTTCACTTGCAGGGTGAGGGGGCTTAGCTATGTTTCCGCGTCTCGTGAGGCGCTATGTTTCACGGTGTTTTTTATTTAAAAAACCTACTATCATTATGTCTACTGCTACAGAAGAACACACACATACATTTCAAGCGGAAGTTAGCCAACTTCTTGATATCGTTATTCACTCACTCTACACGGATAAAGAGATTTTCGTTCGTGAACTAGTTTCTAATGCATCTGACGCTTTGGAAAAAATGCGTCTTAAGCAGCTTACCGAAGCTGAGGTTTATGAGCAAGACCGCGAACTTACTATCGATATCACAATCGATGAAGAGGCAAAGACACTTACCATTGCCGATAGCGGCATCGGGATGACTGAGGCTGAGCTTAATGAAAACCTCGGCACCATTGCTCACTCTGGCACAAAGGCATTTCTTGAGAAAATGAAAGAGGGGGGCTCTAACGCAGATGTGATAGGGCAGTTCGGTGTAGGATTTTACTCAGCCTTCATGGCAGCCGATAAGGTAGAAGTCGCAACTCACTCATGGGACACAGCAGCTTCTGGAAACACCTGGAGTAGTGATGGTAAAACTGGCTACAGCATCGATGCAAACGCTGATGCCAAACGTGGATGTAGTATTCTTATCCACCTGAAGGAAGATATGGCGGAGTTCAGCACAGAAACCCGTATCAAAGGTATTCTAGAGAAATACTCTAACTTTGTATCTTTCCCGATCACACTAAACGGTGAGCGTATCAACAAAGTGGAAGCTCTCTGGTTAAAGAGTAAGTCTGAAATCAGCGAAGAAGAATATGAAGAGTTCTACAAGTTCACTTCACATTCACATGATAAGCCTCGTCACACTATGCACTTCAGTGCAGACGCTCCACTCGCTATTAATGCGCTACTTTTCACTCCAACAGAAAATACTGAGCAGTTCGGTATGGGGCAAATGGAAGCAGGGGTCTCCCTGTATTGTCGCCGTGTATTGATCGATGCTAAGCCTGAAAAACTTCTCCCTGAGTGGTTGAGGTTTTTACGCGGAGTCATTGATAGTGAAGACATTCCGCTTAATATTTCCAGAGAAACCATGCAAGATAGTGCGCTTGTTCAGAAGCTTAATAAGCTCATCACTAAGCGCTATCTGAAGTTCCTCGCTGGTGAAGCAAAGAAGAATACTGAGCAGTATCTTGAATTTTATAATAAATTCAGCCGTTTCCTTAAAGAAGGTATCGCAACCAGTTACGAGCACCAGGAGCAGCTTGCAGACCTATTAAGATTCGAAAGCTCTATGAGCGAAAAAGGAACGCAAACATCATTCGCTGAATACAATGATCGTGCAAAAGAAGAGCAGGAAAATATTTACTATCTAGTAGGTATGTCACGTGACGCGATCGAAAGTGGTCCTTACCTAGAAGCTTTTAAAGCTCGTGGTCTCGAAGTTTGTTTCTTCACAGAGCCTGTAGATCAATACGTAATGGAAGCATTACCTGAGTTCAAAGGTAAGAAGCTTATATCAGCAGACCGTGCAGAAATCGACCTCGATGATGTAGCTGCAGACGGTGAAGAACTTAGCGAAGCTGACAGAGATAAACTGATCGAATTCCTTAAAGAAGAGCTCTCAGAGCGTATTGATTCAGTAGAATCATCAGGCAGACTCGTTGACAGTCCTGTAGCGGCATTAACTCCTAAAGAAGCTCCAAATGCTCAAATGAGAGCCATGATGCAGGCTATGGGACAAGATATGCCAATGACAAAAGCAACATTGGAAATCAATCCACGTCACAGTGTAATTCACGGTTTAGCGAAACTCGCTGATAGTGATCAGGACACAGCAAAACTCATCGCACAGCAACTCACTGATAATGCATTACTAGCTGCAGGACTTCTGGAGAATACGCATCAGATGTCAGCAAGAATGAATCAACTCATCGAGAAGCTCGTAAAGTAAGATTCATTTTAGTATAATTATTTTAAGTGTGTGCTGGAGGCTTTAAAAACTCTCGGCACACACTTTTTTGTTTC
>CAYNLE010000085.1:0-4646 GCA_964397975.1 uncultured Verrucomicrobiales bacterium | reverse complement strand
TTTTTAATATAGATAAGTTAAATGTCTGCAGAGATGGAACATACAGTAGCCGCTAGCGCCACACTAGAGGGCACCTCACTTCATACGGGGGCGAAAGTGACCCTTACGATCAAGCCTGCGCCAGCAGGGCATGGTTTTAAATTTCGCCGTATCGATTTGGACGATCAGCCCTTCATAGATGCTGATGTGGATAAGGTGCAGACGGTGGAGCGCGCTACAACTCTTGCAGAAGGATCTGTTAAAGTTCATACCGTAGAGCACGTTCTCTCAGCACTTTGTGGTATGGGAGTTGATAATGCGATCATTGAGATGGATGCAAACGAGCCACCCATCGGTGATGGTTCGTCTAAGCCATTTGTCGAACTTATTAAACAAGCAGGAACTGTCGCACAGGATAAGTATCGTAAGGTTTATGAAGTTCGTGAGCCGATCCATATTGAGACTAAAAGCGGTTCGTTGGTAACGATCGTGCCGGATAAAAAGTTTCGGGTCTCTGTGACAAACGTTGGTCCAGACGGTCGCTTTACACAGTATTTTAGTAGCGAGGTGAATGCTGAGCTATATGAGAAGGAAATAGCTCCAGCGAGAACATTCGTATATTATGAGGATGTTAAACCTCTGTTAGATAAAGGTTTGATTCAGGGCGGAAGCCTTGAGAATGCAGTAGTAGTTCGTGGTGATGAAGTCATGAGTAAGGAGCCGATGCGCTTTGATAACGAATTTGCCCGTCACAAGGCTCTGGACGTTATTGGTGACCTGATGCTTAGCGGTAAGAAAATCATGGGCCATGTAATCTGTGTGAAACCTGGGCACGGTCCAAATACGGAAATGGCTTCGAAGCTGAAGAGTGACTACATTAGTATGCGCACGATGGTTCCTCCTGTGGCTATTCCAGAGGGGGAAGCTGTTCTAGATATTAATGAGGTGATGAAAATTCTCCCTCATCGTTACCCATTCCTTTTAGTTGATCGTATTGTTGATTTTGAAGGTGAAAACAAGTGCACGGGTGTTAAAAACGTCACGATGAATGAGCCATACTTCCCTGGCCATTTCCCAGATCATCCGATTATGCCAGGTGTGCTTCAGGTAGAGGCAATGGCTCAGGTGGCATCTATACTTTTACTTCGTAAACCTGAGAACGTAGGTAAAATGGGTTACTTTATGAGCGTTAATAATGTAAAATGGCGTCGTCCGGTCCTCCCAGGTGACACACTCTTTATTGAAGCTGAACTTACGAAAGTCCGCCGTAATATTGGTCAGGCGATCTGTCGCTGCGTAGTGAACGGTGAAGTTGTTTCCACAGGTGAGCTTAAGTTTGCCTTGATCGATAACTAAAAATTTTTTTCTTCATATTCTATGATTCACCCCACCGCAATCATTGACCCTTCAGCCGAGATAGCTGAGGGGGTAACTATTGGCCCATATTGTATTATTGGTGCTAATGTTAGTATTGATGCGGGCTCGGAGCTGAAGTCACACGTTGTCGTAGAGGGGCATACAAAAATCGGTAAAGATAATCTATTTTTTCCCTTTGCTGCTATTGGCCAGCTGACTCAGGATTTAAAATATAAGGGTGAGCCTACTCATCTGATCATTGGTGATCATAATACATTCAGAGAGAATGTAACTATTCACCGAGGCACGGTTGAGGGCACGCCAACAAGAATAGGTAATCACAACTTATTCCTATGTTATTCACATGTTGCTCACGACTGCCAGATTGCGAATCATTGTATTTTTTCCAATAACGCTTCGGTAGCTGGTCACTGCGTGGTCTCAGACTATGCTATTATTTCTGGTTTATCTGGGGTGCATCAGTTTTGCCGTATTGGGGAGCACAGCATTATAGGGGGCATCTCTAAGGTAATTCAGGATGTTCCTCCTTATACCATTGTAGATGGCTCTCCAGCTTCAGTGAGAGGGATTAATATCGTAGGTCTTCAGCGTCGTGATTTTGATGAAGAAGCATGCCGTGCTTTGAAGAATGCGTATAAGAAAATTTTTCTAAATAAAAAAGCAAATCTCTCAGAAGCAGTTGAAGCACTTGCCGTATCTGAGCTCGGTGATAATGAGCACGTTGCTATACTCGTGGATTTTCTTCGCACGACTGAGCGAGGTGTTACTCGCTAGTATTATACTAGGCCATCCTTACGCGCCTGTTTCCAGTATGCGTATTCTGAACGATTGAAGTCGATATATTCAGGTGATAGATCACTGGAGTATACCTCGTAATCAGCCTTGCCCAAGTTTAGGTTGATGGTGATCTTAAATGAATTTTTTGAGACAATATTAAGGAGAGTATTCATCGATGTTTTAGCCTGTAGGCCTCCTAAGCATGCTGCTTTATTATTGAGGTGAATATCGACTAGTTCCTCACGAATCATCGCTCGTGAATAACCTACTGCGTGAATGATTCTCCCCCAGTTAGGATCATTACCATTCCATGAACACTTAACGAGAGCTGAGTTAGCTACAGCTTCAGCAACTTTACGTGCATCGAGGTAGGTGCGCGCACCTTTTACTTCCACCGTGACAAACTTAGTGACACGTTCGCCATCTTTTACCAGTGCCTTAGCCATTTTTAGCATGACGTATTTTAGCGCGGCTTTGAATTTTTTACACTCTGGGGTATTTCGTTTGATAAGCGGCATGCCGCTCTGAGCATTTGCTAGGGCAATGACGGTATCATTCGTGCTCATATCGCCGTCGATCGTGATTCGGTTAAATGACTCATCGACTGACTCGAGTATACTTTTCTGTAAATTAGCAGCAGAGATGTTAGCATCTGTAGTGATAAAGCAGAGCATGGTAGCCATGCTTGGGCAGATCATGCCGGCGCCCTTTGCGCAGGCGCCTATCTTTACAGTATGGTCACCTATTTTTACCGAGACAGCGATCTCCTTTTTCTGTGTATCACTCGTCATGATCGCACGTGCTACATCTTCACCTGAGTTAGGCTGTAAGTTATCGACTAGCCCTTCTAACTTAGGGCTAATACGTGTCATTGGTAGAGGAATACCGATAACGCCTGTAGAGCAGATCGCTACTTGGCGCTGACGAATGCCAAGATGCTTAGAAACGATTTTAGCTGTTGTGCGAGCGTCGCTGATTCCCTGCACGCCTGTGCAAGCGTTTGCGTTACCACTATTTGAAACAATCGCCTGCACTGCATCTGCTTTCATATAAGCTTGAGAGACTTTTACAGGAGCTGCCTTCACCTTATTAGTAGTAAAGGTGCCTGCTGCGGTGCATGGGAATTTCGAATAGATCAGAGCGAGGTCGAGTCTTGGGTCTTCTGGATTTTTAATGCCAGCACTAACAGCTGAAGCCAAAAACCCAGTAGGGGCACAGACGCCACCACTGATTTTTTTGACACCCTCAGGTTTTTCTTTTTTGCTAGAATTTGATTTTGACATCGTTACGGTAGGTGGATCTTAGAAGTTTACTAAACCAGCTTGTTCTGGTAAGTTGCAGATGATGTTGAAGTTTTGCACAGCCTGACCTGCCGCTCCTTTACCTAAATTATCTTCTGCACTGAGTAATAATACACGTCCTGTGCGAGCATCATAGTTCCAGCCGATATCGACAAAGTTTGTGCCAGTAACGTTTTTAGTATCTGGGCAGCTTCCTTTAGCTAAGAGACGAACAAAGTATTCATCAGAGTATGCTTCCTCTAATACCTTCTGAATATCAGCAGGATCACCGATGAGTTTGGCACTTGTCGTGGAGCAGATACCATTATGCACTGGCACGAGGTGAGGTGTGAATGAGATCACGACTTTTTCACCGGCTGCTTTACTAAGCTCTTGTTCGATTTCAGATAAGTGGCGGTGTTTCGGCACGCCGTAGGCGCGGACGCTCTCATTTGCTTCGCAGAAAATGATAGAGAGGTCTGCCTTCCGTCCAGCACCACTAACACCAGACATGGAGCATGTTACAATGCTAGCTGGGTCAATCAGCTTTGCTTTAAGTAATGGGATCAGCGGTAAACTGATACTTGTAGGGTAGCAGCCTGGGGCAGCCACTAACCGCGCATTTTTAATCTTATCACGATGCACCTCAGGAAGACCATAAACGGCCTCTTTCAGCAGATCCGGGGCTGGATGCTCGGAGTCATAAAACTCTTTATAAACTTCAGTGTCATCAAGCCTGAAGTCCGCACTAAGATCGACGATGCGTAACCCTTTCTCGAGTAAGCTAGAAGCATAGCCAGCTGCTACACCGTGGGGGAGAGCTAGAAATGCGATCTCAGCGCCTGTCGCTGCTACAGCATCTGCGTCAGGGGAAATGAAAGTTAAATTAGCAGCATCTGCTCCGCTGAAACGTGGAAATAACTCGCCAATGCTTTTGCCAGCATTCTGTCGCGATGTTACACAAACTAACTCAGCATGTGGATGAGTGAGCAAAAGGCGTAGGAGTTCTAGACCTGTATACCCGCTGGCTCCTATAACTGCTATCTTGACACGTTTCATGAAGCATTGGAAATGCCATGGAAATCTATGCTTGCCAACCCCTAAGTGATACGGTTAATTCCGCTCCTGTAGAATTAGCTCACATTTTTTGGGTGAATATACATATGTCGGGACTTGGCGCAGCTTGGTAGCGCGCTTCGCTGGGGGTGAAGAGGTCGCAGGTTCGAATCCTGT
>CAYNLE010000084.1:0-4702 GCA_964397975.1 uncultured Verrucomicrobiales bacterium | reverse complement strand
CGTTCCCACCGTCACCAGTATCAAGATCCCTATATCTGACATACCCGGGAAAGTCAGAGAAGTAGAAGAGAGCAGCTACACTATAGCTATTTCTGAAAAAGGCACAAACGACTGGCGGTTTATGACTGGCCTGAGACCAAGTGCAAAAGAACTACGTAGCATGTTCCCCACTCTACCATCTACTGAGAAGGAGCTAGGTATCCCAGCAGCATCTATTCGTGAAATTAAATAAACACCCTATTAACTTTCTATGTCTAAACATGAAAAATTAACGAGTGAGGCCAAGCTTGTTCGTAAGTTCAAAAAACTCTATGCACGAGCTCAGAGTGAGCTTTGTGAAGTAAGAGGTTCAGTGATTCACGGTCAAGGTGTTTATGCCACTCAAGATATTGATAAAGAGTCTGAAATCATCGAATATGTTGGTGAACCCGTCAATAAGGAGGATAGCGAAAACAGAGCCTGGGATCAATATGCTCGTGCTGAAGAACATGGTGATGCAGCAGTCTATATATTCACCTTAAATAAAAAATGGGATATTGATGGGAATGTCCCATGGAATACGGCACGTCTAATTAACCACTCATGCGAGCCAAACTGTGAGGCATGGATTATAGGTCGCCGCATCTACATCTACTCATTACGGGAAATTAAAAAAGGTGAAGAGCTCAGCTTTGACTATGGCTTCGACGTCGACTGCTACGAAGATCACCCATGTCTCTGTGGTAGCGATAACTGTGTCGGCTACATCGTTTCACGAGATCAGTGGCCAGAGCTACACAAGCGTATAGCCGAAAAAGAAACGCTCGACATTTCATAACGAGTTATCCAGTTTTCTGACTTCTTATGAAGATAAAAACACTTTTACTACTTTTACTACCTATCGCTGGTCTAACTAGCTGTGCTTCGATCGTTAGCAAATCTAACTACCCTGTTACTTTCATAAGCTCACAGCCTACGACTGTAGAAGTAAAAAGTGAAAAAACTGGCCAAGTAGTTCACAAAGCAAAAACACCGACTACAGCTACGCTTTCTGCATCACATGGTTTTTTCAAGCCTGCAACTTATAGCGTAAGCACACCATCTTCTCAGCAGACTTTAAGTGCTGATATGGATCCGTGGTATGCTGGCAACATTTTATTCGGTGGCTTTATCGGTGCCATTGTTGACCCTGCTACAGGTAATATGTGGAAACTTCAAAAAGAAGTTCACGTAGGATCAGCACAATAAAAAGCACTTTTTGATTACGCCTCTTACAGGTCTATAATCCTCTAGCTTCCTTTCATCTATGACTTACTCAGAAAAACTTACTCAACGCATTAACACAGTAAAATCAAGACTCTGTGTAGGACTAGACCCTCGTCCTCAGTTATCTGGCGGCATCGAGAACGTGCCCCAGTTTCTTAATCAGCTCATAGATGAAACGGCTGAATACGCAGCAGCATTTAAACCTAACATGGCATACTTCGAGGCCATGGGACTACGAGGGATAGAAATCCTAGAAGAAACTCTCGAACACATCCCAAAAGAAATCCCTGTTATCCTAGACGCCAAGCGTTCGGACATTGGAGAAACTCAGAAATACTACGCTCAATCTTATTTTGAAAATTGGAATGTAGACTCTGTTACTCTTAATCCTTTTTTAGGCTACGATTCTATTGAGCCATTCCTCGACTGGGAAGGTAAGTCAGTCTACCTGTTAGCCGTTACATCGAACGCCGGAAGTGCTGATTTCCAAAGGCAGAAACTAGCTGATGATCGCTACGTCTTTGAGCTAGTGCAAGATATCGGGCGAAGGGCCAAGGCTGAATCTCGCGCTACAGATGTCGGTTATGTCGTAGGCCTTACTAATGCCAGCGATGACATTCTTGAGCGAATCGATGATGCCCCCCTTCTGATCCCTGGATTAGGAGCCCAAGGCGGTGATCTAACTTCCCTATTAGCTAGTAAAAGAACAGCCCCTGATGTTGTTAATGTATCACGAGGTATCTCATACCAAGACATGGACAAGTCATTTGCTGAAAAAGCAAAGCTCTGGAGTGAGAAGTTGGCTATCTAAATAGTTAACATCAATATCTATGCTAGAGTATTAGCTACAGAGATAAAGATATTAAGAGTCTTGAATTCATTATTTAGCCTTTGATATACGAATTGAAAGTCAGCTTAGTAGCTTCTCGATGTCTTGAGATTTAGCTATTGATAGAAAGTCTGCATACTCCGGAATCCACCCGAGCTGGCAGAGTTTTTCGTTCGATACGGCCTTACTACTATCGCCACGTTTACGAGGCTTTAGCTCATCTATCGATGCTGGTAAAGGTATTGGTAAACCGAAGCTCTTCGCGAGAGCTGAATAGCAGTCGTGCTGTGTGATAGGGGTGGCTGAAACATTAAAGATCTGACCTTTCGAACTAGAGTTCCCCACTATTAGCAGAAGGGCTTTAGCGACATCGTCACGGTGGATAAAGTTCATGATGCGCTCACCTTTACCATCTAAGCTCGCGGTTCCTTTTAGTAAGTTTTTGAGAACATGGCATCTACCGGGACCATATAATCCTGAGAGACGAGCCACTATTCCACCAAAGTTTAATACAGCCTCTTCTGTTTCCCTTAAAACTTTCCCTGTCGCCCGACTAGGCTCAGCCACGCTTTCCTCTGTGACCACTGAGTGGTCTTTCTGATCATAAACAGAAGTGCTAGAAGTAAATATAAATCCGGCTTTAGAGAAATGGTTCATCAAGTTGACAGCACCGTTTAGATAAACTCTGCGGTAACCATCTTCACCTCCGCCGCCTGTTGCTGCGCAGTGAATAATTAGATCATAATCACCACTTAAGCGCTCTAGCGCATCAGAAGAAGAGATGTCACAAGCTATGGCTCCATCACCACCAGAGCGCGATAGCTTATCTACTTCCCAGCCTGCATTCACAAATACAGGCTCAATAGCTACGCCTAAAAAACCGTAACCAGCTATTAATAAACGAGGCATAACTCTAATGTTTGAAGAGAAAACTAGCTCATGGATATACCGAGGATTTCCTCAGTAGCCTCACGAGGCCGTGCGGTAAGGATATCGGGTTTACCCTCCGTGACTAAAACGGTATGTTCAAAGTGAGAAGAGTTTTTCTTATCATTCGTAATGACCGTCCAGCCATCTTCGAGAATGGTGACACCCGCTACGCCTGCATTTACCATAGGCTCAATAGCTAGCACCATACCTGGACGAAGCTTTGGGCTTCTCCCCTTTGGTCTGTAATTCGGGATCTGTGGTTCTTCATGTAAATCTTTACCCACACCGTGACCGACAAATTCCCTAACGACGGTAAAGTCATATTGTTTAACATGGGCTTCAACTGCTCCACATAAATCTGCTAGAAAGTGACCACTGCGAGCTTGATCGATAGCTTCATACAGAGACTGCTCAGTAGCACATAGAAGACGCTTTGTTTCCATATCCATATTTCCAGCTGCCACTGTGGTAGCGTTATCACCGATCCAGCCACCGAGAGTAATACCAACATCAATTTTTAAAATATCACCATCAACGATGATATTATCATCTGAGCCAATACCATGGACGACTTCTTCATTTTTAGAAATACAGATATTACCAGGAAAGCCTCGATACCCTAAAAACGCACTTTTGCAGTTGCGTTCTTTGATTAATTCAGCTGCGTAAGCATCGATATCACCTGTTGTTTTACCAGGCTCTACCGCTTTAGCACATAGCTGTAAAATCTCGCTAGCAGTCTCACAGGCAATACGCATCTTGCGAATATCTGCTGACGTTTTAATAGGTATTCTTATCTTTTTTGCCATAGTCGTTTATTATAGATCTATATAGAAACAAAAGCTTCTCTGCGTATGGATACTTACTGGAACAGGGATGAAAAGAAAAATCCCTATTTAGCCTATGAAATAAAACGACTCAATAATAACGAGGGCTACCTATTTTTTCAAAATAAAATAACTCAGGTTCTCAAGCTCGAGCGCTAGATCTACATTATTAACGGTAACATCCGGCGGAACCTGAAGTAATACAGGGGAAAAGTTTAGAACCCCCTGAATACCAGCTTTAACTAACACGTTAAAAACTTCCTGAGCCTTGTCACCAGGAACACATAAAATAGCCATCTGAACACTGTTCTTTTTGATGAATTTAGGTAATTCATCAGACGCGTAGAGAGGCACAGGGATTTCCTTATCTGCTAAACTCTCAACAGCAGCATCAAAAGCAGCTAGAACCTCGTAACCCTCTTTTTTAAATCCATCATAGCGCAGTAGAGCTCGACCTAAGTTTCCGGCACCTACCATAATTACAGGCTGCAGCTTTGCTCGCCCTAAGCCTTCATTAATAGCCTGTCTTAAAGCCTCTACAGGGTAGCCTAGTCCACGTGTGCCAAAGGTTCCAAAGTAAGCCAAATCCCGTCTAAGCTGTGACGGCTTTACCCCCGCTGCTGCGGCTAGCGCTGCTGAGCTCACCATTTCATGACCGTTATCATGAAGTCGCTCTAAGCATCGACCATAGAGCGAAACCCTATATATTGACTTCTGTGGTATTTCTAGGCGCTCCATATGGATATATCATGGGGCATTACTCTGTAGCGTCAAGGAAGCATAATGTGAGATCTAGTATCTATCTATGTAGAAGCTTGTTTTTTTGCAGATACCCGAGAAGCCGATTTCTCACAGTGTAATGAGACTTCAG
>CAYNLE010000083.1:0-4842 GCA_964397975.1 uncultured Verrucomicrobiales bacterium | reverse complement strand
CTAGGCTATACGGCGCACCTTTTTTTAGATGAGCTGATACCATCTATACAGCTCGGGCATTTATGTAGCGGTGTTTATGAGCTGATTAATAAAATGTGGTGGGGGCTAGCTCTCGGTATAGTAGCTGTTGGACTATTAAACAGAGTCCCACGAGTGTGGGTGGCCAGTGTTTTAGGAAAGCCGGGGAGCTTTTCGGGAATACTCAGAGCTATAATGGCAGGGTTGATTTTGGATTTATGTAATCATGGTATCCTTCTTATCGCGATGAAACTATATGAGAGAGGCGCGTCATACGGACAGGTGCTTGCATTCCTTATTGCTAGCCCATGGAACTCTCTTTCGCTTACACTCATACTACTGTCTCTGATAGGTTGGAAGTGGACGGTAGCTTTTATTTTACTGTCAGGTTTGGTCGCTATAGTCACTGGCTTACTAGTCGAGAAAATGGTGAAAAAAGGATTGGTTTCAGGGAATCCTCATCAAGTAGATTTACCGGATGACTTTAGTTTACTAAGTGAGGTGAAGGCATCCCTGAAAAAGGTAAAGCTGAGCCCTCAGCTCATTTTTCAGATCTTAAAATCTGGATTGCTGGAGTCAAAGATGATTATCCGCTGGATATTATTTGGCACGGTTCTGGCAGCTGCCATACGTGCATTTGTTCCCGAAACTTTATTTGAAGGCTGGTTCGGCCCTACCTATTTAGGGGTATTATTAACCTTGGTAGCAGCGACTGTTATAGAGGTTTGCTCAGAAGGATCCAGCCCTGTAGCTGCAGATTTAGTAAATAGAGCTGGAGCACCAGGAAATGGTTTTATGTTTCTAATGGCAGGCGCCGCCACTGACTACACCGAGATAGCAGCCCTAAAAGAAACAACAAAGTCGTGGAAAATGGCGTTTATTTTACCACTATTAACACTCCCTCAGACGATACTGATATCCCTGCTGCTTAACGGCCTCTTGAGTTGAAAAGAATGTTGTCTATGAGTCCAGTATACTGGCGTGTTTCTACCGGCTACAAGTCTTCTACTTTCATCACATAATCATTATGACCTGTAATGGAAGTCAGGCTACTAAACCTTCCAGTTCAGAGCACCTTTTTTAAGTGCGTATACGTAACCAAAAGTAAGGATGCCGACGAAGCCGCACATGCTCCAGAATGCCATGGAACTTTCCTGAGTGAGTTCGCGGAACTGCACAGCCCATGGATACATAAAGACCACTTCGATATCAAAAATAACAAAGAGCATCGCAACGAGGTAGAATTTAACACTAAAGCGGGGCGACCCATCTCCGATAGGCAGCATACCGCATTCGTAGGCACTGTCCTTTGTTTTGTTCTTAGTCCCTTTCTTGCCAAGTATGACACTCATGAGGAGCATCGATGCGCAGAAGCCAATAGCAACAAGCGCCTGCATCATAACGGGGAAATAACTTTGAAGCATAGTAGGAAGTGTAAAATAAGGTGATAAGGGCGACGGCTGTATAAAATAAAGCCCGCATTACTTAATGTAATGCAGACTTTATAGAGTAGTTCATGCAGGTATCACCAGCATGAAATTAAATAGGTTGATCTTAGGTTGAAGGTTTATGCAGTTTCCTGAGCTGCGAGGAAGTCACTGTGTGCTTCTGAAAGTTTAGGAAGACCTTTATATTCTTTGCCTTCTTTTTCGATCATGCCACGTGTGACGAGGTTTTGAAGTTTTTCATATGCGCGGAGACGGAGCATTTCTTCTCCACCGCTTACAGCATTTCTCTCTTTAAGTTTCGCATAAACAGCTTCAAATAAGTCATTGAAGCCGAAAAAGCTGTTATCATCGCCCAAGACGTTAACAATTTCATCTGTTACATGATCTGGGACGCGGCGAGAGAAACGAGATCTTTTCGTAGTAGCCATGCCAGTAGTATAACACTATTAATGATATTTTGCGATCTGAAAATAAGAAAAGTGTGATTTTTTTGTTTCTGATAACTGTAAACTTCATCAAATGAGAGTATTGACACAGGCGAGTAGATGGCCATTGTATGGGCATATCATATGAGTGCCACACAAGGAAAACATGTAGCAATTGTAGGGGCTACAGGAGCTGTCGGTCAGGAAATGCTTGATTGTCTAGAAGAGCGTAATTTCCCTATTAGTGAATTAACTCTGCTTGCGTCAGCGAGGTCTGCAGGTCGTGAAATTCAATACCGAGGAAAGTTAATTAAGGTTAAGGAATTAACACATGACAGCTTTACTGGTGTTGAAATTGCTCTGTTTAGCGCAGGAGGAAGTTTATCACTAGAGTATGCGGCCAGTGCTGCTAAGGCTGGCGCGATCGTAATCGATAATTCATCTGCTTTCCGAATGGATGACGAGGTTCCTCTTGTCGTGCCAGAGGTGAATCCAGAGGCGGTTAAAGATTGTCCAAAAGGAATTATAGCAAACCCGAACTGCACAACGATCATAACACTTATGGCGCTTTATCCGCTACATAAGCTGTATGGTCTAAGAAGTATCATAGCGTCTAGCTACCAGGCCGTGTCAGGTAGTGGTGCTCAGGGCATCATCGAGCTTGATGAGCAAATCAAAGTTTTAGGTTTAGGTGGTGAAGTGACGGATGAGATGAAAAACGTCTACCCTCACCAGATCGCCTCGAATGTTATTCCCCATGTAGATGCGTTTACTGATAATGGCTATACAAAGGAGGAGCTTAAAATGCTAAATGAGGGGCGTAAAATTTTAGGCCTCCCAGACCTTAGGGTGACCTGCACATGTGTGCGTGTGCCTGTGCACCGCTCTCACTCAGTAAGTATCACGGCACAGTTTGAGAAACCTGTAGATGTAGATGCTGCTCGTGCGGTCTTTACTGATTACCCGGGTATTGCGCTGAAGGATGACCCTGAGAATGCTGAGTATCCTGTTCCGCTTGATACCACACAGAAAGACAATTGCTTAGTTGGGCGTATCAGAAAAGATATGGTCTTTAACAATGCACTAGCACTCTGGGTGGTAGGGGATCAGGTCCGTAAAGGGGCTGCTCTTAATGCTGTGCAGATTGCAGAGTTGATATAATTCTGGTAGTCTGATGGGTGATCTCGAATTATCAGCGTGGCTGAAGTCTACACAAAAAGAGGTAGATAAAGCGCTAGGACGCTACCTACCTCGAGAGAACACCACGCCTAAAATCATTCACAAGGCGATGCGTTACAGCATCTTTGCCGGCGGTAAGCGGTTGCGCCCTCTTCTCTGTCTTGCGGCAGCAGAAGCCTGTGGTGGTGACCTAGAGTCTGCTATGGCAGCTGCATGTGCTACAGAGGTGATGCATACCTACTCGCTGGTGCATGATGACCTACCATGTATGGATGATGATGACCTTCGTAGAGGTCGCCCCACTAGTCATAAAGTATTTGGTGAAGGCATAGCTGTCCTGACTGGAGATGCTCTGCTCACGCAGGTATTTCTTATCATTACCCAGACCCCAGTTACCAAGCGCTACGGAATCAAAGAATACGTAGATGAGATCGCTAATACTGGAGGAAGTAGAAAGCTGATAGGAGGGCAAGTGCTCGACTTAGAAGGGGAGGGCAAAGACTTAGTTAAAAAAGACCTAGTTCGTATTCATGAGGCTAAAACAGCAGCCCTGTTAACTTCCTCTGTTAGGCTCGGTGGTATGTCAGTAAATGTTACGGCTCAAAAGCTAAAAGCTCTTACTGACTTTGGCTATAATCTAGGTCTAGCATATCAAGTCATCGATGATATTCTCGACGTCACCCAGACAACTGAAATGTTAGGTAAGACAGCAGGTAAAGATGAGGCTGTTGATAAGTCGACCTACCCAGCGATCCTCGGCTTAGAAGCTTCACGAAAAGAAGCTGCCAAGCTCACCAAAAAAGCACTGAAGTCCCTTGAGGTCTTTGGTGGTAAAGGAAAAAGACTAGAGCAAATCGCTCGTTACTTATTAGAGCGAGAGTATTAATAGCTGTTTAGTTCTACTATTTCGCTATGTCTTGTGGGAGAGTTCGTAAAAAGTGATAAGTGGCAGATGTTTCAATGCGACTGTTGCTGGATGAGCCGACTGCATCAGCCGTGTCATCAGTGACCGATATTAATCGCCAATTTTTTTGAGTTACACATGCATTTATTAATGCGTGAATATCCTGTATGTCTAGTTGCTCAGAAAAACCTAGAGAGCTTTTAAGTGTCCTGAAATTCATAACTTTGATACCGCTTCCTAATGTTTTTTTTGTTCTGAGGTAATACTTACCCTGATTGGCAGTTCGCTTTGTGAACGGGTTACTTTTTAGCCTAGCGTGAATAGTAATGTATGTAGATTCATTGGCGGAATCTTCACTTGGCTTTTGAGCTAGCAGCTTGTTAGGGGCTAGCAATATAGTGATTAGAATGAACGTGATTAGAGATACTGTCTTCATAAATAGGTTCTTATAAAATATTAACTACAGAGTGTGTCTATAACATGCTTATCTATTACTCCTCTGAGCCGGTTGTAAATAGCTTAATATTTGTATCACAAGCGCTAGAATAATCCACCGCACACTTTACCGCAGGATTCATATCAGATGAATCTCAGCTAGAGGCCATAATCACTATACCCTTCATTGTTGAAAATAGCGCCCCTTCTTTATTAAGGTGGTTGTTAAAGAGCGACTAGATTGGTTAATCTAGTTATTTCCAATATTGTCTAAATGTGCCATTGACATCTACGGATCAGAATACTACCTAGATGCCGTCTTGAGGTAACTACCTCAGCAGTATTTTTTCAAGGCGGAGTGGCCAAGTGGTAAGGCATCGGTTTGCAAAACCGACATTCGCGAGTTCGATTCTCGCCTCCGCCTCCATTTTTT
>CAYNLE010000082.1:1869-5029 GCA_964397975.1 uncultured Verrucomicrobiales bacterium | reverse complement strand
TTACGAAATTATTTATGGAGTAGCCTTGTGGCTGGGAGCCAATGGGGAACCAATCGCAAGTCTAATTATCGTCTCGGAATTTCTAACCGTGGGAAAAAGACATCAAATAGTAACAACTCCCATTTCTTGCCAAATATTCAGGGGGGTAGTGAATATTTAAAGAAGGAAGCATGTATGAAGGTGTTTTTCACCTTCATTGTAGTCTAAGCTTATTCTAAACTTGAATATAGACCTTACCGCCATCACGTTTTACCGGATAGGTAGTTAGGCAGCTCATTTCCCCTTCTCCTAGGAATTCACCTGTTCTGAGTGAAAAGGCACGTTTGTGAAGAGGGCAGGCTATCTTAGGTTCGCCATCAGCTGACCCTGTAAGTCCACGAGAGAGAACCATTTGTTCCTCATGTGGACAGCTATTCTGAGTGGCATACCACTCTTCTCCATTGAAGTTGAAGACGGCGATTTGTTTGTCTTCATGCTGTATGCAGATGCCAAGACCTTCAGGGAAGTCGGCTTCGTTTCCAGCTTCGATCCATGTAGTTTCTTCTTTTGTTACGCTCATGTTAGGTTTGAAAATTAATCGTTAAGTAGGGGGGGAGACTATGCTTCTGTGAGAACCTTCTCCGTATCTGGGCAAATCTGAGTTCGCTCACGCTTGAACTTAACCGTTGGGTCATGAGCATCCGTGTTTCCAAAGTGCTTAAAGAGCTTGAGCTTGTCAGGGTCCTCGATGGCATCTTTCCACTCGCAGTGGTAGGTGTCTACGAGATGTGCCATTTGCTCATCTAGTTCTTGGCAGATGCCTAAGCTGTCATCTACGATGACTTCGCGTAGGTGATCCATACCTCCTTCGAGCGACTCTACCCATACGGATGTACGGGTGAGTCTGTCTGCAGTTTTGATGTAATACATGAGGAAGCGGTCGATGTATTTAGTAATCGTTTCTTCATCAAGATCTGTGCCAAAAAGGTCTGCGTGGCGGGGCTTCATACCTCCATTACCACCTAGGTAGAGATTGTATCCATTCTCAGTAGCGATCACTCCGAAGTCTTTACTCTGAGCCTCAGCACACTCACGGGTGCAGCCACTAACAGCAGATTTTAGCTTATGGGGTGAGCGGATACCCTTGTATCTATTTTCGAGGCGGATAGCTAGACCTGTACTGTCCTGAACACCGAACCTACACCAGCTAGAGCCGACACAGGATTTGATAGTTCTGAGTGACTTTCCATAGGCGTGACCACTCTCGAATCCTACATCGATGAGCGATTTCCAGATAGCTGGTAGGTCATTGAGGTTAGCGCCAAAAAGATCAATGCGCTGACCACCTGTTATTTTTACATACAGGTCATACTGCTTAGCGACTTCGCCTAGCACGATGAGTCTATCAGCAGTGATCTCACCACCTGGTATACGAGGAACCACTGAGTAGGTTCCGTTTTTCTGAATATTAGCTAAGAAACGGTCATTACTGTCCTGTAACTTGGCATGGTCCTTTGCGATAATTTTATCGTTGTGAATACTCGCTAAAATTGAACTTACGGCTGGTTTACAGATTTCGCATCCGTGGTCACCTTTACCGTGGGTTCCTAATAGTTCATCAAAAGTCTTAATTCCAGTTACACGCACGATGTCGTAGAGCTGGGTTCTTGTATAAGCAAAGTGCTCACAGAGATCTGTGTTTACCTCTTCGCCTAGCTCCTCTAACTGGTGGTTAATCAGCTTAGTCACTAGTGGGACACAGCCTCCACAGCCTGTTCCCGCTTTTGTGCATGACTTGATATCTGACAGTGTGCGAGCACCGTCATCTACGATAGCAGAGCAGATGTCCGCCTTGCTGATATTTTCACAGGAACAGATCTGAGCACTGTCTGGGAGCGCGGCCGGGCCCCCACCTATCTCTTCAGCTCCATCAGAGGCTGGTAGGATGAGCTGTAGCGGATCAGCAGGAAGATCCATATCGTTTAGCGTCATCTGTAGCAGCGTGCCGTATGCATCTGCATCACCGATGAGGATACCGCCGATTAATTTTTTACCATCTTCAGAAATGATGAGCCGCTTGTAGATACCCTGTTTTGGGTCACAGATTGTAATGTTTTGATGGTTATCTTTTGGCTCGATATTACCGAAGCTCGCTACATCTGTACCAATGAGCTTAAGCTTAGTCGACATGTCAGCGCCTTTGAACTCACCGCTTTGGTTCACGATGTGTGATGCTGCAGCGTCTGCCATCGTGTAACCTGGAGCTACGAGGCCGTAGATGAAATTATTATAGAGAGCGACTTCTCCGATAGCGTAAATGTCTGGATCATTTGTGATGAGTTGATCATTTACGATAACGCCACCGCGCTCATGAACATCCAGTCCACAGTCACGAGCCAGTTCATCCCGAGGTCTGATTCCTGCGGAAACAACGATCATGTCCACCTCGATCGAGGTTTCATCCTTAAACTCCATACCGGTGACTTTACCCTCACCTGTGATGTTAGTAGTTGCCTTATTTAAGTGAACGGCAAGACCTCGCCCTTCGATAATCCCTTTGAGAATTTCACCTCCAGCTTCATCGAGCTGTCTCGGCATGAGGCGTGGGGCGAACTCGACTACGCATGAGTCTAGTCCGAGATCCTGAGTCGCCTTAGCAGCTTCTAACCCGAGTAAACCTCCACCAATGACGGCTGCCGTTTTTGACTTCTTGGCATAGGCCATCATGTCGTCCAGATCTTTGATCGTGCGGTAAACAAATACGCCTTCTTTCTCAATCCCTGGCACTGGCGGCACAAATGGTGATGAGCCAGTAGCGAGAACGAGTTTATCATAGCTTACAGTTAAGCCCTTTTCTGATGTGACGGTTTTGGCCTCGCGATCGATGCTGACGACCTTGTCCTCTAGGTGCAGTGTGATATCGTTATCTTTATACCACTGGAGAGGTTGTAAAATTAGATCGTCGACAGTTTTGTCGCCGAAATACTCAGAGAGATGTACGCGGTCATACGCCGGATCAGGCTCCTCACAGAATGTAATGATGTTAAACTCTTTAGCGGTATCTTTTTCTACGAGTCTAGCGCAGAACTTACAGCCGACCATACCGTTGCCTACGACAACAATGTTTTGAGTTTTCATAATATTTTGAGAGTTTGAGATATATGTGAAGTAAGACACATGC
>CAYNLE010000082.1:0-1769 GCA_964397975.1 uncultured Verrucomicrobiales bacterium | reverse complement strand
CACATGCTGAGTGAATCTTCTCAATGAAGCGAAAAACATGCCATAATCCAGAAGTTTCGACTTTATTCAGATGAATATAATTAATCCTCATGATGTAGTCAACTCATGAGGTCTGAGTAGTGGCTACATCATGAGCTTGCGATCCAGTGACCTATACTGGATAGCCTCTAAAACATGGCTTGCCGTTATCATTTCACTGTTTGCTAAGTCGGCTATAGTGCGTGCAACTTTTAAAATACGATGGTGGGCACGTGCGGAGAAGTTGAGCTCATTCATAGCATGTTCAAGGTAACCAGATGCCTCTGCATCTATTTCACAATGTTGACGCATCAGCTGGCTCGGCATGGAGGCATTACAGCTAACTTTTTTGTGATCGGTGAAGCGTTTGAGCTGAATATTACGAGCGCTGATTACTCGGCTGCGCACGATGGTAGACGCTTCACCTTCTTCGGTGGAGGAAAGCTCCTTGTAGTCGATCAGAGGGACTTCGATGTGTAAATCGATCCGATCAAGTAAAGGCCCACTGATGCGCTGACGGTATTTTTCGATTTGCGGAGGTGAACATCTACATTCACGTTTTGGGTCTCCGTAGTAGCCACACGGGCAGGGGTTCATCGCGGCTACTAACATCATTTCGCTAGGGAATGTTAGGGTTCCTGCTGCTCGGGAAATAGTAACACTTAAATCTTCTAACGGTTGCCTCATTACCTCCAGTGTTTGCCGTCTAAACTCAGGTAGCTCATCAAGAAACAAGACGCCTTTGTGCGCGAGCGATACTTCACCTGGACCTGGATTTGTGCCTCCCCCCAGTAGCCCAACGTCTGATATGGTATGATGAGGTGCTCTAAATGGTCGCGTGATAAGCAGAGAGTTTTCCTTATTTAGTAGGCCAGCTATCGAGTGGATTTTAGTAGCTTCTATAGCCTCCTCCTCAGTCAGGTCTGGGAGGATAGTGGGTAACCGCTTAGCGATCATTGACTTACCTGTGCCAGGCGGTCCTACCATGAGAATGTTGTGTCCGCCTGCTGCCGCTATTTCCATTGCTCGTTTCACTTGGTGCTGACCTTTGACGTCTTCTAAGCCGATGTCGTAGTTGCGGCAGGTAGCGAAGAGTTTTTCTCTATCAAGTGTGTAAGGTTGCAGGATACGCTGCCCAGTAATGAAGTCCCACGCCTGCCGCAGGTTCTCTACACCGTAAACTTCGATGCCATTCACGATGGCTGCCTCAGCAGCATTTGCTGAGGGAACGATGAGTCTAGTTCTGCCTTTGCGTTTAGCCTCTATTGCCATGGGCAAAACTCCGTGAATAGGCCGCACCATACCGTCGAGCGCCAGCTCACCGACGATGGAGTATAGCTCTGGTTCTATGATGGAGTCATTTCCATCAGTTTCTGCTAGAGCAAGGGCAATGGGCAAGTCGTAGCGAGGCCCCTCTTTTTTAATATCAGCTGGAGCGAGGTTGACTGTTTTCACTCCCTTAGCCCACGATAGGGCGGAGTTACTGAGTGCAGAGGTCACACGCTGCGAGCTTTCTCTCACAGCGGCATCCGGTAGACCCACAATGTTGATGGCAGGTTTCTCCGAGTTAAAAGCACTTACCTCGACTTCTATTTCCACACCTTCTACGCCTATCAACGCAGATGAATACACACGTACTATCATAAAGTAAAATAGACTAGTTCGTTTTAATATTGAGTAAAAGTATAAACGTCAGCGCGTTGTAAATTGCTACTTAAAGAGTGGCTAACCTATGACCTCAGAGAGTTTGG
>CAYNLE010000081.1:0-5153 GCA_964397975.1 uncultured Verrucomicrobiales bacterium | reverse complement strand
TATGCTCCTGAACTAAGGTCAAATTCAGATGAAATGAAGGTAACGATCGAGGATGAATAGGCAGAGCTTCTATCGCTTAGTAGTCTTCTACTGGTGATCTTGTTTCACCAGTGTAGTCGACTACTTCATGCGCCTTTTCTTCACCTAGGACATCGACTCTGAGCTGTAGAATGTCATCATTGATATCTTTCCATAGTTTTTCAGAGTATTTCCACGGAGTTTTGATCTTTTTCTTAAGCTTCGCGATTCGTTTGAGTGAATCGTCTATGTTTGAGATGGGGATTTGTTTGAGGTGTTCGAGCGCTATGGGAGCTGTTTCTACCTGATGGCAGATCATTGCCATATCGTTACCGGCTTCGATAGCCATTTTTACATCGGGACCTCTACCGTAGGTATTAAGGATAGCGCCCATGTCCAGATCGTCAGTCATGATGACACCTTTGAAGTCTAACTGATAGCGCAGTAGCTTTGTGACTAGGTTATATGACAGTGACCCTGGTAATCCTGGTTGCTTAGAGTCGATCGCTGAAAAGTGAGTATGACAGGTCATGACGGCGTTGAGCTCTGGCATCAGGGTATGATATGGCAGTAAGTCACTGAGCATCATTTCATCGATTGATTTATCGACGTAGGGGAGGTCATGGTGGGGGTCCTTATCTGCGAGTCCGCAAGATGGAAAGTGCTTCCCGCAGGAGAGCATTTTATGGTGACGTAAATTTCGGTTAAACACGCCAGCGTTACAGATGACCTCTTGGGCATCTCCGCCATAGCAGCGTCCCTTTAGAGAGTTTTCAGCATCATCGTCATAGGATATATCTAAAACTGGGCATAGATCCATGTTGATACCGAGTAGGTGGAGGATCTCAGCAGTGAGTTTGCCGTGCTGAGCTATGAGTCCAGGAATACCTTTTTCACGTAATTCCTGAGCTGATGGCGGCTGGGCGCCGATGTCGCGGGTGCGCGTTACTCTACCGCCTTCTTGGTCAATAGAGATGATGGGAGGCTCTTCTGAAAGGTCACGTAGATCATCGGTTAGTTTTCTAATTTGCTCGGGTGAGCTGACGTTTCTACCAAATAATACGTAACCACCTGGTTGTATTTTTTTATAAAAAGCAGCATCTTCAGAGCTTAGCTCTGTTCCTGGGACACCGAGTAGTAGTAACTGGCCGTGCATTGTGATTTTTTAGCTATTGTGACGTTCTTTTTCTTCAGCTATTTTAGCTGCAAACTGTTCTAACTCTTGACTGGTAGCGCTTCCGTGAATGCCGAGAAAGACATGGGTGTCCATAGTATAAGAATCTATTGATTAGCTAATTCTACAAGAACTGCTTTCTGAGCGTGAAGCCTGTTCTCCGCTTGCTGGAAAATAGTGTCTGCATGGAGTTCTAGTATTTCTTCAGTGATTTCTTTCTCTCTATAGGCAGGGAGGCAGTGCAGCACGATGTGTGATTCCTTAGCATGAGCGAGTAGTTCTTTATTCACTTGGTAGTCGGAGAAGAGAGCTTCTTTTTCTGATTGTCCTTCTTGCCCCATAGAGAGCCAGACATCTGTATTGATGACATCGGCTTGTTCTACAGCAGCTACGGGGTCTGTGGTGACTTCCACGTTAGCTGTATCAAGTGACTTGAGGTAACCATCAGATGGTAAGAAGTCAGCTGGTGCCGCTATGATAAGTTTAAAGTTTAAATGCTTAGCCGCCCACATCCATGAGCGTGACATGTTATTAACCCCGTCACCTACAAAGGCTATTTTTTTTTCTTCCCAGGTTCCTAGCTTTTCACGGATAGTGAGTAAGTCCGCTAGGATCTGGCAAGGGTGTTCATCATCAGTAAGTGCATTGACGGTAGGTATCTTAGAGTATTCTGCAAAGTCGACGACGTCTTTCTGGTCGAAGGTTCTGATGACAGCACCATGCACCATTCTACCAAGAACACGTGCTGTGTCTTTGATCGGCTCGCCGCGTCCTAGCTGAATGTCAGCTGAGGATAAAAACATAACAGAAGCTCCTAGCTCACGAATGCCAACTTCAAAGGAGACACGTGTGCGGGTAGATGACTTGGTGAAGATCATAGCCCAAGTTTGACCTGTTAGTGGTTTGTTTTTGTGCTCACCGAGTAGTCTCTCAGTTTTTAAAGCTGCGGCACTATCGATCAGTTTCCAGATAGTTTCTCTGGATAGCTCTTCGATGGATAAAAGATGGTTCATAGTAATATGATTATTGAAGTGTGAAATTAGTCTAGATTCTAGAAAGAATCCAATGTGTTTTTGAAAATAGTGAGGGCTTCCGCCACTTCACTTTCCGTGACGTTAAGTGGTGGTAGCCATCTTAAAGTTTCAGGTCCAGCTGGCACCGTAAGTAATCCAGCGTCCATGAGTTTACTACAGAGTTTAGCAGCACTAGTGCTACCGTCATCGGCTAGAATCACTTGTGTGTTCAGCTTAAAGCCGAGCAGTAGCCCCTTACCAGAAATAGAGTGAATGGCTGCGTGTTTCCACGAGTTCACCGTCTCACGGATTTGCGTTTCTCTGTCTCTAACGTTTTCTATTAAGTTAGAGTTTAGTATTTCCTTAAGTACAGCTGTAGACGCAGCACAGGCAAGTGGATTTCCTCCGTAGGTGGAACCATGTGAACCAGCTCCCATAATAGATGAAAGCTTAGTTTCGTTTTCATTAATAGAACGGTCACTGGTGTAGAAACAACCGATCGGGAAACCTCCACCCATGCCTTTAGCCCATGAGATGGTATCTGGCTGAAGTTCGGGACAGATAGACTGCCAGCCGTGTAGCGTGCCAGTTCTGCCGAAGCCACACTGGACTTCATCAAACATGAGCAAAAGATCATGTTCTTTACAGAGTTCTGATACAGCTTTGAGGAATTCAGGTTGAGCTTCATTTACCCCGCCTTCACCCTGGATAGGCTCCAGCATAATGCCAGCGGTGGTGTCATTGATAGCGTCCTTTAGAGCCGCGATATCGTTAAACGGAACATAGCGGAAACCAGGCAGTAGGGGGGCAAAGCCCTCGTGGATTTTTGGCTGAGCGGTAGCTGCCATCGACCCCAGTGTCCGACCGTGAAATGATAGGTTAAAGGTGATAACCTCGTAGCGAGCGTCGCCTTTGCTATTTGGTTTAGCATGGCCGAAGCGTCTCGCTGTTTTGATCATGCCGTCATTGGCTTCTGCTCCAGAATTGGAGAAAAATATTTTACCAGGCTGAAGCTGAAAGTCTTCTACTATGATCCTAGCGAGCTCGGTTTGTCCTGCTGTGTGATAGAGATTAGAGCAGTGCATTAATGTCTTAGCCTGTTCAGCAATAGCTTCACTGAGTAAGGGGTGGCAGTGACCTAGACTACAGGTGGCAATTCCCATACAAAAATCTAGATAAGATTTCCCCTGATCATCCCACAAGCGAGCGCCTTCACCTTTGACAGCTTGAAGCGGAAAGCGAGCGTATGTGGGCAAAACGTATGAACCTGAAAATGACATAAGCGATGAACATTAGTTTTTATATAATAATTTTCAAGCCCTGTATTTCTTTATTTGGTAGTTGGTTTTTTAAAAAACATGACTACTGTCCCGCAGCCGCTCCCCGGACGGTCGCGGTTTTACTCAGCTTTGGTTGAGTGGAGTCGAGGAAAGTCCGGACGCCAAAGGGAAGCGCGCCTTGTGAAGAACGAGGGACAGTTGGTTCAAGCCAGCTGGACGGAAAGTGCAGCAGAAAATATACCGCCATCTTCGGATGGTAAGGGTGAAAAGGTGGGGTAAGAGCCCACCGCTTCATAGGTAACTATGGAGGCAGTGTAAACCCCGCGTGGCGCAAGACATAACAGGAGAAGGGTGCCCGCCCGACTAGAATCTCCGGGTATTAGTTGCACCATCTCGTAAGAGAGGTGTCTGACTCATCTCTGATGAACCAGATAAGATAAATGACCGTACAGTCCCGCTCCGGCGGGGTGGACAGAATCCGGCTTATAGGGGAGCGGCTACTATAATTAAAATTAAAAGAGAGTAAGCGCTTTGTTGCTGTTGCTTTTTAGACTCTACGATCTCTCAGGTTTAAGAAGTCGTAGAAGGCATGAAGGTTATAAAATAGTAAAACTAAGAAAGAAGCTGGAGGGGTTTTACCCAGGGTCATCCAGCTAGGGCGAGTAGAAGGTTCAGATAGTTATCATCTGCCATCGCTCGCATCTGCTTCATCGGTAGTAATTTTTTGTTGGCATTGTCCAACTTCAGTAAGTTGTGGGCGATACGTCGCAGGATCGCAAAGTTCTTCACTGCGTTTTCAATTCTCATCTGAGAATGGTCTTCTCGGTATAGGGTATCCAAGACCCAGTGATAGTTATGGATTTAAGTACAAGAACAAGGTCAAGTTTCTCCCTGGCTGGATGACCCTCCTCGCATGGTAAAGCTTTTAATGTATATGAGCACGTTTTGGTTGTTCAAATATAGCTATCCCGGCACTTATTGGTATTATCTCGATGGCTATCTATACTGATAAAGGCTCAGAGCTGCCGCACTGGATGATACCGCATATGAAGCGCTAATTTATATTGAAATCAGAGGCATATAAGGAGCCTTTTTGAGGGGTTTTTGTTACGATAAGGTAATAAAAATTGTTTTTGGTTATTTGGAAATTGGTATTTTAGTTAATTTATGTGTAAGTTCTGGTGAGATGTTACAGTTGATAGAGCAAGGAGGGTCATTTGTGTATGTGCTAGGGGTACTGGCGCTTATCAGTATGCTGCTTATTTTAGAAAGAGTATTCTTTTTCCAAAAAGTAAGGATTAACGTGGGAGATCTATTACTGGGTATTTCTAATCATGTGAAAAAGGGAGCTTTTGCAGAAGCCCTACACGAGGCGGCGAGAGCTCCTGGGCCTGCGGCTCGTGTGGCTCATGCCGTATTAATGCGGAAGAGTTTGGAGCGAAGAGATTTACGAGACATCGCTCAGGAAGCGGGGCAACTAGAAGTTCCGAGTTTGGAGAAAAACCTGCGAGCTCTCTATGGGATAGCTCTGGTCGCTCCACTGGTAGGCATGCTGGGGACCGTAAGTGGCCTTATTCAAACCTTTATGGCGGTAAGTGAGGAGAAGGGTTATGCATCACCAGCAGAAATGTCAGGGGGTGTGTATGAAAGCCTTATAACAACAGGCTT
>CAYNLE010000080.1:0-5907 GCA_964397975.1 uncultured Verrucomicrobiales bacterium | reverse complement strand
TTGGAGAAAATGCTATTTTAAAGCTAACACGAGCCCTCCACCTCTTAGACTCTGATTTCTCTAAAGAACTAGCAACATACACTCATCATATTCTAGGAAAGACCTCACTTAATATCGGCACCATCAATGGCGGCTCTATCCCCAATATAGTGCCTGAAAAAGCCTCTGCCCAACTGGACATCCGCACAACCCCATCAATTTTTGAGCAAGGGGGAGCCTTAAGCCTACTTGAAGCATTTATCGCTCAACACCAACTCCCCCTTACCATCTCAGCCAGTGACGAAAATCCACCTATGGATATCCCAGTAGATTGCCCATGGATCAAGCAGATGCAGACTGCTAACTCTGAATCAAAACTAGTAGGTGCCCCCTGGTTCTCAGATGCTGCACACCTAAGCCATCAAGGACTTCATGCCATCTGCATCGGCCCAGGATCAATTGAGCAAGCCCACACAAAAGATGAGTTCATTAGCATTGAAGATCTAGAAAGCGGAGTCACCTACTTCGAACAATTTATCCGCTCTCTATCGAGCATGCGTTTGTAAAACGTCTATACTCTCGTATCTACTACCGAGAGCGAAAGATCGAAAAAAGAGCTCTAATCATCAAGAAAACTAACTACTCAGTGGGCAACAAATCAGTGTTGAATTAGTAGTGATACCTTACTTGAACGACCTGGACTACGTCGCCATATAGACTCGATAAACCAATAACGTTTGAGAAATCACACACCTTATTATATTCTAAACAGAATAGTAGACTACTTCTTTTTACGCTTCCCGCCTGATGTCTGTAACTTCCTATTTTGGAAGTTTTTCTCCTGCTGGCGGAAAACTGGGACGAGCTGATCCTCTATCCAGTCAAATGCTAGCTGTAATCCTGACTCATCATAAATACGCCCGATAAGAGCTTCGACTGATGTGGCATTACCTACATTTCTTAAAAAATCATTCGATGTGCAGCGGATGAACATTTCACCATCCATCTTGCCCTGTTCCTTAAGAATAAGTTTCCGCATATAGAGAGCAAGGACAGCATCGCCCACCCATGCTTCCTCACGCTCCTGCATGAGCTCTAGATCTACTTTTTTAGGTGCTGCCATACTCAATTACTTAGATCATTCGACCCACTTTCTTCAACAGAAACTTTCTGTTTCTTTTCCATCGCATCTCTGAGAAAAGTCTCTGACTCTCTATCCCAGTAGCCACTACCCAACTCAAGAAACACACTAGCATAGGGAAGAGCCATCTCCGTCTTCACCACTAATACTCGGTAATCCTTAGAGGCACTCTTCAATACCTCAAGTAACAAATCATGGTCTAAAGTCACTACTTGCCGACTTTGTAGAGCGGCCTTTAAATCTAAACGGTAACGCTTCACATCAGGAGCGTGATCATAGTCAACATGATTAATCTCTGAGGTAACATAAATACGAGGCTTCACATGATGCGTTTCCTCAATCGCTTCTTCCACTAGAGCTAACACCTCAGGAATATCCCCCTCTACAGGAAAGACCTCTAGGCCCTTGATATTCTGTATAGGAAATGCTGCCTCCGAGATAACAATCCAGTTTCTTGCCCCCATCACACTGAGCTTTGACTGGAGATTCTCTACCACAGTGGTTGAAGGAGCGGTAACAGGGAGCTCTTTCTTATTCTTTGAAACACAAGTCGTCAACATGCATATGAATATGCAATAGAAGTAAACCCTGAGTGTTAAAAACGACTTATACATCTAGTTAAAAGATTATTTCATATGATCTATCTACACAGTAGGTGTTTTTAACAAAAACTCAACAGGAATACAGTGAACCTCATTGATACACAAAAGCTCACACATCACTGTGTGAGCTTAAAAGGTATAACTACCATTAACTCCTAAGAGCATTAATAATATAATCAGACGGCATAAAGTCCTGAATGATAACTTCCTCTTGATCACCTCGTCTCATTCTCACTTCACTAATGTTAAAGTTAGGTGTTTTATGAGGAGCAAACAAAATATCGTCATGTGTACTATTCTCATGCTTTTTAAACATACCAGGCACGATATCACCACCTAAGTGATCATCACGCCCCGTAGCCAAGTGACACGTTCCTAAAACCTTTTCATCCTGAATATCTGAATACGATACAGGTAAAACCTGTGTACCAAAGCCTAGTTCTCCAAGAGTGCCTGTCATAGGGTCATCCGCCAGTCTCTGATTGTGTTCATCGATCGTCGCTTGATTCCCCTCGATCAAAGTCGACTTTAAAATATTACGGTCAGCTACATCCAGCACACCTAATGTGCCGTCTTCATACTTCATAGGAAACTGGCCTCGTGCATCTAGTGGCACAAAGTAAACCTCGCCCGCTGGTAGATTTGCTACATCTGGAGACTTACCGTGACAAAGCCCGTGGCTTTTTTGTGCCTCCTGACCTTCTAGACCAAGCCATGCAGTCAAAATACGACCATCTTCTAGAGTGAAATCTATTTCAACCTCATCAGCCTTCGTCATCGCAAGGCGTATTTTTTCAGAGTCAGTAGAAACCTCATCATAGTCCACAGCTAAACCTGAGTTCAGAATCACATCATTCACGCCGTGAAGTGTCGCACCGCGGAAGCCGAACTGCTTACACTTTTCTGTCAAAGGAGCCGTAGCACTCCAGTCCGTAATACATAAAATAATATCATAATTAGGATAAATATCCTTATCCAGAGAAAGCTCGTTACCATCTACGTCCCAGCACGGGTCTTTCATATCTAGATTAGAGCCGTTTGTACAATTATACGCATACATCTCTCCACCAGTGAGGCTTAACTCAGCCATTACACTATCACGAAGAGCTTCATAAAAATATTTATGTGCATTTTTCTGCACAGGGAATCCTGACTCTTCTAGATAGGCGTGCTTCTTCATCATCACCTCAGGCTCTACAAAGTCAGTTAAAATACAAATGCGACAACCCTCAATAGGGTCAAAAACCTGGCCTAACAATCTTGCTAAATCAAACTCTCTAAACTTTCTCTTATGCGGGTTTCGTAATATCTCTTCTTCGTAATAAGCGGGTAATGCCATGCTCGAATCATAATGCTCAACTAAACTACCGCAAGAGGAAGTTTGTTAATTTAACGCTTATTATTTACATTAGATATACTTATTACTGGATATCCCATTCTATCAATATACGGTTTGTAAGTAGCGCAGCTATCAGTTAGCCACTTACCCACTCTATTTATTATGAGATCCATAAAGACTTTATCTATCATCGCTATTACCTGCGGTCTCATCAGCGCCTATGTGATGCATACAAAAAAAAGTCACTATGGAGTCAGTTATAAAAACATTTTCTACAGCCTAGTTATGAAATTCACAGAGCCTCAAACTAGTTTAACCAAAAAAGAATACTCTAACGGGAAACTACGAGAGGCCGATGTCATTAAGCGCCTATCACCTCGTCTAAACAAAGCACTTAAAGAAAAAAACCTAAAACTTGGCTCCCCTGTTTTCATTCGTATTTTCAAAGAGTCTGGAGAGCTCGAAATCTGGGTTGAAAACCAAAAAACCCACCGCTTTGATCACTTCAAAACCTGGCGTATCGCTGCCATGTCTGGAAAATTAGGCCCCAAAACGGCTGAAGGTGACTATCAAGCGCCCGAAGGCTTCTACTACGTGCCTCCATCACGAATGAAACCTGATAGTGCCTATCACTTGGCTTTTAACATCGGCTACCCAAATCAATACGACCTCAATCATAACAGAACTGGATCATTCATCATGGTTCATGGTAACCGCGTATCTATAGGATGTTATGCCATGACTGATCGATTGATCGAAGAGATCTATACACTCTGTCACGCAGCACTGAAAAACGGACAACCTTACTTCCGCGTGCATGCATTCCCTTTCCGTATGACCCCAGAAAAAATGGCTACTTATAGAAGTAGCCATTGGTATCCATTTTGGAAAAATTTACAGGAAGGCTATAGCTTATTTGAAAAGAGCCATATCCCTCCCAAGGTCAAAGTTATCGGTAAAAACTACCACTTTGAATAAAGCTGCTTATGGCTGCTGAGCACTATCATGAATAGCTCCCCCAGCACTCTGAAGGTCACGCCCGAAACCCGCTAGCGTATTACAAGAGTTTAGAAATAGAGCCGCTACTGCTAAAACAAAAAATTTGATAAGTAATGATTTTTTCATATTAATTTTTTAAAGGACAAGGACAAAGAAGTTCTAATGAGATAAGTTAAACATTTTAACTTTTACTGCAAACCCTTTTTACAGCAGTTTAGCTACGCAACGCCTTAATATTTTCTACTTCAACTATGATTAAATTCCTACACACCCGTATCCGTGTCTCTAATCCACAAGCCAGTATTGATTTCTACACAAGCTTAGGCTTTGAACTCGGCGAACAAAAAACTTCGCCTCAGGGAAACCAGCTTGCCTTCATGCATCTGCCTGGAAACGACCACTTTCTCGAACTTACATACTCTCCTGACTATGAGGTAAAATTCCCAGAAGACCTCATGCACACAGCTGTAGGCGTCTCAGACATTATAGAATACTGCAGAAAACTAGAGAATAGCGGCATCGAAATTTGGCCATCAAAATGGGAGGATAAGTTTACTTCTGGTGACAAAAAAATGGCCTTCGTCACAGACCCAGATGGCTACGAAGTAGAAATACTCGAACGATAAGCCCCAAAAAACCTGAGCAGCTCCAGGCTTCAACTAACTAGGCCTTCTCTTGCTTAAGTATCATTTTTTGCTTCAGATCTGGGTGCTTCATCAGCATCGGGTCTGAAGTTAATAAGTTCTCCGCTAACTGGCGGGCTTCACGAATCAATGCGGTATCAGCCAGAAAATCTACAAAACGTAGTTCTGCCAATCCGCTCTGAGCTGTTCCTAACACGTCACCAGGACCTCGAAGACGTAGATCCTCTTCTGCTATTTTAAAGCCATCATTACTAGCCTCTAGAACTTTAAGCTTCTCCATCGACTCGCTATTTTTCCCATCAGTCACGAGCACACAATAACTCTTATGTTCACCGCGCCCTATTCTTCCGCGCAATTGATGCAGCTGAGCTAAACCAAATCTCTCAGAGTTATAGATCACCATCACGTTAGCATTGGGCACATCGACACCTACCTCTATCACGGTCGTTGATACTAGCACGTGTATCTCACCGTCTCGATACCTCCTCATCACCTCCTCTTTTTCGTCGACGCTCATTTTCCCGTGCAACAAGCCCACCTTATATTTCAAAAGTCTTTTTTGCCATTTAGCATGCTCCACCACCACAGAGGCTGCATTTAACTTATCACTTTCCTCAACGAGAGGATAAACAATGTAAACCTGCCTCTGCCCAGCAAGCTCAGATTTAATAAATTTCGTAATATCAGAAACCTTAGGTTTCACACGAACGCCAGTGATCACTGCACCTCTTCCTGCAGGACGCTCATCTAATATAGAAACATCTAAATCTCCATACATCGTCAGAGTTAAGCTCCGCGGGATAGGAGTCGCCGTCATCATCAGAACATCTGGCATAACACCCTGCTGCATGAGCTTAGCTCGCTGCTGAACTCCGAACTTATGCTGCTCATCTATCACAACAAAACCTAAATCATTAAATACAACTTCATCATAAAGCAAAGCGTGCGTCCCTACTATAATCTGAGGTTCTAGATCACCATCAGCTACTAAATCATCTTTTCGGGATGAGGTTCTTAGTGAAAGATTAACACCGTAACCTTCCAACATACTACAAAATGTTAGGTAATGCTGTTCTGCTAAAATCTGAGTAGGCGCCATAAGAGCTGCCTGCACACCTGAGTCTACAGCTAGTAACATAGAACATAAGGCTACTAAGGTTTTCCCAGAACCCACATCACCCTGTAACATTCTACTCATAGGAT
>CAYNLE010000079.1:1893-5961 GCA_964397975.1 uncultured Verrucomicrobiales bacterium | reverse complement strand
CGCCGTGAGATTTTTTCAGCTATTTACTAGCTAGTTTAAAGCGTATTAAGCTTCAGCAGTTTCTGGAGCTGCTTCTGATGAAGCTGCTTCGTTCTGCTTAGCTTCACGTGATGCTGCGCGGATGGACATTTTAACACGGCCGCGATCGTCAACTCCGATACACTTAGCTGTTACGGTGTCGCCCTTCTTAACCACATCTTCAGTCTTCTCTACGCGGCCTTCAGCCAGCTCAGAGATATGAATGAGCCCATCCTTACCAGGCATGATCTGCATGAATGCACCAAAGTTCGTAGTAGAAACAATAGATCCTGTATAAACAGTGCCTACTTCTACTTCTGCGAACATCTGCTTGATCATCTCCATTGCACGATCAAGGCTTTCTTTCTTAGAAGCATATACGTGCACTGTGCCATCGTCTTCGATGTTAAGATCAGCACCAGACTCAGCCTGGATACCTTTGATGTTTTTACCGCCAGGCCCGATGAGTTCACCGATGCGCTCAGGATCGATCTTAGTAGATTCGATACGTGGTGCATACTCAGAAAGAGCCCCTGGTGCTTCGATAACTGATGCCATTTTAGCAAGAACCTTATCGCGTCCGCCAGCTGACTTAACAACAGCTTCTTCGAGGATAGATAGTGGGATACCAGGTAGCTTGAGGTCAAGCTGGTAGCCAGTTACACCTTCGCTAGTTCCACAGATCTTGAAGTCCATGTCACCGTAGAAGTCCTCAGATCCGATGATGTCGAGGAGTGTTTTGTATTCCTTGATGTTATCGTCTGCATCGAGCTCAGTTACGAGACCAACTGCGATAGCGCCAACTGGACGGATAAGTGGCACACCTGCATCGAGGAGTGACATTACACCAGAACAAACTGTTGCCATAGATGATGAACCATTTGACTCAAGCACCTCAGAAGTCACACGCATAGCGTATGGGAAATCCTCTTCAGCTGGGATAACTGGAGCGATGGAGCGCTCAGCAAGTGCACCGTGACCGATCTCACGACGGTTAAGACCACCGAAGCGGCCTGCTTCACCTACTGAGAAAGGAGGGAAACTGTAGTGAAGGATGAAGCGCTTGCTGTCTTCACCACCTGCGTAGTTGTCAAAATACTGACGCTCGTCAGCTGGTGCGAGTGTGGCGGTAGCGAGTGCTTGTGTCTCACCACGAGCAAAAACAGCTGATCCGTGCACACGTGGGATAGTGCCTGCCTCTGCGAAGAGTGGGCGGAGAGTGTCGATGTCACGTCCGTCAGCGCGAACGCCTTTTTCCATGATGCTTACACGGAATGCTTTCTTCTGGAGGTATTCAAATGCTTGCTCGATCTCGAAGTCAGTAGTCTCAGGAGCACGCTCCATGATAGCTGCTTCTACTTCGTCACGAAGTGCGCCTACTTTCTTAGCACGCTCGATCTTGTTATCAGCGTAGATAGCACCTTCGATACGGTCACCTGCGATCTCGTAAGCGATTTCGAGGAGGTCTTCCTTAGCGAGAGTTACTTTATACTCACGCTTTGGCTTACCTACTTTAGCAGCAAACTGCTCGATAGAATCAACGATGATAGCTACCTGTGACTGGGCGAAGTGAAGCGCTTTTACAAACTCATCATCAGGAAGCTCATTGGCTGAACCTTCGATCATGATTACTTCAGTCTTGTTACCTACATAAACGAGGTCGAGATCACTCTCTTCACGCTCAGCGAATGTTGGGTTAACGATGAATTCACCGTTTACACGACCTACACGCACAGCACCGATAGCACATGCGAATGGGATGTCTGAGATACAGAGTGCAGCAGATGCACCGTTCATGCTGAGGATGTCAGCGTCGTTTACTCCATCAGCGGAGAAAAGGAGTGCTACGATCTGTGTGTCGTAGAGGTAACCTTTAGGGAAAAGAGGACGTAGAGGACGGTCTGTCATACGACATGTGAGGATTTCCTTCTCAGTAGGACGGCCTTCACGCTTGAAGTAACCACCTGGGAATACACCAGCTGCTGCTGCACGCTCTTTGTATTCTACAGAAAGTGGGAACCATGACTGACCCTCTTTGATTTTACTTTGTGATACAGCAGTTACTAGAATGCTTGTTTCACCGGACTGCACGAGCACAGCACCGTCAGCCAACTTGGCTAGTTTTCCTGTCTCCATGGAGATAGGGTTAGATCCCACAGGGATCGTCATTGTTTCGATATTCATATTCATATTCTTCTTTTTCTTCTTTGTATTATTTACCGTCTTTATCGCTCTTATAATTACACAATATGTGCTGGCTAGACAGTTTTTGTCTCTACTTCAAACCTAAGGCTTTTTAGAAAAAACCTTTCCACTGATATAAGCGAAACAACAACTCATACAGTGGGAATAAAATAAAACGGTCACGGGAAAACCGTGACCGTTTTAGAAAACTTAATTAGCGGCGTAGCCCTAAGCCCTTAACCAGCTTAGCGTAGCGTTCTTCTGATTGGCCCTTGAGGTAGTCGAGAAGCTTGCGGCGCTGCGCTACCATAGTAAGTAGGCCACGACGACTTGCGAAATCTTTTTTATGATTACCCATGTGCTCAGTGAGATGCTTAATGCGCTTCGTAAGAAGTGCGATTTGGAAATCAGCGCTCCCTGTATCACCTTCATGAAGGCGGAAGTCTGCTGGATTGATTGTCTGTTCTGTTGATTTACTCATAGTAATTATAATATTCAAACTAGCTCCTTGCCAGTAAGCCCTTGTGCGGGACGGCGGCAATAAATCAGAATAGTTAAAAATTGCAAGTGCTTAATCCACTTACTTCAGATACCTAAAACATTTAGCCCACTCCCCTAAAACCTGGTCGAGTGCCTCCAGCCTGCTCATTAAAATAAGTTATTGTATGCCCATTTTCGTTACCCTATATAATTAAATAGTTATGGGTATAAATATAATACAATTAGCTGTAGAACACTTAAGCGACAATGTGATAGAAAAGCTATCTAGCGCTATTGGCACTGATCCTGACACAGCAAAAGGCCTTATCGGCAAAGCATTTCCAGCACTACTAGGTAGTGTCGCAGAAAAAGCAGAAACACCTGAGGGTGCCGCCCAAGTATTCTCAGCAGTAAATGACTCGGATTCAAGTATCCTAGATAACCTAACTGGGTTCTTTGATGGCGACAACTCAGAAACCATAGGACAAGGACAAGCATTGCTCACATCACTACTAGGTGATAAATTCAACTCCTTCACAGATATACTCGGCGCTATTCCAGGGCTATCTAAAAGCAACGCCAGTAGCATGATGGGATTACTAATTCCTATACTCACTGGTCTCTTAAGCAAACAAGTCAAATCAGGAGGCCTAAATATAGCTGGATTAACATCACTATTGGGAGACCAAAAACAGCACGTTACAGAAAGCCTAGGTGACGACTTCACTAAAAAACTAGGTTTAAACTCCCCCCTTAAGCCGTCATCTCATACCATAACTACTGGAGCTACCGGCCTAGCCGCTGGCGTAGCCGGAGTCGTTACAGGAGCCACAGTAACGGCGAACAACTCAGCTTCAGGAGCCTCAAAATCAATCAAAGGCACAGCAACATCTACCTCTAAGTCGGTCTCCAGCGCAGCCGCCGCCGCGAGCAGTAAAGTTACAGGCGCTGCAGCAGTAGCAGCCACAACTACGGCAGCCAGCCTCAAAGACGCTGCAGCAACCTCCACTGGAACAGTATCCAACGTCACATCACAAGCTAGCAAAACCGCCTCAAAAGCAGTATCAGGAGCAGCCAGCAGCGCCACATCAGGAGCTAGCAAAACAGCATCAAACGCAGCGGCCAGCGCCAAGGGAGCTGTCACCACCGGTGCCACAAAAACAAGTAATGATTTACTAAAAATTATACCTATAGTCATTCTCGGATTACTCGCAATTTTAGGTTTAAAGCTCTGCAAAAAATCTGACAAATTATCAAACGTTAGCAACAACATCACAGACGCAGTAAAGGAAACTGGAGGAAGCTTCTCTGAAACAGCTAATGAAGTGGGTAACAGCATCGGAAACGCCGCATCAGCCACCACTGACAGTGTAGGTAATGCGATAG
>CAYNLE010000079.1:0-1793 GCA_964397975.1 uncultured Verrucomicrobiales bacterium | reverse complement strand
GTAGGTAATGCGATAGGAGCCACAACTGATACAGTAAATGACGCAGCTTCTGCTACAGGCGATAGCGCAAAAAACCTGATCGACAGATTCACACCCGCCTCAGAAGACGGACAAGCTGGTACTAAACTTAGTCACGCCGTCTTAAACCTAGCTCAGCAATTATCCTCTGCAACCGTAGGTGATGAAGCTGAACTTGAAAAAGTCTATCAGACAATAGGTAATGATAACCGCTACACATTCATGTATCGCATACCATTTGCAACTGGCGAAACAGGAGTCCCGTCAGCTCACCAAGCCACACTCGTCAGCAAACTAAAGCAAGCACCTGAAGGCTCCACTCTAGTAACGATCGGTTATGCTGACACACGTGGCGACGACGCCCTGAATAACAAACTCTCATACGGCAGAGCAAAAGAAGTTGGCAGCTGGATAACAGCAACCCTCAGTTCAGACACTCCACTAGAATCATTCTCCATGGGCGAGACAGATCGATTCAGTAAAACTGATTTCGCCAAAAACAGAGTAGTCGAAGTATGGGCTGTAGCGCCATAACAACAGGTCACTCAATCCCCGCCCCCTTAGCGTCGTTGATGCTAAGGGGTTTTTTATGCCTAAACATCCAGAGATCTATTTATCACACCTCATCTAACAACAGACTTTTAACCAGTTCATACTGCTTCCATGGCAAAAAATGCCCCTCATTTCTCAAATCAATAATCCTCGGCTTAGCTAACTTCAGTCTAGATTTTAAAAATGGAATATTAGTCGCCGGCACCAACTGATCTTTACGCCCCTGCACAACAACTACTTCACAGCTAATCCCCCCGAGCTCGCCCTCCAGCTCTCTGAGTGATGGAAACAAAGCCAACACCTCTCTATGTGAAACCCCTAACGACCCCGGTAAAACAAAACCCAAGCCTGTATACCTCAGAACTTGATTAAGCCTATAAACCTTACTCGGCTTAGGATCAGATGAAGGAGCTAGAGCTATCACCCTACTCACCTTTTCAGGATACCTAGCTGCCGCCGCAAGAACCACAGCACCACCTAGAGAGTGCCCCACTAGAGTAACAGACCCCTCCTGCCGCTCTAAAATTCCATGCAGAGCTCTCACCTGCGCATCTAAACCATAAAAACCACGAGTAGACTTACCATAACCAGGACGATCATACGCAATGAGCCGAAAACGCTCACCCAACTCATCATCAGATAAATACCTCAACCAGTGCTGCCCCTTCCCTGGAGATCCGTGTGTAAAAATAACAGCCGACTTCGCTGAAGCTTTATTAGACTCATAAGTTTGCACCTCACCGCTCTCTGTTACCAACTTATGCTCACTCTCATATTCAGGCATGGCAATTTTAGGAAATGGGGCACAACTATTAAACAAAACAAGACAACACAATAAAGCCACCTGACTACTATAATTAAGTATATCCACCTATATAATTATATAGGCCAGCTATTATAAACATCAAACAATTAGTCACTATTTTCGGAAAAAAACCTTCTAAACATTGATACAATAGGAAACACCGTTTAAACCTGTCATATAGCTCGCGTTTCATAGCTTATTAAAAATTAAACACCGAGATCTCCAGTGTGTTAAATTCACTCTTTGTAATGTTTTCACAAACAAACCAAAGCCCGGCCTAATCTAGAAGAGGCCAAGTTTTCACCTATTAAACATACAGAGCATATACTGCTCACAGATTCTAAGAATCTCTTTTTATAAGAGACTGGAGTTCCCCAAAGATTTCGCGCAGCGTGTCTCCTAAATTGATGGTTACTTG
>CAYNLE010000078.1:0-6037 GCA_964397975.1 uncultured Verrucomicrobiales bacterium | reverse complement strand
CACAGCTTACAATAAGAAGTAAGTAGCTCAACACAGCTAAAATCCCATACGGCCAGAGTAATACAATACTCTGGTCTTATCGGTTAACCACATTCACCTCGTGGCAGATAATACAGCTTAAACCATCGCATCCACGTGCTGAGCAGTGTTCTCTACCGCAGAAAATAATCTGTAGGTGCAGCTTATTCCATTTCTCCTTCGGAAAGAGCCGTTTACAGTAACGCTCTGTCTCTACCACATTTTTCCCGGGGCTAAGCCTCCAGCGCTTCGCTAAACGATGGATGTGAGTATCCACAGGAAACGCCGGCACACCAAAGGCCTGCGCCATAACGACGGAGGCTGTCTTGTGACCAACCCCAGGCAGTAGCTCAAGAGCATCAAAATCAGCTGGAACCTCCCCATTATGCTGATCAATCAGTATTTTAGATAAGTCCGAGATCGCTTGAGACTTACGTGGCGATAAGCCACATGGGCGAATGATTGCCTTAATGTCCTCTACCGCCACCTTCGACATTTTTTCTGGTGTATCAGCTAGTTCAAACAAGGCAGGCGTCACCGTATTCACACGTGCATCTGTGCACTGAGCAGATAACAACACCGCGATCAGTAAAGTATAAGGGTCCTTATGATCCAGAGGAATTGGTGTTTCTGGATAGAGCTCCTCTAATCTCTGTACAATAAAATTGGCACGTTCTTGCTTCGTCACGACGAAGTTATAAACGTGCCAATTAAAAAATGATACTTAAAATCGTAGAAGCTTAGTTACCAGCTAAACCAGATTTCTTTTTAGCAATACATCCGTAGTACATCTTACGGCAATGCTTGTATTTTGTGCGACCTTTAAGAAGCGCTATACTACGATCGTATGAACCCCACTGAATAACTGTAATCTCAGTTTTACGAGTTCCCCACTTACGCATTGAGCTTAGTGATGGTTTGAAAATATCAATTGTATTCGTTCCTACTAGAGCTGAACCGTAATCATCTACTACATAAGTGTAGGGCTGACCTTTTACACGGAACTTAGTCCCCAACGGGTATACTGACCAGTCAGCTGCGGCACTACGGACTTTACCGTATTTTAGAGTAGTTCCTGCTGCATTTTTACGGCCATAAGCACCCGGCTCATTCTCCATGTGTGAATACGCTGTAGTTCTGACGTAGCGCGTACGAACAGAGTTACTCTTATATGTAGGCATTCCATGCTTATCCTTAGAGTATTTCTGAGCTTTCTTGATAGTAGAAGCAGATGCTGTTCCTGGATAGAAAGAGCTTTTTGAGCTTTTAACAAGCGTCGTATCTTTACTGATAGCTGCTTGCCCAGCATCAGTGACTGAACAACTACTTACAACACCAAGAAAGAAACAACTTAAGCTCATTAAAAAAGGCTTTTTAATCATCATATTTTTTGATTATTAGGGGGTTAACGAGTAAAGATCTCGTCGCTAAATTTGTCTAGCGACCTTGACCGAGGGGATTTTAATCACTGGATAATCAGGGATTGTAAGAGACTCGCTTCAAGCTGGCCTAACGACATATCAGGCTACATGCAATACTTTTTTGCTCACGACAAATTAGTCCGTAATAACCTTAATTTACAAAAAACACCCAAAACCAACAGCCTTATAATAACTAGATATGATATAAATCCTTATAAAATAAGGGTTTATTTATTGGTGGAGCTATATCTACATAAAGCGCCCTTACACCCCAAATTATTATCAATTTTTTAAGGGCTAAGTCCCTAATCAAGCCCTGCAATGGGGCTGTAACTCGTCTAAACAAACGATTAAGTGCGAGCTACACCCCGATATTTATCCAGTATGATGGAATACAATAGGACTATGACTCTCTAATGGAGGTGAAAACAATTCAGAGAAAGACGTGGCCTCTCACGGAAACAACGATCACCAATTCAGGAGGAAAAACGCTGCCAGCCCTCTCCTCTCATCATACATTTTGGTTTGGATGCTTTTCCGCATACTCTGAAACACAACTCGTCAAGTAACCTACTCGATGACACAAACCAACAGCGCAGTTCAAAAAGAACGAAAAGACTTATTCAAAGAACGCTGGGAAAGTCTCCCCAAAGCCGTGCAAACACCCACTCAAATGGTGGGTAAAGTAGCCGTCGCTTGTGGCGCTACTCACCACGTCATGGAGAAATGTAATTTTTCCTGCACGTGCTGCTACCTTGGCCCAGAAGCAAACAAGACGGAACCTCTTCCGTTCGAAGAAGTCAAAGAACAGCTTGATCATCTACGGGCGACTCTCGGCCATGCTGGCAAAGCGCAAATCACGGCTGGCGAAGTCACCTTACTCCCTCTCGAAGACCTTGGTAGAATCGTAAAATATGGAGTTTCAATAGGACTAGACCTCATGGTAATGAGCCATGGGCAACGCTTTCTGGAAGAGCCTGATTACCTCAAATCTCTCGTCGCTGATTACGGTCTGCGCAAAATAAGCATCCATATTGACACTACACAAAGAGGGCGCCCAGAAACACGAGGAATCAATCTAGAAGCAGACCTTCATAAGGTGCGTGATGCTGCTGCCGATCTCATCAGATGGGTGCGGAAAGAAACAGGGCTCCCCCTTCAAGCTGCCTCTACGGTTACTGTTACTCAACAAAATTTAGAAGGCATGACAGATGTCATGGAGTGGTTCTTTAAGAATGCAGATGCATTTCGCCTACTTAGCTTTCAACCTGTTGCAGATGTCGGCCGCACCCGTAAAGCCTACAGCACAGCTATTCTTAATACTGAGCTATGGAAGCATATCTACATGGCAGCCAGAAGGAGCTTCAATCCTCAACCCGTTCTCTACGGACACCCTAAGTGTAACAATATCGTTCCCCTTCTCGTTTTCCATATAGGTAGTGAACACATCATTTTCGAAGGCCTCAGAAAAGATGATAAGGATGATGAACAAATGTTCGCTCACGCCATGGAACATTTTGGAGGGAAAATTGACTGGAGTAAGCATTGGAAAAAAAATGCGCCCCTAGTGATTCGAAAATTCATTTCAAACCCACGACTACTACTACACAGTATCTCATGGGGTATTAAAAGAGGTATTGCTGAGAGTCCGCGAATTAAACAAATAGCCCTAACTTCCTTTGCGGCAAGGAGCTTCCCACGCATACGCCCTTTCCTACTCGTGCTGCACAACTTCATGTCACCTCATGAACTAGATACAGAAGAAGGTAAGGAACGTCTAGACGCCTGCACCTTCAAACTTTCCGTTGACGGAGAACTAATCTCCATGTGTGAAATGAATGCCAGTGGACTCCGTTCAGAATTGGACAAATTACAACTCAAGAAAAAGCCTATAAAAGTATGAAGAAAAACCTAGTCATCCTCATCACTTTACTCACCGCCATTCTATCTTCGTGTAGTAACTTCGCACCTGAAAACAAAGAACCTATCCCTCTAGCGGCACAATCAAGCCCTCGAGATTACAGCCTATTATTAAAAAAATATGTCACCTCAGAAGGAGTAAATTACCATGAATGGGCTCAATCCCCAACAGACCTCGCGAAGCTAAATAATGTCAGTGAATACTATGCCAAGCACAACCCACCGACTAATCAGAAAGCGGCTTTAGCATGGTATCTCAATGCTTATAACGCATTAATTCTTCAACAAATATTAGCCAAATGGCCCAATGATGGACCACTCGATGTCAGTCTTCTATTTTTCCATAAAAAGAGAATCACTATTTCAGGGAAACGAATGAGTTTACTTCACTTAGAAAACAAAATCATTCGAGAAAAGTTTACCGAACCTAGAATTCACTTTGCTCTCAACTGTGCCAGCCGGTCATGCCCACCGCTCCACAATAAACCCTTTCAAGCAAACAACCTTGAACAAACATTACAGACCCTAACCGTTGATTTCTTAAACAACAATTCATATGCTCTCATAGAAACAGACGATGAAGTTCAACTTTCCAAAATCTTTGAATGGTTTAAAAAGGACTTTGGAGGAAAAAACAACCTAATCCCTTACATCAATCAATACCGGGAAGAGAACCTGCCACTTAACAAAAAAGTGAAATTCCTATCTTACAATTGGAAAATCAATTCTAAGTAACTCCGAAACAAAACGTCTACACACACCTATGAAAAAACTACCGTCCTCCTTCTTTTCCCCGTTCTTACAAATAGCGTCTTTCGCACTACTCATCATCTCAGCAAATGCGCAGGACGCTACACATAAAGAAGTAGAGTTTGAATCTCTTGATGGCTTGAAAATAACCGCCGATGTTTATGCTCCGTCTGATGACCAGACAAAACCTTTCATCATACTCTGCCACCAAGCTGGTTGGTCACGGGGTGAATACCGCGAAATAGCTCCTAAACTAAACAAACTTGGGTTCAACTGCATGGCCATTGATCAGCGCAGTGGTGACACTGTGAATAAAATAAATAACCAAACTGCTGCCAACGCAAAGGCCGCTAAGAAGAGTCAAGATTACGTAGATGCAGAACAAGACATCGTAGCTGCCGTAAAATATACAAAAAAGAACTTATCAAAAGGAAAACTAATCATCTGGGGCAGCAGCTACAGCTCAGCCTTAGCTCTACGGATCGCTAGTGAGCATTCTGACAAAGTAGACGGAGTCTTATCATTTGCACCTGGTGAATACTTTAAAAGCCAAGGAAAGCCAGCGAACTGGATTACAACCTCAGCAAAAAATATCAAATGCCCTGTCTTTATCACCTCAGCAAAAAATGAAGCTGGAAACTGGGCAAATATCTACGCCGCGATACCCACGGAAACAAAGGTGAAATTCCTCCCCACAAGTAAAGGTAACCATGGATCAAGAGCCCTCTGGGAAGAGTTCCGTGACAGCAACCAATACTGGAAAGCCACCAAAAGCTTTTTGGCTCAGTTCCTATAATTCATTTCTGTTTCAAAAACCCGTCTCGGGTCAGAGCGCTTATAATTTATTGGCAAATCAGTTAAACATCACCTCTAAAAGCTTCAGGTATAAAGGAGGAGTCAGATGATTCCTCGATCGCTAGCTGAATCTGAGCTTCGATAATAGCTGGTGAAATCGGTGGTAGGTAACCGTTTAAGCAATTTGACAAGGCCTCCTCTGCCGTTACACCTGTACTTATCATAAGGCGCTTTGCTTTAACTGCGATGGCTTCTGCTGAGCCTGCCGTGAGAAGTAGCGGAACCACCTCTTTGAGTTCAGATTCTTTACCCACTACTACCCCCTTCGACTTACAGATAGCATTCAGTAGAGACCAAGCTTCCCTCTTATCTGATGATGGGAATAGAGGAACCTTTACATCGATTCGCCCGGGACGCTTCAGATCAACCTCAATCAAGTCTGGTCGACTAGAAGCCAGCACCCATAGTATTTTACCGCGATTTCTAGTATCGGACATTTCTTTAGCCATCATCGAGTAAACTCGGCTCGATACACCCGAGTCACCTGAGCCTGAGGCTCTTTTACCTAATGCCTGGTCTGCTTCATCGATAAATACGATACAACGGTCAAGAGCGTGTAGCATGGAGAAGATTTTCTCTAAGTTCTCCTCTGTGCTCCCTACCCATCTGTCTCTGAAGTTCTTTAACGTCACTACGGGAACACCTGCCTCACCAGCGAGACACTCGACTAAATAAGTTTTACCGGTGCCCACAGGGCCACAGAAAAGGTAACCCATAGGCATCGCCTCTAGCTCATTCTTTTTCCACAACGCGATATCTTGTCTTAGCCATACTTTGACACCATCTAGTCCTACTACTTGATCAAAATTTCTATTAGGCTCAATGAAACCAATGAGTCCGCCACAATCCCGTTCGACGAGCGATTGCTTCAAGCGTGCTAAGTCCCCCTCTTCTAGAGACCCACCTTCATGCTCTTTTCTTAAAAGCAATATCTCCACCGAGCTTAACGTAGCCCCTGTCAGCCTACTGGCTGGATAAGCGAAGTCTTCTGTAAAATTCTGTAAAGCGACTGGGCAGGTTTTTGATAATAGCTCCAGAGCTGACTCCATCTCAGTGGCAGCAGGTAACGGGAT
>CAYNLE010000077.1:0-6396 GCA_964397975.1 uncultured Verrucomicrobiales bacterium | reverse complement strand
CGTGATGCTGTAAAGGTAGAATTTTAATCAAGCCCACACTCTACCTACACCTTATCTAGCTCAATGAATTTCTTTGAAGCACAGGATGACGCTCGCCGTCGTTCGAAGTGGCTCGTGCTGTATTTCATACTGGCGATCATTGGCATCGTCATCGCATTATACGCAGCCATTTTAGCGGTCATGCTTTTCACGGGTGTAGGGGTTGACCGCTCTGCCGCCTTCAGTTTTTGGGTTCCTCAGGTATTCATCGGCACGCTGTTTACAGCTGGAGGCTTAATAGGTGGTGGTAGTTTATTCAAAACAGTTCAGCTCAATGGTGGTGGTGCCGTCGTCGCTCGCGACATGGGGGCTAGACAGGTCGACCCACATACCCAAGACACAGCCGAGCGCAGACTCATTAATATTGTCGAGGAAATGTCCATTGCCTCAGGACTCCCAGCACCACAGATCTGGATTATGGATAACGAGCTAGGCATTAATGCCTTTGCTGCAGGCACCGAGCCCGGCAACGCTGTTGTAGCTGTCACCCGTGGGTGCTTACAGAGGCTAACGCGCTCAGAGCTACAGGGTGTAGTAGCACACGAGTTCAGCCACATCCTAAACGGGGACATGAAGTTAAACATCCGGCTCATGGGATTACTCTTCGGGATCTTAATGATATCCATTGTCGGCAGAACCATGTTTGAGGCTCTACGATTTGTTAGAATACGAGGAGGATCTCGTGATGATAAAGGTGGTGGAGCAGCTATCATCATCGCCATTGTCGCACTAGGTGTTAGTTTTTTAATCATTGGTAGCATTGGAGTGTTTTTTGCTCGTATGATCCAGGCCGCTATCTCACGACAGCGTGAATATCTAGCTGATGCTTCAGCCGTTCAGTTCACTCGGGAAGCCGATGGCATAGCGGGTGCATTGAAAAAGATCGGTGGACAACAATACGGATCAGACATCAGCTCCCCGAAAGCAGCAGAGGCGGGTCACCTCTTCTTTGCCGATGGCGGAATGTTTAGCTACGGTTTAGCCACCCACCCCCCTCTAGATATTCGTATTAGAGCTTTATCTGAAAGCTGGGATGGCGAGTTTATCACAACTGAAATGCCTGAAGTAGCTCACGAGCAAAACTATTCACAAGGGCCCCGTCAACATGACAGCCGAATGAGCGGCTTTACTAATCACCATAACGATAAAAAGTTCCGCTCTCTTGGCGAATCAGACCAGATCAACTTATCTATTGGCTCAGCTATACGCTCGGGGCTTGATCCTGAGTTAATCAACGCATGCCATGATCGAGAACAGGCACAGGCACTCATCTTCGGTTTACTACTGGCAGAAGACAATAAGCTCCTCAAAGGAGAAATAAGCTTCGTTCATAAATCAGCTGGTAAAAACGCCTCAAAACTTGCCCTACAGTGGAACAAAAAAGTATCAGCACTCCACTCATCACAGAAAATTGCGCTTATAGACATCTCTATCCCCACTCTACGGAAGCTCTCTCTACCTGAGTATCAACGCTTCATCGAGATCACTCAATGGCTTATCGCCAGTGACGGACACGTCGACTTATTTGAGTTTATGATGCAGCACGTCATCCAACGACACCTCGACACCCATTTCAAAAACCAATCATTCTCAAAAATAAAATATAAGAGCCTTGATTCTCTACAGAATGAAACCAATGCATTGGTCACAACCATCTCAGCTCTAGGTGGCACTGAAAACCATCAGGCGGCCTATAGTGCAGCGATGGAAGAGTCACCCTGGAATAATATTCAAATCCTTCCCCCGTCTGAATGCGGGCTCAAAGATCTAGACAATGCTCTACAAAAATTCGAGCACTCAACACCACTAGTCAAAAAGCAGCTCCTACGCCTATGTGGCCTAGCGGTCATGCATGATGGAGTCATAGATAGCCAAGAGGCTGAGCTCATCAGAGCTATCGCTGACGCCATAGGCTGCACAGTGCCACCCTTCGTGAGACAAGCAGGCTAACCAATCTAGCCTTAACTTTCTACTTTGCCTCGTCCTCACCCTCTTCAGGTAAAGCCGCTTTAGGTAATTTATCAACCTCGTCTAAGGTATTGACCATATCAACACCTTTAGCCGCAGATATATCCAGACGAAAATCAAGAACTGGCGTGCAGCGTAATACCACACGCTTCGCGACCCTCTTCTGGATCATACCACGCTTATACTCAAGCTGCTCAATTACCTTGGCGCCATAACCGCAGATTACGCCGACAAAAACTTTTGCCTCACGTAAATCCTGCGTGATATCCACTTCATTGATCGTCACAAGCGCACCATCAAACTCGAAGTTCTGCTGCACCACAGTGCTTATCTCCCTACGGAGTAGCTCATTAATTCTATCAAGACGTTGACTCACAATTTTTTATGCAGGTTAACTAAATAAACTTAGAGTGTCTGCTCGACTTTCTCGAGAACGTAACACTCGATGATATCGCCCTCTTCGTATTCGTTGAATTCACCTAAACGGATACCACATTCGATACCCTGCTTAACTTCCTCCACCTCGTCCATGTGACGGCGAAGCGTAGACATCTTACCATCGAATACAGGCACTTTACCTCTAATCACTCGAGCATGTGCTGTACGAGTCACCTTACCGTCTTTAGCAATACAACCTGCAGCACGGCCACCTTTCACCTTGAAGATTTGTTTTACTTCAGCGTGACCGATAATGGTTTCACGAGTCAGCGGATCTAACAGACCAAGCATGGACTCCTCTACAGTGTCGATAAGTTCATAAACAATAGAGTATAGTTTTACCTGAACGCCTTCGCGTTTAGCAGCTTTTACAGCACCACCCTCTACCTTTGTATTAAACCCTAAAACAACAGCACCTGATGAGCTTGCCATCAAAATATCATTTTCCGTGATCGCTCCAGCAGCAGCTTTTACAAATACAGGCTCTACCTTGTCGCTCTTGATGTCCATGACGGCACTCTCAATCGCTTGCACAGAACCCTGAACATCACCTTTAAGGATGATTTTTAGCTGCGCCTTATTGTCGCCTTGAACCATGGACATAAGGTCTTCCATACGGCTCTGTTTAGGACGTTGGAGACGCTTACTTCTCTGTTTCTCTAGACGCTCTTCAGAAAGTTTTTTAGATGCTTTTTCATTCTTCATCTGAACGAGTTCATCACCTACGTTAGGAAGTTCAGCAAAACCGATCACCTCGACAGGGACTGATGGGCCGGCTTCTTTCACCTGCTCACCTGTATCATTGATCATCGTTTTCACCTTACCTGCATACGGGCCACAGATGAATGGAACACCCACCTTTAATGTGCCAGCACGAACCATCACTGTAGCAGTAGGTCCTTTACCAGGTTGAACACTTGCCTCAATAATTGATCCTCGTGCATTTGCTCTTGGATTAGCCTTAAGCTCTAGAATCTCTGCCTGAAGTGCCATAAGGTCGATTAGCTCCTCCATTCCCTGACCTGTTACAGCAGAAACTTCTACACACTCGACATCACCACCGAAGTCGACAGTCTGAACACCTTCTTCTAAAAGCTGTGTTTTCACACGTGTAGGGTCAGCTCCTGGCATGTCACACTTGTTAATAGCGACAATGATTGTTTTCTCAGCTTTTTTCGCATGAGCGATCGCCTCTCTTGTCTGAGGCATGATGCCATCATCAGCAGCGACCACGAGAACCACAATATCCGTAATATCAGCACCACGCTCACGCATCTTACTGAAAATAGAGTGACCTGGTGTGTCTAAGAAACTAATAGCGCGACCATCACGCTCTACACGATAAGCTCCGATATGCTGGGTAATTCCCCCTGCCTCGCCCTTAGTGACTCTACTCTGACGAACAAAATCAAGTAGCGATGTCTTACCATGATCAACGTGACCCATGAAAGTAATAATAGGAGCTCTATACTCAAGCTTCTCCTCTGGCTCGTCCTCTACAGCTTTCGCCTTCGGCTCTTTAAGCTTTTTCTTTTCTTTATGAACACCGCCACCTTTTTCACGTTTTTCACGCTCAAAGACAAAGTCATGCATTCCACAAAGTTTTTCAGCTATGTCAGGCTCGATCGCTTGATGCGGAGCAACAAACACCTCAAGTTTAATGAGGTCAGCCATCAGCTGGAATGGCTTCAGGTTCATTAAGTCAGCTAGATCACTTACGATGATTGGAGGCTTAATCGAAATAACATTCCCCTTCTTAGCCACAACAGCTTCTGCTGTAGCTACATCTTTCGCTTCCACCTCTACAGCTTTTTCTTCCGTCTCAACAACCTTTGGCTTAGCTGGCTCTATTTTTGGATCGAGAACTTTAGAGATAGTAGGCAAGCTAGCTTTTTTTCCTGCGTTCTTCTTAACGACTGAAGTTTTCTTCTTCTCGCCATCTTCCTCGAAGATATCTAACGCTTCCTTTTTCTGATCGTCTACCGTCTTCTTTTTAGGCGTTGCTTTACGCTGACGCTCACGACGCGACAACTTCTTGGAAGAATCATCGATAAGATCGAGTGCTTCCTTATTTTTTTTAGGTTTATCGCTGGAATCTGCCATACTGGATAGGTGAGTAACTTTAGAAAAAGTAGTTATGTTATTGTAATTGGTGCTCTAAGAGCTGAGTTGATATAAGAACGACCGTTGTAAAACGGCCACTCTCTGATCAAAATCTAGTTATGCTTCTGTTGTTTCAGTCGAATCAGGTTTTACTTTACTGAGGAGCGTCACCGCTTCCTCTTCAGAAATTTCAAGTGCACTTGCTATATATTCAGCAGGCATCTGAGCCACGAGCTCAGCAGTAGCGCCACCAGCGCGGAAGAGTTTCTCTCCCATCTCAGCATCGATGCCGAGCTGATCTGCAAGAGTAGATGCAGCATCACCTAAGCGAGCTTCAAATTGCTCATGCTGGCTATCATCCTTACTTACCTGCACATCCCAGCCCATAAGCTTGGCTGTCAGACGAGCATTTTGGCCGCGTCTACCTATAGCTTTACTTAGCTCTTCCTCGTCCACAGTCACAGAAACAACCTTCGCCTCACGGTCAAGGCTCATACTGCGAATCACTGTAGGTTTAAGAGCCTCTACTACGAACTCAGCAGGATCATCGCTCCAGCGAATAATATCTACTTTTTCGTTATTTAGCTCACGGACAATATTTTTAACACGTGCACCACGTAAGCCGACACATGCGCCTACTGGATCTACTTTATCATCCGCTGTAGCCACAGCTACCTTTGTGCGATACCCAGCTTCACGAGCTATACCTCTAAGGTCAACCGTCCCGTCAGCTATCTCTGCCACCTCAGATTCAAACAATCTGCGAACAAAGTTAGGGTGACTACGTGAAAGAATGATCTCAGGGCCACGAGCCTCATTCTCTACAGCTACCACATACAAACGAATGCGATCACCGATATTATAATCTTCAGTCACCACTCTCTCACGAGATGGGATACGACCTTCGAATTTGCCTAAATCAATAAGAACATCACTCTTTTCAAAACGACGAACAGTTCCGCTGACGATATCGCCGGCACGGTCCTTATACTCCTCATAGATCATTTCTTTTTCAGCCATGCGTAAACGCTGCATCATCGTCTGCTTAGCAGTCTGAGTAGCAATACGCCCAAAGTTCTTAGGTGTAACATTAAAGTCCACCGTATCAGCCAGCTGTGCCTCAGGCTTATTCTTCTGTGCTAACGATAATGGAACTTCATTAAACTTATCTACATAATCATCATCTGCCACCACAGTGAGTGAAGCAAAAATAACAGTGTCGCCCTTACGGGTGTCTACATCAGCACGGAGTGTCTCAATAGCATCAGCACCTGGAACCATCTTCCGGTAGGCTGAAATAAAAGCAAACTCGAGTGCTGCAAGAACCTTGTCACGGGCGATGCCTTTTTCTTTTTCGTAATAGTCAATGAGTGCGACGGTGTCGTTAGTCATAGCTTTAGTAGCGGTTATAGGATGATTAAATGTTAGATAGGAGCCCTTATGTGAAATACTTACCACACTGAGACAGAAAAGAGTGGGTCAAAAGACCCACCCCAGAAAAGTCTCAGAGTTGATGAAGTAATGTTTATGACCGAATAACCATATTTACAAGGACTAATATCGCTATTTACAACGCATACTTAGAAGCAAAAGAAATCCAATGAGTGCTCCTAAACATCTAAATTGTGACAAAAACAGATACCTAAAAATAAAAAATACCGATTTATTATAATTTTATCTTGCGAGAAACCAAAAAATAAGTATGTTGCGCCCGCCCAAGGGTTCAACGACCTAGAAGGCACTAAACCCAACAAAATGCGCAGATAGCTCAGTTGGTAGAGCAGTTGGCTTTTAACCAATTGGTCCTGGGTTCGAGTCCCAGTCTGCGTACCATTTTTATAAACCGCT
>CAYNLE010000076.1:0-6657 GCA_964397975.1 uncultured Verrucomicrobiales bacterium | reverse complement strand
CCGCCTGTATTACAATATTACAGCAAATCCCAATCACGGAATAAGTCTGCCCCCTATCCCCCCGTAGTTCTGATAATCTAATGCTTCTTATATTTTGTAATGAAATCCTCTCGAAGAACTAATTTTATTGCTATTCTACCCCCTCGGGACATAAGCCTCTTCTAGTGAGTGACTCTAATACAATCGATAAAGCAGCGGTCTATAAAGACAATAAAGCGTGGCGAAAAATCGTCGTTAAATACCAGAAGTCGAATGCTAAAAAAGCAAATTGGCAACTGATTAACACACTCGTCCCTACTTTAGCTGCCTGGGTAGCTATCTACTTTATAGTAATAAGTTCATTACCATTATGGTACGCACTCCCCCTCATCATTCTCGCTGGCGGCTTAAATGTACGTACATTCATTATCTTTCACGACTGTGGGCACCAATCTTTTTTTACATCGCGTAAGGCAAATGATTTCTGGGGTTACATCACGGGGATACTTACATTTACTCCGTATCGATTCTGGCACTGGGAACATAGTATTCATCACTCGACAGCTGGTGACTTAGACCGCCGCGCAGAAGGTGATGTCTGGACAATGACTGTGGAAGAGTATGAGGAATCTTCTATCTTCATGAAAATCTCTTACCGCCTTGTTCGTAGCCCGCTGGTGCTATTCACGATCGCCCCTCTTTTCTTATTCCTTATCTGGCAGCGTATTTCCAATAAAAAAGCTAAGATGAAAGACCGTCTCTCGGTACTATGGACGAACATCGGTATCGCTATCATGATTGCAATCGGGTGCTACTTCCTCGGCTGGCAGAACTATCTTATTTGCCAACTTGGGGTCTCCATCGTATCCGCCACGACTGGTGTGTGGATGTTCTATGTGCAGCACCAGTTTGAAGACGTCTACTGGGCACGTAATGACGAGTGGAACTTCGCAGCAGCAGCACTAGAAGGCAGCTCATACTATAAGCTACCTAAGGTTCTCCAATGGTTTTCTGGCAACATCGGCTTTCATCACATTCACCATCTCAGCTCACGTATCCCTAACTACCACCTCGAGATGTGCCACAATGCTGAGCCTTTATTCCAGCAAGTCCCCCACCTGACGATTAAATCGAGCCTTAAATGCGCTAATTACCGTCTCTTCGACGAAGAAAATAACCGTTTAGTTGGCTTTGGATACCTCAAGCTGTATCGATCACAAAAAGCAGCTTAGGTAAAAATCTAAGCTTGGGGCGTAGAACGTAGTTTCAACTCAATAAAATGGCCCCCCTAAATATTCTCTATGAAGACCAGTGGCTTATCGTAGTAGATAAGCCGGCAGGTCAGATGGTGCACCCTGCGGATCATCCACAAGAAGGTGATGAAGTCACCATGAAGATCCTCCGCGACCAGATAGGTCAGCACGTCTATACCATCCATCGGCTCGACCGCCCGACAACTGGAGTTCTCCTCTTTGCCAAAGATCAATCGATAGCGAAAAAGCTGCATGCCGACCTAGCTGCACATCACTTTAATAAGACTTACTACGCGGTCACTTACGGTGAGAGTTCTCAGGAAAAATGGGAAAACTATCAGGGGCTAAGAAAAACTGATGGCGCACCAGAAAAGGAAGCCCACACCAGCTTCAAAACACTGAAAGTAATAGCTGATGCTCGACTTAGTGGTAGTGAACTCACCAAGTCATCCTTATCACTCATTGAAGCAACACCACATACAGGTCGCTACCATCAAATCAGAAGACACCTAGAATCAGACCTCTTACCCATTGTAGGGGACTACCGCTACGCAGGCATCGATCTTTCTAATCAACTAGGCGAACTACTTGGCACCGGCACCCGTATGCTGCTACAGGCAAAAAAACTCGAGTTTACTCACCCAGTAAATATGGAGCCTCTTATCATTACCGCGGAAACTGACCCTATGATCCTAAAGTGCTTTCCTGGGGCTTGAAACCATACTTAAGGGCTTAGCTCCATTTACTCAGAAAAGCAGTTTGCCTGTTTTCTAGCATAAGGCATAATACTGATAGTATGGATAATGAGAACGAGTCCCTCAGAGCACCGAACCGTCTACTTTCTGGGCTTAAAAACGGCACCGTCAGCCATGAAAAATGGCGTGAGGGGATGAGTCAGCATTGTCACCACGCGATTACTGAAGCGGAACAAGATCACGCTCAACCCAAGCTAGCTTTACTGGAAACTTGGCGCTGTAAAGTAGCAGCTAAGAAATTACTGAAAAAAAATTCAGAAGCTGAACTAAGAGAAGTTTTCATCGCTCTATCTGAGCTCGAACACTTCCCCCCGAGTCACTATCTATGGAATGCAGACCAGGCCGAAACCCCTCTCTATTGCTTCGTTCGGATGAAGCGCGAACCTGTATTAAGGTTTACTCAGCTCAAGATCACTCAGCTCAGTGCTGAAATAGACATCCAATACGGCTATGGCAAAAGTTCTGAGCTGAACCATGAAACCATCCAGTTCGAGCGTGACTGGAGAGGTCAGCTCATTTTAAAAAGCAGGAAGAATAAATAGATCCGTAGATGGTGCTGAAAATACAACACCATATCTAGCTACATCCGCTCAGGAACGTTAACACCTAAGAGACCAAGCCCCTGTTCCAGAACCTTCGCTGTGAGATCACAGAGCACAAGACGTGAATCCCTCACCTCTCCCTCTGACTTCAGCACAGGACAAGCCTCAAAGTATGAGTGAAAAGCTCTAGCCAGCTCGAGTAAATAGTTTGCCAGTAAATTAGGACGGAAATCATTCAGCAATGAAGGAACAACTTCACCAAACCTGACTAACATTCTAGCCAGATGAATCTCCGCATCCTCTTTTACCACAAGGTTTTCACAAGACAGCTGAACACCTTCATCTAACTTACGGAAAATGGAGCGAATCCTAACATAGCTATACTGTAAATATGGTGCTGTATCACCTGTGAGCGCTAACATCCTATCCCAGCTAAATATATAGTCGGTCATTCTATGCTGTGAAAGCTCCGCGAACTTCACTGCACCAATCCCCACAATCTCTGCGACCTCCTTTTTCTCAGCCGGGTCCATTTCAGGGTTCTTCTCCTCGATCGCCTTTGCTGCGCGCTCGATAGATTCATGCAATACATCTACAAGCTGCACATTATCACCACTACGTGTCTTCATCAGTTTTCTATCCTCTCCTAAGATAGAACCAAAAGCTACATGCTGCATCGTTGGGCTCAAACCGCGTAGCTTTGTCGCTTCGAAAATTTGCTGGAAATGTAACTGCTGAGGCACTCCTACGAGATACCAAATCTGATCAGCATTCCACTCTTCAACACGGAAATCAATCGTCGCCAAATCAGTAGTCGCATATAAAAAGCCTCCATCTGCTTTTCTGACGAGCGCCGGCTGTTCAGCCATCTTAGTATTTTCACCGAAAAAGACACAGACAGCACCATCACTCTCACGGGCTACGCCACTCTCGAGCATGTCATCTACCAGCGGTGCCAAGCGGTCATTGTAAAAACTCTCACCATACCAGTAGTCGAATTGAACATCCAGTAGATCATAGATACCCTGAAGCCCCTCCTTAGATAACCTGACACATTCCTCCCAGATTTTTAAGTTATCAGCATCACCTTGCTGTAACTTTACCAACTCCTGCTTACAAACTTCACGAATCGATTCGTCCTCACCGCACTTTGCATTTACGGCGCGATACGTTTTTAAAAGTTCAGCAACGGGATCAGTAGCAAGTGCCTCCTGACATAGAAGTGTCTTCCAGCCATAAATGATCATGCCGAACTGAGTGCCCCAGTCACCGATATGGTTATCTGTAATTACTTTATGGCCTAAGAAACGCGCAATCCGAGTTAAGCTATCACCAATGATAGTGGAGCGGATGTGTCCCACGTGCATCGGCTTCGCAACGTTAGGCGATGAAAAATCAATAACGATCGTCTCAGACTTCTCTGCTAAAGGCACACCTAAACGGTCACCCTTAGATAGCTCTGCCATACAAGCAGCCCATGTAGACTCCGTTATTTTAAAATTAATAAAACCAGGACCAGCTATGTCTGCCGTTGCCAACTCATTGAGTTGCTTACTATTAAGCTCATCGACAAGCTTCGTAGCAAGCTCACGAGGATTTGTCTTCACCTGCTTCGCCAGCATCATGGCTATATTACTCTGGTAATCACCAAAGCGAAGGTCTGCAGACGCTTCTATCTTCACTATAACTTTATTCAGAAGTTCAGACATTCCTGAATACTCAGCTTCGATCGAAGATAGTGCTGAAAGTAATGCTTTCTCAAGCTTGGCTATGATCATCATGATTTAGTAAAATTTATCCCTCTATACTCGACAGCTATTGATTATCACATGAGTCGATAATACGAATCACTGACTCTGCATTATTCGCCTCATTAAGGTGCTGCCTTACCCCACAGGTTTTAAACATTTTTGCGATCGCTGCAAGCGTCTGAAGATGTTTATTTCTCTGGCTGCTCGGAATCAGCATGAAAATAATAAAATGCACTGGCGCATTATCAATCGCTTCAAAATCAACCCCTTCCTCAGAACGAGCAAATACCGCCACCGTTTCATCAACGGCATCAGTAAAAGCATGTGGGATCGCTACACTTGATCCTAGCCCAGTGCCTACTGAGTCCTCTCTCGCGTATAGAGCCCCTAAGACTTCTTCCTGTATGGACTTCTTTAGAAAATCTCTAGTAACTAAGTAATCAACAATATTACGTAATGCATCAACAGCATCATCGCCCTTAAGGTCAAGAATCACTTGCTCTGGCGTTAGTAAACTAGCTAGTTTCATACAGTTAGATTATATACTATGATACCTATCATGATATCATTCACTACGGGTATGTAGTCAGTAAAGCCATGTAACTGGAGGCCTCGCTTTTCGCAAGCCTTATTCATAGATCAAACAGAAAGCCCTCACACATTGAATAGCTCCCCCTGCACACTATCACCAGAGTCCTCTGTAGAAAAGCTCCCGATACTCTGGAACGGGGTCGAACCAACCTCGAACCATTCTGTCGGCACGTGCTGCTCAGCACATTTCACCTTTACCTCAGCGAACCCTTTTTGAGCCAATGCATCAGACACCACCTTCGAAGCAATTTTAGGACAATTACAATCAGAGCTAAGATGGCTTAGCACAACGACTTGCAGCTTTTTGCAAACAACCTCACTCAGCAGCTCTGCCGTCTGAACATTTGATAAATGACCATGCTGAGACTGTATACGCTGCTTGATTGACCATGGCCGCTTAATATCTTGTTCTAAAAGGTTATCATCATAATTAGCCTCCACATAGATGCCGTCACAGTGTCGTAATTTCTCAACTACAGGTTTAGTAATGTGGCCTACATCACTCAGAAAGCCTAGTTTAGCCTGATCCGCGCTCACAGTAAAACCAACTGGTTCAGCTGCATCATGAGGTATTTTAAAAGCATGAATCTTTAGCTCATGAATCGCAAAATCTTGCCCGCTCTGAAACACCTTCCACTTAATATCGCTTTTAAGTTTAAAGCTTAGAGCCTCACGCGTCATCGCATTCACATAAACGGGAATCTCATTCTTACGTAATAAAACATCTATCCCTCTCGCGTGATCGCTGTGCTCATGAGTCAAAAGAATAGCACTAAGCTGCTCGACATCCACTCCCAGCAACTTCATTCGCAGCGCAATCTGCTTAGCGCTAAGCCCTGCGTCTACCAGTATATGGAGCTCTCCGTAGCTTACTAAAGTAGCATTACCGCCACTACCGCTACCCAAAACCGCCATACGAATCATGGAACCGACTATGCTCGATAAGAGCTGATTTTTCAAGCGCCTAGTCTCGACCTTACTGCCAAAAGTAATAGTCAACCTCATCAAAGCTTCTTATTACATTGAGACTATCGATTATGAAAGAGTATCAATACCCTCATTATTGACGAGTCACCTTTGCTCTTGTTAATTGATCTTGCATTCTGTAATTAACGCACTGATGAACGTCACACAAATTTTACTCGGCTCAACAGCAGCACTACTGCTCGTTGCCATCGTTCTTTCATACACTGATATGCAAAATGGTGTAGCCGCTAACGGCCGAGCTCAATCTGCCGCTGAACTCATGAAAGAGAATGCTCAGCTACAAGCTGAAATATTACAGCTCAAATCTGGCAACGTAACACCTATCCCACCTACTCCTGCACCACCAAAGGAAGAGTTAGCTACTAGCAGTATCAGTGAAAACGAACTAGCTCAATTCAGAGAACAAAACGATCTCCTTAAACAACAATTAGAAGTAGAGCAAAACAAACGCGAGCAAGCGGAAGCCGATGCCTCAGCACTAACAGAACGTAATCACGGGAAAATCAATCAAGACGAACGCCGCGCTAAGCTCATCTCTATTGCCAGCCTCATGGCACAGGTTACTGAAATCGCAGAAGAGGGTGACATCACCGTCATTGTGCTCGATGTCATAATCCCTCAAGCTGTGCAGCTCGGCACAGAGCTTGCCATCAGACGTGGCAACGGTATCGCAGGAAAACTATCTGTCACTAATATCGCAGACGGAACCGTCTTCGCCGACCCTATTCTCGGCTCATTCCCAGGTGGTGAAGTCGATGTAAAAATAGGTGACGAGCTCATCATACCTATTCCATAAACT
>CAYNLE010000075.1:0-6815 GCA_964397975.1 uncultured Verrucomicrobiales bacterium | reverse complement strand
TTTCTCAACGTTATTTAAGTGTATTTAAGGATGTTTTTAATATATTGAGGATCAGGGACACTACGATATAACGGTAAGGTGACACCTAATAAATAAAACGATGAACGAGATTTCCTGCCCACATTGTCATAAAGCCTTCCAAGTAGATGAAGCTGGTTACGCTAATATCCTTAAACAAGTGCGAGATGAGAAGTTTAATGAAGAGCTCCACGAGAGACTGCATCTAGCCGAGAAAGATAAACTGAGCGCCATTGAGCTAGCCAAAGAGAAGGTTGCGCGTGAGCTACAGGCAGAAGGACAGAAAAAGGAGTCCACTATCCAAGAACTAAGAGCGCAACTAGATGCTGGTAATACAGAGAAACAGCTAGCTGTCACTCAGGCAGTTGGAGACGTGCAGAAAGAGCGAGACGAACTACTGAACCAACTGAAAGAAGCGAAGCAAGAGGCTGAAAATGGCTTGAAGATTGCCGAGATGGAAAAGGCGAAGGCCTTACAGGAAGAATCCGTAAAGAAAGATCAGGAGATTCAGCAGTTAAAAGCTCAGCTAGAGTCCAGAGATGTTTCTCAGAAGCTCGCCCTTACTGAAGCTGTGAGTGTGGTAGAAAAAGAGCGAGACACCTTAAAGCATAGTCTCAGCCAAGCAGCACTTGAAAAAGAAGTGGCAGAAAAAGCCATGAAGGATAAGTATGAAACTCAGCTGAAAGACCGCGACGAAGCTATAGAGCGTCTCCGTGATATGAAGGCGAAGCTTTCTACTAAGATGGTGGGGGAGACGTTAGAAATTCACTGTGAGACGGAGTTTAATCGCCTGCGCTCTATCGCTTTTCCCAATGCCTATTTTGAAAAAGATAACGATGCGAGCAAAGGTAGTAAGGGTGATTTCATTTTTAAAGACTTTGACAGCTCTAAAACGGAGATTGTTTCTGTGATGTTCGAGATGAAAAACGAGAATGATACAACGGCAACAAAGAAGAAGAATGAAGACTTTTTTAAGGAACTCGATAAAGACCGAAACGAGAAGGAGTGTGAATATGCGATACTGGTCTCACTACTAGAGCCAGATAGTGAACTCTACAATACAGGGATCGTAGATGTATCCCACCGTTACCCGAAAATGTACGTTATCCGTCCTCAATTCTTCATTCCAATGATTACCTTACTAAGGAATGCGGCTATGAACTCTATGAGCTATAAAAATGAACTCGCTCTAGTAAAGTCTCAGAACATTGATGTTACCAATTTCGAGAGTGATTTAGAAAAGTTTAAAAACGCCTTCGGAAAAAATTATGACCTTGCTTCGAGACAGTTCCAAACGGCTGTTAAAGAGATCGATACTTCTATTAAGCACCTTCAGAAAACAAAAGAAGCTCTACTGAAATCAGATAATAATCTTCGTCTTGCGAATAATAAAGCCCAAGATGTAACTGTGAAAAAACTGGTTAAAAATAACCCTACAATGAAAGAGAAGTTTGATAGAGCATAAATAGAAGGGTGAATAACAACTGACCTCAACCCGACATTAACGACTGCAGGTTTAGGCATTTAAAAATGACCCATTATTTCAACAAATATAACACGAAGACACAAAAAAGCCGCTCTGAAAGCGGCTTAAACGTATTATTGGGTATTGTAAATAATGGTGCAGGAAGAGGGATTTGAACCCCCGACCGCCTCGGTGTAAACGAGATGCTCTACCACTGAGCTATTCCTGCATTTATTTACGTCTTGCGTTTGGTAAGCAGTGCTTACTTGCGCGGGCGCGTTGTCTATTAAATTTCGAAATTATGCAATACCTTTTTTAATTAATTTTATGAATTAGGCGGTGTGTGTGGCTCAAAGGTGGTGCTGCGTTCGTGGGCAGTAGAGCGGGCTTTATTTTTGGCTTCTTGTTGTAGCTGCTCCTGCATACGATATACTTTTTGCCCTTTGGCACGAGCTATGCGGCGAAACTTACCGCTGGGCAGGCATTCAAAGCCGTTGCTATTGTCTTTAAATGCAGCGTTGAGGATTTTTAGTAACCGTTTCTTAGCTTTTTTTTCCTCTATGGGGATCATGAGCTCGACACGTTTATCTAAATTACGAGTCATCCAGTCTGCAGATGCTATGTAAACGAGTGGGCTGCCACCATGGTGGAAGGAGAAGATGCGAGCATGCTCTAGGTATCGGTCGATGATCGAGACGACCCGGATGTTTTTCAGCGCCTTAGTATTTCCTGTTTTGAGGCAGCTGAGCCCGCGGATGTTTAAGTTGATTTTTACACCGTCTTTAGAGGCCTGGTAGAGAGCGTCTATGATTTCTTTATCTTGAAGCGAATTAAACTTCGCGGTGATGGATGCTGGTTCTCCGTTTTTAGCTCGTTTCGCCTCAGCTGCTATCAGCTCTAACAACCTGGCTTTCATGTGTGTAGGAGCGGGGATTAGTTTCTGGAAACGGGTGAGCTTCGAGCGTCCAGTGACAGCATTAAAGAAGAGGGATGCGTCAGCGCCGTATGATTGCCGTGACGTGAGGTATGATATGTCTGTGTAGATTTTAGCCGTGGCTTCATTATAGTTACCTGTTCCTAGGTGAACGTATCGTTTCAGCTGACCACCTTCATTACGAATGATTAGGCAGATTTTGGCGTGTGTTTTTAGGCCTTTGACACCGTATACGATCTGCACACCAGCACGCTGTAGTTCGTCGGCTCTTGTTAGGTTTCTAGCTTCATCAAAGCGGGCTTTAAGCTCTACCAGCACGGTGACTTGCTTACCATTCTGTGCGGCACGGATCAGTGCATCTATGATACGTGAGTCTGAGGCCGTTCTGTATAAGACCTGTTTAATAACGACGGTCTGAGGATCTGAGGCGGCTTCCTCTATAAAGCGTAAAACAGGTTCGAAGCTTTCGTATGGATGGTTCAGCAGGATATCGCGCTCAGCTAGGGTATCAAACATGGACTCGCCGGGGTCTACATCGGGAGAAGGTTGCGGTTCCCATGGCTTATCACGTAGGTGGTCGTAGTCTGAGGCGAATGCGACACTCATGAAGTCACATAGGGCTAATGAACCATCGACAGGGGTGAGTTCTTTGTTGCTGGCGCCGGTGATTGAGCGGATTGCCTTGGTGAGAGAGGAGGCCCCTCCGGTGGGATACTCGAGTCTAACTGTGCCACCATGTTTTCTTGCGGCTAGCACGTCCTCCATTTCGCCAGCTAGGTCGATGACGTCTTCTTCCTGTAGCACGATGTCACTATTTTTCGTGATACGGAATGGCATGCTGGCTGATAGCTGCTCGTCAGGGAAAAGTTCTCCTACGTAGAGTGATATGATGTTTTCTGATGGGATGAGGAAACTACCATTTTTGTTAGTGAGCTTTGTAAACCTAGGTAAGCTATCTGGAACAGGGATGAAGGTTAAACGGCTTGAGTTGTCCTCGTTGCTTTTCAGCTCACAGGCTATGATGATCTTCATAGCAGGTAAGGCGGGGCTATGACCTGGCGAATCAGGATAATAGGCGAGCGGTGTGAGCAGAGGAAATATAGAGTGTTGGAATTTATGATGTAGGTTATTGAGCTGCTCCTCGTCTAGCTCCGTGAGTTCTTTGGTTAGTATTTTTAAACCTTCATCAGCAAGCTGGGGAAGTAAGGTGTTGTTTAGTAGCTTGTATTGATCTGCGTTCATCTTGTCAGCTCGCTTGCGAATGGTTGTGAGCTGCTGTGATGGCGTCATGCCTGCTATGCCACGCTTACGTGCTCCTGATGACTGCATCAGCTGGAGTCCTCCTACCCGAACTTGGAAAAACTCGTCTAAATTAGCGCCTGTAATAGCGAGGAATTTGAGCCTTTCGAGTAGTGGGAGGTCGTCACGTAGCGCTTCGTCTAGCACGCGTTGGTTAAACTCTAACCAAGATAGTTCACGGTTTATAAATGACATGTTTTTGAGAAAAGGGTGAGAGGTTGTGTGTGTTAAATTATTAGAATTGTGAGCTGTCTCCCTCACGTGGTGTCACGGCGAGACCGAAGATATCCTCGAATAAGTTCGCCTTGTTTTTCATAGCAATGCGTTCGATGGAGATGTTATCTAAGCCAATAAGTTCAATAAGGAGCTTCTGCTTACGATGGTCAATGTCGACCTTGATATCACCGACACGTGAGTTGTGGCTGTGGTCTAAGGCGTCTGCAATACGTAGAATAGAGGCTAGTTTTGATACACGCATTCGGTCAGTAGTTGTAAGCTCGCGGTAGTGAATGTGACTTATCTTAGGGCTAGATTTTCGGTGGTAGCGTGCAATCTGGGAAATGATGATGATGTCCTTCTGAGCAAGTCCGAAGATTTCACTGTGCAGGATAATGTGCTGAGAGTGTTCATGGTGAGACCTGGGGCTGATGAAGTTTCCACATTCATGCACTATGGCAGCGCATTTGAGTAGAAGGGAGTCATTTTTATCAAGCTGATGTAAGCTTGTAGTGGCATCAAAGATAATCTGGCTCAGGCGCGCAACTTGTATCGAGTGTTGTTTATGCACACGGTATCGTTGCGCTAGCGTTTTCGCAGAACGGATCACTTCATTTCTGAATCCGTCAGTAATGTGGAAGGATGTAGGGATGTCGTGTAGTAAGCCGCGTTCGTAATCGCTGCCTGGAATGCGGAGGGTTTTCACATTGAGGGCGTTTGCGATAGCGAGATTAATCTCTAGTGCAGGGATGACGGCCTGAGCTGTGTAGGAATCTAGCTGATATTTCTTTACCCTCATCTCTTCGGTCATGTTAGCGAGCTGTGATGAGAGCTGCTGTAGTGATAGGTAGTCAGTTTTTGTTTTTCCAGGTTTTACGATGAGGTGGGCGATGTGCTGGATCTCGTAGCCAATAATGACGATCTCTTCTATCCCTGATTCTGCATAGGTGTGCTGGATCTGGTTAATCTGGCTGCTAGCATGTTCTAGAATAGGGTGAGATAGGGACGGGGCATCGTTAAAGCCGGTGGTGTCAGAGCTGGTTTCTGAAATGGCTTCGCTGGTGCGGTATACTCCGAGTCTGTAGTTACTGTATTGAGCAATACGCCCTTGTTTAAATAACAGGGCACGTGTGTTACCGGGTCCAACGTGAACGACGAGTGTCGTTTTTGTTTTCATGGATGGCGTGTCACGTAGTCTGCGGCGTGTTTTCAGGTAAATGAGACGTGTCATTTCGCCTTCATCCAGAGGCTCGATCTGTAGGCTACAGCCTATGCGTATCCGGTTAAGAAAGACTTCTTGGTTTTGAGCTTCATTGAGCAAGTTAGTGACGACAGCTCGAATAGGAGTGTCATCATTTCCTCCCAGCTCTTTCAGTGCATCCAGGTATCCATTAAGAATTTTCACACAGCGCTCGATCGTCGATTTCCTAATGCGGCCATGCTGAAAAATATCGCGTGCTATAGGGATAGACTGCTCCAGAACATCTCCTTGGTTTTCTGTAGAATCTGATGCGCTATCCATCACAAGCAGTGAGATAGCACTCGCACCTATATGGATAGATGCATTGAGCGTCGAGATGGGGGGCGGTGAGGAGAAGGCTGGTGAATTCATGTAGTATGGAGAAATACAGAAGGTGTGGAGAGAACGAGAAGTGAGGCAGAACTTAGGCTTGGAATTAGATACTAAAGAATATTATGATTAAATATAGAACGTTTTTTATAAAAATTACTGAGCCAAATTACTGAGCCAATAGTAGTTTTAGTTATTTCATTAGCAGATTAAAAAACCATATCATTAAATCATGAAAAAAGTAGTCATTGCTGGTGCTAATGGATTTATCGGTAAATACCTATCAAGGCACTTCGCTGAACGTGGCTGGGAGGTAGTGGGGCTTTCCCGTCGGAGAGATGGGCTGGATGATACGAGCCGCTATGTGCAGTGGGACGGTGAGTCTCTCGGTGAATGGGCCCGTGAGCTAGACGGCGCTGATGCGGTTGTGAATTTATCAGGGAAGAACTTAAACTGCCGTCATCATACTGAGAATAAAAAGCTGATTATAGAGTCTAGAGTTAACTCAACACGAGTCCTAGGTCAGGCGATTGCTACCTGTCAGAAAGCTCCACGGACATGGTTTAATGCCAGCGGAGCATCTATCTATGCGAATATGGCTACGGCAGCTCAGACTGAAGACGGTGAGCATGCAGATAACTTTCTAGCTGATGTAGTTAAAGTCTGGGAAGAGGAACTTTATAAAGCGGATGTTCCAGATACAGTTCGTAGGGTAGCTCTCAGAACTAGTGTTGTCATGGCGAAGGAGTCTGACAATGTATATGGTATACTAAAGCGACTATCCAGCCTCGGCTTAGGTGGTCAGTTAGGAAGTGGGAAACAAATGGTGAGCTGGATTCATATTCAGGATTACTGCCAGGTCTTAGAGTGGATAATTGAGAATGAGGGTGTTAGTGGTGCTGTTAATCTAGCCTCACCTAATCCGGTAACAAACTCAGATATGATGGCTCGTTTCCGAAAGCACGTTAATATGCCGATAGGGTTACCGGCTGCTTCATGGATGGTGCAAATAGGAGCTAAAGCGATAGGCACCGAGGCCAGCTTGATACTAGATCCCTTATGGGTTAGCCCAGGAAAGCTGAACCAGCACGGTTATAAATTCAGGCATTCCGAAATGGTATTATCTAATTTTTAGTATAGAGTGGCGATACACCACCGTTGAGAATTATCAAAGAGTTAGTCTTGTAGCTAATGGCAAAGCATAACTCTTCTGTTAGGCGTTTTTGTAATGCCTTAAATATTACTGATGCTCAAGTTACTCTAGATAACTGATATCACCGTCGTTGATATCAAAAGCTAAAGAAAACAAGAAA
>CAYNLE010000074.1:0-6905 GCA_964397975.1 uncultured Verrucomicrobiales bacterium | reverse complement strand
CGTTTCCAGCGTGGGTAGATCTTCTCGTAACTGTAATCAAAGTTACCTTTCATGAGTTCGTTACCTAGTGTCTGAACTGCTTGTTGAGCTGTAAGCTCTGTCTGCCTATCAACTGCGACTTGAGCGTGAAGGGCTGAACATAAGCTCAGGAGAATGACGCTGTATAAAGAGCGGATATTAAGTGAGGGAAATGACATGTTTACAGAGATAGTATTTGCTGAGGTTCTGATCGGGTAAAGGGGAAATTTTATTCAGGGATTAATATCTACAGTGAGATCTAATCTAGATGGGGACCTAGATTATTAGTAGTAGCTTATAATAAACCTTTTTATCACAATTTCTTAATACTAAACAAGGGCGAAGGACTATTTTAAGACTAGAGCACAATGCGCTTTGCAAATAAGTGAAACATGCTTCTATAATTACCTCATGGCGAAAAAAGGATTAGGAAAAGGACTAGGAGCTCTCATCAGTCAGAGGCCATCTGCTAAGGATTTATCCAGTAGTGAAGGTAAGCTGAGTGAAAAAGGTGATCAAACTGTACCTATTAGCCAAATAGTAGCTAGTCCGCTACAGCCTCGTAAACGCTTTTCTCAAGAGCAGTTAGACGAGCTGAAGGAGTCCATTAGTCAACACGGGATTATTCAACCTCTTATTGTTCGGGAGGTGAATGGTAAGCTAGAGCTTATTGCCGGTGAGCGTAGATGGCGTGCTTCTACAGAGTTGGGGCTAAAAGATATACCTATTCGTATTTTAGAGGCATCGGATAACGATGTGTTAGAAATGGCTCTGATTGAGAATATTCAGAGAAAGGATCTCGATCCTATAGAGGAAGCTCAGGGCTATGTTCGTCTAGCTAAAGAGTTCAATATGAAGCAGGATGTTATAGCGAAGCGTGTGGGTAAGTCTCGTGCAGCAGTTGCTAACTCAATGCGTCTGACAGAACTCGCCGAAAGCATTCAGGATCATGTCGCACAAGGCCGTCTTAGCGTCGGTCACGCCAAAGCTATCTTAGGAGTGAAAGATCATGAGTCGCAGTGCTTGCTAGCTGATCAGGTCTTAAAGAAATCACTAACAGTCCGTGCTGCTGAAAAGTTAAGTAAAGAGTTAGCCCAAGGTGACAAACTAGAACCTGAGAAAAGACAGAGCCGTGAGGCAGATGCTGTCATTAAGCAAATTCAGAACACACTACGGGAACGTTTTGCTACAGAGGTAAAAGTCTCACATCAGCCTAAAAAAGGTAAAATAGAGCTTTCTTACTACGGGAATGACGATCTCCAGAGATTACTCGATTTACTAGGGGTAGAGCTATAACTGTAACCCGATTTAATTGGACGTTTCAGGCTCACTTAGCTATCCATAAAGTATGAACGAAGTAGAAGCAGCTGAAAAAATCCTAATAACAATGCTCGATAAGTTAGGCTTTGAGGTGAAGCTTGAGGTTTCTCATACAGAGGATGGCCCCTGCCTAAACATCACCTCAGAGGAAAGCACTACTTTAATAGGTAAACATGGAGACCGATTAGAAGATCTCCAGTATCTTACAAACCGTATTCTGAATAAGCATTATCCTGATGCTCCACGTGTGAAAGTAGACTGTGACTTTTACCGAAGTAAACAGGAGGAGAAACTATTCGAAACAGCTCTCAGAACGGCTGACGATGTTCTTTTAGATGGCAAAGCGCGCAAGCTAAAGCCTCTAAATGCTTACTACCGTAGACTGGCTTATAATGCTCTCAGTGAAAAAGCAGGGATCAAGATGAGTTCACCGAAAGGCGATATGAGGTATAAAAGCATCGAAATCTCTAAAGCTTAATTTAAATAAATTCATCTATGGAGACGCACCGTCTAGTCATGCCGGGAGACCTTAATCAGTATGGTTTTCTATTTGGAGGGAAAATGCTCAGCTGGGTCGATGAGGCTTGTTGGATAGCAGCGAGTTTAGATTACCCTCAGTGCCAATTCGTGACAGTCGGGATGGATAAAGTAGAGTTTCACCATCGAGTCGAAGAAGGCGTGATTTTATCGATCGACTGTCAGATGGAGAAGTTAGGGAATACATCCGTAAGTTATCGTGTTTCTGTAAAAGATGACCGTGGGTTAAATGATGATGCTCAAGAGGTTATTTTCTCCACCTGTATTACCTTTGTGAATGTCAGTGACAATGGTGATAAATGCGCTATCGAATCTTCAGCGTAATACGGAAGCTAGTTTTCGTGAGGCTCTTTAATTCACTATGAAACGAACAGAAACAGTCGATATTATCTTACCGTTAGATCTATCTGAAGATCAGGAGGCATGGAAAAAAAGAGTTTCACGTAAATTAAGATGTCACCCAAAGCAGGTGACGGAAATGCGTCTGAGAAAGCACTCGATCGACGCCCGTAAAAAAGACATTAAAGTTCAGCTACGTATCGAAGTCGGTGTGGAGACAGCACTACCACCAGAGCCTGAGTATCATGTTAACTATTCAAAAGTTCCAGACTCTGCCCGTAAGGTCATCATCGTAGGTAGTGGCCCTGCAGGCATGTTTGCTGCATTACGTTCGATAGAGCTAGGCTGTAAGCCTATCGTTCTTGAACGAGGTAAAGATGCATCTGCACGACGCTTCGACCTTGGTCCCATTATGAGAAAAGGGATTGTTATAGAGGACTCGAACTACTGCTTTGGTGAAGGTGGAGCAGGCACTTACTCAGATGGGAAGCTCTATACACGTGCTACCAAGCGAGGCCCTGTTCGTGATGTATACACAACATTGGTGGCTCACGGAGCACCTCCTGTGATCCTTACCGATGCACACCCTCATATAGGCTCTAATTTATTACCCAATGTGGTGAAAGCAATCAGGCAAAGTATCATTGATGCCGGTGGAGAAGTTCACTTTGGCGCAAAGGTCGTCGAATTTCTCAAGTCTGACGATGGTAAAACTATGCATGGCGTCGCCACAGCAGATGGACGTGAATTTACTGGAGACTCTGTAATACTGGCTACGGGTCATAGTGCCCGTGATATATATGCTTTGCTGGCTAAAGACGGTGTTCTGATGGAAAAGAAAACTTTTGCCGTAGGAGTAAGGATAGAGCACCCGCAGCCGCTGATAGATAGTATTCAGTATCATTACCCTCGTGGCACGGAGCGGCCACGTATCCTTCCCGCAGCTAGGTATCGACTCGCTTGTAAAATAGGCGGGCGGGGTGTGCATTCATTCTGCATGTGCCCCGGCGGATTTATTGTTCCTGCAGCGACAGAAAATGATGAAGTAGTGGTGAATGGCATGTCACTTTCTCGTCGTGACTCACCATATGCGAATAGCGGTATGGTTGTAAGTGTGGATCCAGAAGACACGGTAGGTTTTGACAAAGAACACGGCATCTTATCCGGTCTAGCTTTTCAGAAATCAATGGAAGTTCTAGCCTCGAAAGTAGGAGGCGGCGTGCAGAAAGCTCCAGGGCAGAGAGTAACTGACTTCTTGGCAGGGAAACTTTCAGCTGAGCTCCCGGGCACCAGTTATTTCCCAGGCTTAACCTCAGCACCATTACATGAAATCATGCCAGAATTCATTGTTACCAGAATGCAAACAGGCCTGAAGAAATTTGGTGCTGGAATGCATGGATACATTACAGAGGAAGCTGGCATGCTAGGTTTCGAAACTAGAACGAGCAGCCCGCTACGAATCCCTAGAAATGAGACCGATCTACAGCACCCTGAGATCAATAAGCTTTACCCATGTGGTGAAGGGGCAGGGTATGCAGGAGGTATTATCTCAGCTGCATTAGATGGAATGAAATGTGCTGAAGCTGCAGCAGGTATTGCGGTGTAAACCTGAACAAGGAGCGGCAAAGCTCCCAGCCAGATTTATCAAGTTTACGCGTTATTTCAAATTAGGCTGATTTCTTACAGAGGCCTAGCATAGGTATCACAGCGGTTGTGCCAGCCTGCGCGCCAGCGGCTTTCACCTCGTGCCGGTGGGGAATTCTTTATCCGTCTATCAAGACTGCGCTTAGCTGCGGCGGCGAACTCTGCTGCTGCTGGTTGACCTGATGATGTTGAGCGCATTTCCATAAGCACCTGCATGAGGCCCCAGCCTTGTGAATTATAGCGTTCACTTTTACTTACACCGTCACCTTTAAAGTTTACATAGTCGATGAGTGCGTAAGTGCCATTCGGCGTGCTTGCCACCTTATTGTAGTTAGCTGAGATACGTGCACGCTGATTCGCTGGAGCGGCTGCTAGCACAGGCTTAAACGCAGCTCTACTACGCTGGATGATGAAGTCTGTCTGTAGTGTGACATTATTTGCTAAGTATTTACGTAGAGCCACCATTTGTGGGTTATTAAAGTCACGTTGGAACGCGGCTTTGTTTGGCCATGGAGCATGACGTGTATTGATCAGCCAATTCGGTAAATCTCTACTACCACGCTGTTGCGCATATTGAACAAAGAGGGGGAATGACTCTTTAAAGCGACCATTAAACCCTGAAGGATACCAGATGAAGTGGCCTATACCTATCGATGGGAACTCCTCACCATCATTCCACTGAGTAAGCCCTGAGACTTTACCTGCAGATTCATTTTGCCAAATTTTACGTCCTATTTTCCCTTTCGAAGCGGGTGATAAATTAAACGCGGGATACTGAACTGACGAATTTGCGGTTGGTGGTGAAGTTGTTTGAGCTGTTGTGCAGGCAGTAATAGCTATAATAGAAGGGGCTATAAACAGATAGATTTTCTTTTTCATGGTAGATTTATCTAGGTAAAAAGGATTAGCTTGCATGGTGACCAAAGAGTAGGCTGTATTTATAGAAGACCAAGAAATAATTGTATGCCCATTATTTTAAAATACTTAATCACCGCTGGCTTAATCGTTCTCATATCAGAAATAGCTAAGCGCAGTGATAAAGTAGGAGCCCTCATTGCGTCACTACCATTGGTCACTCTATTAGCTATGACGTGGATGTTCTTTGAGCTTAAAGGAGAGCAGCAAACTGAAAAAATAGCGAATCACGCCTGGTATACATTCTGGTATGTCATCCCTACCATGCCCATGTTTTTGCTTATCCCATGGCTATTACGTAAGGGCTGGCACTATGGCTGGTGCATGATGGCAGCCTGTGTATTAACGATCGTTTTGTTTATCACCACAGCATGGGTAATGAAAAGGTTCGGTGTAGAGTTAATGTAACTTCAAACAAAAAGCCACTAAGATGGTGATCCTAGTGGCTTTGAAAATGTGTGTTAGCTGATTTTATTGAACAATCTGAACCGGTGTTCCCACCTTTGTTTTTGAAAATACAATTTTCACAGGGTCTTTTGGTATTCTGATACAGCCATTTGATCCTGGGTAACGGTGAACATAGCCACTGTAGTGCATGCCTATACCATCATCAGTAAGTCTCATCCAGTAAGGTAGGGCAGACCCGACGTAGCGGTCGTAGCTACCACTGTATTTCCTACGGTCACCACCATATACACGTTTACCGTTCTTATAAAGCGTGCCGAAGATGTTTGAACGTTTAGTCGCGATCTTACTAGTAATACGGAAGTTACCTTGAGGGGTGCGTTTTCCAGGCTTTCCTGTGCAGCAGGGAAAGTCCATAGCGACCTTCTCGTTGACAAATAGCTGACCACGCTGGTCTGAAAGATCGATTCTTACTTTTGTATTTGAGCTATTACCTTGCTCGAGAAGCGCTTCATCTTTGTATACCGCGAGAGTTTTTTTGTAATCTGAGCGACTACTGAATCTAGCGTGTTTATCAGGAGCTAACTTTTTAGTAACAGCGCAGCTGGTAAAACCAAAAGCTAATAAACCTATAGATAAACAGGATAAAAGAGATTTCATGTCAGTCTTGTTGTGTAAAAAAGGGTAACTTACTTAACAATCTTTACTGGTGTGCCTATACGTGTCTTGTGGAAGACGATAGGAACAACTTTGTAATAAGTTCTAATACAGCCATGTGATGCAGGGTGTCTAGGAACGTTTCCTTGATGCATACCAATACCGTCCCACGTTAATCTCATCCAGTAAGGCATTGCTGCGCCTACATACTTACCACCCGGTGGGACTTTATCTTTACGGCTATCAGCATTAGATTTTACTACATTACCATTAGGTCCATAGATCTTACCATAGGAAGTTGAGCGCTTATCTGACTCAATCCGCTCTTTGATCGTAAACGACCCTGTAGGTGTCGGGTGCTTTGATGTTCCTGTCGCTACAGGGTAGTTCATCGCAAGCTCGTCACCATTGTATAGATAGCCGCGCTGATCAGAGAGATCGATCGTGATTCTTGAGTTCGAGCCATTAGTGCGGGCTAATACAGATTCATTTTTCCAAACACCATAATTCCTAGGGTAATCTTTTGCCGCTTTAAAGTGCTCATATGTTCCAGCTTTGTATGGATTTATATGAACTGCCTTGAGAGGCTTAGTTTGCAGAGGGTTTGGTACACTAGGCGAGATAGGTGTTTGACAACTATTCAAAATAGCAGAAACAAGGATTGCTGGTAATATGTATCTAATGATTTTCATGAATGAATCGATAACCGTTGAAATGCCAGCACTCTAAAAGCTAATTTTAGTAAGACAAGCTTAGATAATGAGAAAAGTCAGGACTTAAGTGTAGCTAAATCAATACCTTACAGACTTCTCAACCGAGTTTATCTTAGAATGCGAATAGCCCCATGTAATACCTGAAGCCAGATATTGAGATATCTACTATTTATTAACAGTAACGTTTCTATACCCCGTAGATCATCAGTTTATATAAAAAAGGGGCTTGTTTGCCATTGAAAACGCAGCTGTAGATGACCTGAAAGCAGGATGATAACAACACACCCTCTCTCTCGCCAAGACAGGTCTGAGATACTCACAAGGAAATTGTCTCCCTTAAACATTACTGATACTCAA
>CAYNLE010000073.1:0-7187 GCA_964397975.1 uncultured Verrucomicrobiales bacterium | reverse complement strand
GACAGCACATTGCCAGAACACAAAAAATGTGGTTAATTAATTTCACTTATTTCCGCAATGTAGATAGGTTGTTTTTGAGTGCAAGTTTTTTTTTATAACGTTATTCTAGCACGATTCATCTAGAAAAGCGAAAGGTCTATATTCTCTATTGTGATAATCAAACCTTGGGTGATAGCCCAATAGGAGCCTGTCGTCCCTATAAGCTATAAATTAAATTTTCACTAAAATACGTGTTCCTAAGTCGGGATGGTCGCCCTTGCTGAATTAGCCCACACCAGAAGTATAAAGGCTCACTTCTATGGAGGGCGGTTACCACGACGTTTTTCACCCTACGCGATAGCTTTCACTGAAGCTCTTCTCCCTGGCATCGAGGTTATTCTTTTGCACTTCGTATCTGACTGGTCAACCGTTCTCAAAAATCCGCCTCTGCCACGTTCATCATTCCATACTTCTTGCGCCAACGGTGGAGGGTCGCTACCGAGATCTGTTTCTCTTTCTTGGCTCAGCTCACTGGTATCGCATTCGCGTAATAGTAGGATGATTTCTTCGGGTCTGTGTCTTTTTTGTTTGTTCATATTTTTGAATTTGAATGTTACCAAATACTCTCGTTCAACATGGACCACTTTTCCCGGTGGTGGGCTGATGTCTGCTTTTGAAGCATTGATAATTCTATCTACCAAACAATTCCCTGAGTATAGCCAAAGCTTCTACATCGTATCCTGACATATGATCGATACTAGGCTTGGAGGGAACCTCAACACGCTTCTCTTCCCACTTCGTCACTGGTGCCACCTTAACAACCTCTTTCTTCAATGAGATGTTTTTCTCCGATGGTTTCTCTTTCTGTTTCTCATACCAAAGTCTGATTCGTTGCTTCTTTCGTATCTTAGTTTCAAAAGCAAGATCATCACAGGTCTTGCGGAGCCGGGTTAATTCACGAGTCACATGCTCACGACTGTAACCAGTCAACCCACAAAACTTCTCAATATTCACATCCCTCAGAGCAATCCAAGCAACCGAACACGAAAGCCGTTTTCTAGAAAAAATTAAAGGAGCCACGATTACTCGTGGCTCCTTTAGTATAAAAATGGTGGGCAGAGAAGGATTCGAACCTTCGTACACTTACGTGAGCAGATTTACAGTCTGCCGCCTTTAACCACTCGGCCATCTACCCATAATTATTGAGTTATTTTATTAAGCGTTGGTTATTTCACTTAATGCTCTCTGACTTAATAAGTCTGAAGGCGGGGAGTTCTTAATGCTCTCTGACTTTTCTGACAAGATAAAAATGGCACTATTTTATAATAAATGATGGAAACTAGCTAATGCGCTATATCACCTATGGTCTTAGTGTAAAGTTTACCGGTATTTCATAATGCCTTCACCGATACCTTCAGCGATTGACTGGCGAAACCAGGCCTTCTTCATTCGGCCTCTTTCCTTACTGTTACTGACGAAACCACCTTCAACAAGGATAGCTGGGTGCTTCGAGTGACGAAGCACATAAAACTTAGCATACTTCACACCACGGTTAGGTGTGCGAATTTTACGCATGATACGATTCTGAACATGGTTCGCTAGCTTCTTACTTTCACTTGTATGGTAAAATGTCTCTATACCTGCTGGGCCACTTTTATATGAATGGTTATAGTGGATACTAACAAAGATAGCATTGTTGTATTTATTACCATAACTAGCTCTACCAGAGAGAGACACAAAGTAGTCACTCCTACGTGTCATCTTAACCTTAACGCCTCTTTTCTTAAGATAATACTCAAGTCTAAGAGCTGTATCTAAAGCAAGGTGCTTTTCGTATACTAGTCCCTTATTCCCGCCTCTATCATGTCCACCATGACCAGGATCGATAATAACGTAACGAAAACTTTTAGCATGCAGCGCACTAGAAAATACTAATGAAACTAGTAAAAAAAGAATGCTGTATAGCTTCTTGCCCGGCAAATGAGAACCTAAGGTGTGATGGCACATGTTGCTTATATATATCTATTGGTAATAATAGGCTTATTGAAAAATAGGCTTATTGAAATGTATTACGAGGTCTTTCCGATGAAGAATGAATCTTTTTCTTATCTACAGCGGCAGCCTCAGGATCATAGGGGACGCCACCCGCTATATATACTGACCCGTCACCTTGCCTGACCAAGCGCGGAGGTCTACCTGAACTTCTTTTAATATATTTTGCTGATATTATTTTACCGCGAATAGATATAACGGTGTGAATGTAAATCTCCGGGCTAACTTGGTATACAGCATGAAGATTATTGGCCTTATCTAGTTCCCCAGAAGGGTCCTGAAAGGTTAGTGTTTTCCCTAGTGGGACAGTAGCTATGTGCTTACGCCTATTTACTGAACTAATCTCTGCGAAAAGGTGGGGTGACTTATTACCAGCAAAACGAATTAATTTATAGTCACGGATTTCCGACTTAGAGCCAGGGACCCCTACTCTCTGACTCCAGACTGTTTTGCCTGTAGCCACAGCGAAAGAAACACGGTTCGAGCTGATCAATCTTCCCTGTCCACCTACTCCGGCTATATTTACCGATGCCGTGCATGAAAAACGAGCTAGATTACTGAGAGCATATGATGAGCTTAAAACAACCTGCTTAGACACAGTCTTACTTACAGGTATAACAACAGGCTTTATCCTTCTTTTTCCAACTGCTGGCATCGTCCGTCCGTCCGACTTCACATTAAAACTCAACCACGGACGAGAAGGTGAGCTTTTAAGAACCACCTCTCTACCAGCATTATTCGTGATAGATACGGTAGCTGTTACAGGCTCGTTCAGAAGGTAACTAGCCTTATCCATCTGCAAACGCACTGCAAGCTGCGCATTCGCAGTAGAAACAAGTAATACACCAAGACTCAACCAACTAAGCAGGGTGAGTATATAGCTTTTAGAAAAAGTGGGAGCAAACGAGTGTTTCATAAAATTAAAAATGAGAATAAAACGAACACTTTTTACATCATGTCACTCTATCTGTTCACATCATCATGTCATTTTCACGATGCGTCAACCCATCTCCTCAATATCGAGTAAAATTATATCGTCAGTAAAAATATAATCACCTCGAGGGAAGTGGTGGAAATACGATTGGCTCATTGAAAGGCTCGCCCCTGCGAGGCAGAAGAGAGTTACTGTCACCATTCATCCAGGATGGCGTATCTAGTTCCTTAGAGCCAAATGGTCCAGATGGCGAGGCCAGCGACCTACTATGAATACTATGTAAACGACGAGGGCTTGCCTGCTGATCCACAGCCTCACCTTTATATAAAAGCTCCACCACATAGCCGTAGAACTCCCGACTACCTAGTAAGTAGTTATCATTAAACTGAGTCTGAGGTATAGTATACGCTATATTGATAGTTTCCTGGTTTCCTATCCCCTTCCAGTCAACAACGCTATCTACCCATGACTGCTCAATAATCGAAGTTGCATTACTACGTTTAATCGCCCCCTGACCAGCTCCATTCACTTGATCGTAAATGTAAATATTTAGCACGACATCGTCGGGGTTAATAATGGTATCAGCTCTACCTAAAATCGAGATCGTAATATTCGCCTGTTTCAGACCCTCAGCCGAACGGATTTTTTTGGTATTAGATGGGCCTATAGAAATAACATTCCGCCTCGACTCAATGGTATCCATTCCCTGGGTCAGCTTCTTAGCTGCTAAGCTAAAGTAAACTCCCCCCTTCACTCCTAGCTGCTGAATTTTTTGGTATTGGTCGGCGGCTTTAACAAAAAGTGACATTTCTTCAAAAATAAGTCCTTTTTGATACGTCACCGCAACCTCCTTGGCGTCAATACGCTCAGCTTCATCTAGCTTAAGGATCGCATTCATTATATCGCCTTCTAGATGTAAATTCCGGGCCTCTTTTACTAACCTCTCAACTCGTGGATTAGCTATCATAGGCAGCTGCAGATCATTTGGCACTACCGATGGGCTATATTGCTTTAAATAATCTATCTGAGTCCCACCCTGCTTTGCCGTCACTCTCAACGGTTCAGCTACATCAGCGGATACGCTCCCGCCTTCTACTGAGTTAAGAATCTCCTCCAGGCTCCTTGGAGCTATCGGGGCTAGAGAATTAGATATCTCCGCGGGTTCAGTAATGGACTGGGCAACAGAAGCCGAGCTTCTCATAACGACAGCAAAACCCATACTTATCAATTGGACAAAAGCAATGGCACCCAGTAGCCAGCAGGCCACAGGGAAAGTAGGACGGTAACCAGTTCTTGCCATAGACAGAGGGCAACATGTAAATGCTAATAGCAGATGTCAACTAGCTAGTTTTTTATAAGGTATCGAGATTTCATACTAAGGCGCATTTGTAAATTAAGCACTGATGTAGACTTGCTCTCAGCTACATTTCCACATTCAATATTCCCTAGATGCCCACTGACCCACATGATACTCAGTCTAATGCAATTAGCTCTTTGATGAAACCTCATCAAGTTGATCTAGCGATGGAGCCTATCGAAGTCGCTCGTCAGTTACAGCACTCTTCTCACCCTATTTTTTTCGACACCTCAGGAAACACCTCTAAACACAGCGGCAAGCATATTTCCATCATCACAGCTAATCCAGTAGAAATCATTCAAGGGAATATAAATAATGAAAATGACCTCGATGCATTAAGAACAGCGATGCACCGATACCAACATGCCCAGACTTCAAATACTTTAGACCTCCCTTTCCCTACTGGTGGAGCATGTGGCACAGTAGACTATGATGGAGCGTTCACCTTCGGCATCTATCCAGAAATGCTCATTTACCTCCATCAGACAAAGGAGTGGTGGCAGTGCGGGAACCTTACTGATCAATTCAATCAAAATACCCCGAGTAATAGTCAGCATGTGGCACCTGAGATCAAAGAATTTAAAGCCTCTATGTCACAGGCTCATTATGAAAGTAAAGTTGCACAAATCCATAACTACATAGCTGCAGGCGACATTTATCAGGCCAACCTAACACAATCGTTTCAAGCTGAAATATCTGCAGCTGAAACAAGCAATTTCTTTCACCTCTACGAACACCTTAGAACAAACACCCCAGCTCCACAGTCTATCTGGATAAACTTCCCAGATAGAGAGGTGCTCTCTTCATCCCCGGAAACTTTTCTTAAACTCTCTGGAAACTATGTCGAGACTCAACCTATCAAAGGAACTAGAGCCCGTCATAAAGGTGACCGCTCCCTCGATAAGAAAGCCGCCACCGAATTACTTACCTCAGAAAAAGAAAAGGCTGAGCTGGTCATGATCACAGACTTACTACGAAATGATCTAGGACAGGTCTGTGAGTTTGGTAGTATAGAGGTAAAAGACATGCTCAGACTAGAAACCCTAGAGCATGTGCACCATATGGTCTCCACAGTTACAGGAACTCTAAAGCCTAACATCGACCACTTAGCAGCGCTCGCAGCATGCTTCCCTGGCGGCAGTATCACAGGCGCACCGAAAAAACGTGCTATGGAAGTCATTGCAGAGCTAGAGGTCTCCCCACGAGGGCTTTACACTGGTGCGATAGGCTACATCGGCTTCAACCAAAAAAGCCAATTTAACATCCCCATAAGAACAATTATTAAAGAAAAGAATATGCTTCACTATCACGTGGGGGCTGGCATCGTCGCAGACTCTAATGCCGCCGAAGAATATCAAGAAACCCTCGATAAGGCCAAAGGCATCAGAACTGCCATAGCAACACTTTCAGCCACAACATCAACAAACAAAAATAAATCATCATGTTAAAAAAACTACCCTTTATCATTCTCTCCGTCACATTACTCAACTCATGCGCTATTGTGAAAACACTCATCGGTCTGCCGCTTGGCATAGCTAAAGCAACTGGTACATCAGTAGGCAACATACCCGGAGTCAGTTTCCTTACAGATGAAACATCTGCCCCATTACCAGAAGAAAACCTAGATGACACAGAGGGCGAAACATCACTAAGATAAGCCACACTAAGTCTTTATTTCCTGCAGACCTATACATTACCGCGTTACCAATAAATATTCTATAGAATATAAATCATATCGTATGAAAAACACTCAATCACATCTCCAAAACGCTATTCGTAACGTTGCTAATTTCCCCATTGATGGAATCAACTTTAAAGACATCACACCGATTTTATCCAATCCTAAGCTCCTTCAAGATTCTATTGACGCACTTGTAGCTACTGCTGGAGAACACCGAATTGACAAAGTCGTTGGCTTAGATGCACGAGGTTTCATATTCGGTGCTCCTGTTGCGCTAGCATTAGATGCAGGGTTCATACCTATGCGCAAAACCGGGAAGTTACCATGGAAAACATACAGTGAATCTTACTCTCTCGAATATGGGGAAAACACGATTGAAGTTCACCAAGACGCGATCAGCCCTGGAGAGAATGTTTTACTAGTAGATGACCTTTTAGCAACAGGTGGAACTGCTGCTGCGGCCATCAAACTTCTCAAAAAGTTAGAAGCTAACATCATAGGTGTATCTTTCCTCATCGAGCTCAGCGATCTCAATGGGCAAAATCTATTAGAAGGTATCCCTAAGCACTCTATTATTAAATATTAGTAGACTAATACGGTTAGCGTTCGGTAAGTAATACTGAACGCATCATACTCGCGGCTAGTATAGATGCCAGCCGCTTGCCTTTACAGATACGGCTTCACTTTCACATTCAGGATTTTAATCAAATCAGGGTCCATAAATGCGTAATCATCTGGTATATCTAAGCAGATAACTCTCTGGCCGTTTATATGAGATCTGAAGTTTTTTAATAGTTTCTCTCTGTGTCGCTGCTCCATGACGAAGATAATATCCGCCCACTCCACCTGCTCAGTGCAGAGCTCGATATAAGAGCCGCGGTTCAAGCCCGCAGAATCAACCTCTAACACCACCTTTCATTTCAAACCATATCGAGTATCTAGTGGTATTGATTCTCTATGCGCCAATGCTGTCTACAGTAAGTTAGCCTTATAAAAGCTCCTTATTTCATAAACTATCTATACTTTACCTAATGGTTTATTGAGTTAAATTTCCCGTAAGAACCTCCATGAAGCGCTACCTTTTATTTTCATTCACTACAGCCTTAATAATCTCGGTAGCGACCATCACTTCCTCTTGTTCACCAAGTGTAGCTATAGCTAATAAGCAACCTACCTTGACCGGA
>CAYNLE010000072.1:1381-7296 GCA_964397975.1 uncultured Verrucomicrobiales bacterium | reverse complement strand
CTACCTTCTGTTATGAAAATTATATCTAATCGAGAAAAAGGAATCACCATTGGCAGTGGTTTCCATGCCAACACCCTTAAGAAACAGCGCATCTAAGTTACCTATCCAGCCACCGTCTCCACCTTTAAATGCAAGACTATACAGTACGACTACCCATAAAATAGATGCCATAAATGCGATCCCTGCACACTGAGCCATTACTGATAGCACATTCTTAGAACGAACAAGAGCTCCGTAAAAAAGGGCCAAATAGCATCATAGTGAGTTCAGCTAATAGGCATTTTATATGATAGGCGGAATGGCTATATAAAAGCCCCTACAAACAAAAAACAAACCTGATTGGCTCGATCATTCGTCAATTTCATGTATTCCTGTAAAAGTATATTATTACTCTACGCAACTATCAGCTTAATTCCGGGTTTAGTATACCTAAGCACTGACTTTATATTTCGTTCGCTCAATGCCACTAAAAGACTCACCTAATCATAAAGACTCATCAGGTAATGATATCGATGTAGCTCTCATGATACGTGTCAAAAACGGTGACGAGGCTGCCTTTGAAGAGTTAATTCACCGCCATCAGGGCGCTATTGTAGGAACTGTCGCTAAAATGCTCGGCAATGCCTCAGACGCAGAAGATATCGCACAGCAAGTATTCATAAGGCTCTGGAAAAGTGCTCCTAAATATAAAGTAAAAGCGAAGTTCACCACCTTCCTCTATACGATCATGCGGAACCTTGTATTCAACGAAAGCCGCAGAAGAAATAATAAGAAAGAACACTCCATAGAGGAACGAGAAGATGATCTTCACATCCAGACCGAGGACCCAAACACAACTTCACCGGACAACGACTATCTTCAGAAAGAATTGCAAAAAGCCGTCGACCAAGCAATCAGTGAGCTTCCGGAAAAACAACGCCTTGCCGTCATCCTTAGGCGCTATGAAGGCCTCTCCTATGACGATATCTCAGAAACTCTGGACCTCTCAGTTTCTGCTGTAAAAAGCCAACTCTTCAGAGCCAGAACTACACTGCGGGAGTCACTCAAGGGCTACCTCGACAGTTAAGAGAACTTCTTAGAAGCTCGACTATAACTTTAAAAGTATTGACCTCCACCTTACAATTTGATATTTCCATAACTATGAAAATAAATGAGGCAACTCAGGCATTAGCAGCCCTTTCTCAGCCATCTCGCCTAGAAGTATTCCGCTTACTCGTTCGTATGGGAGAAGCAGGGATGTGCGCTGGTGAAATTTCTGATGAGCTAGATATACCTAAACCAACTCTCTCATTTCACCTCAAAGAGCTATCCATTGCTGGCCTAGTAAACTCTGAGCGCAACGGACGCTCGATCCAATATAGGCTTAACATTGCTCATATGAAATCTCTTATGACTTTCCTATCAGAAGACTGCTGCCAAGGACGACCAGAACTATGCTCAAGCTCAGATACTAACAGCTGCTGCTAAACCTTTCATATATAGCCAAACCACAACTATGAATATCGCTATCAACGGCTTCGGACGCATCGGCAAACTAGCATTACGCGCTGGCTGGGATTCCCCAGCATACAATATTTGCCATATCAATGAACTACACGGAGACGCTAAAACATCAGCTCACCTATTAGAATACGATACAGTTCACGGTAGATGGGATAGAGACATCACCGTTAGCGAGGACCAAAACCACATCCTCATTGGAAATAAAAAAATCAGCTACGGTATGGCTGCATCCCCAGCTGAGATGGACTTAGACGGTATCGACCTCGTGATCGACAGCACCGGAGTCCATAAAACGCCTGAACTTCTTCAGCCCTACTTCGATGCAGGAGTTAAAAAAGTCATTGTAGCAGCCCCTGTTAAAGAAGGTGCTCTCAACATCGTCATGGGCTGTAATGACCATCTCTATGATTCAGGTAAGCACCATTTACTAACAGCGGCATCCTGTACAACTAACTGTATAGCACCTGTTATCAAAGTCCTTCATGAAAAAATAGGTATTCGGCACGGCACGATCACAACTATACATGATGTTACCAATACCCAGAACATCGCCGACGCCCCTCATAAGGACTTACGTCGAGCTCGTTCCTGTCTCAATTCACTGATCCCTACAACCACAGGATCAGCTACCGCGATTTCTATGATCTACCCAGACTTAAAGGGTAAACTAGACGGGCTAGCTGTCAGAGTCCCATTACTTAATGCCTCACTCACCGACTGCGTCTTTGAACTTAAAAAGGCGACCTCGGTCGAAGAAGTAAATGGGCTGCTTAAAAAAGCATCAGAAGGAGAACTCAGCGGAATCTTAGGTTATGAGGAAAAACCTCTCGTCTCAGCTGATTACACCAACGATACCCGCTCTGGCATCATCGATGCGTTATCAACCATGGTAACCAACGATACGCAAGTGAAGCTATTCGTCTGGTATGACAATGAAATGGGTTATGCAGCCCGTATGATGGAGTTAGCTGCTAAAGTGGCAAAAACTAACAGCTAAAAACCCGAACGAATAAAGAGCAATGAATGTCCGAAGTTATAGCGCCGTCACAGCATCATACTGGGGCTTCACTGTGACAGATGGAGCACTGCGTATGCTTGTGCTCTTTTACTTCCATCAGCTTGGATACTCCCCTGTTAAACTCGCCTATCTCTTCTTACTCTATGAAGCCTTCGGTGTAGTCACAAACCTATTTGGCGGCTGGATAGGGTCACGACTAGGGCTGAAGTTCACCCTACATACAGGCCTAGCTTTACAAATTATCTCCCTCATTATCTTATCCGGCCTGAATCCAGACTGGGGCATAGCTCTCTCCGTTTGCTATGTCATGTTTTCACAAGCTCTCTCTGGCATTGCAAAAGACCTTACAAAGATGAGCTCTAAGAGCGCCATCAAACTTCTCGTATCAGATCAGCATGGTACCCTTTTCAAATGGGTCGCTATACTTACAGGGTCAAAAAATACGCTCAAAGGAGTAGGCTTTCTGTTAGGAGGATTACTCCTCACCAACCTTGGCTTCAGGCCTTCACTCTGGCTTATGGCCGGATTACTAACCATTATTCTCTTATGCTCCTTATTTTACCTCAGTGAAGATATTGGTAAAAGTAAACAAAAGGTTAAGCTTAAACAGCTACTATCAAAAACTCGTGAACTTAACTTACTATCCAGTGCTCGCCTCTTACTTTTCGCAGCCAGAGACATCTGGTTTGTCGTCGCCCTCCCCGTCTTTCTTAAGTCAAGCCTAGGCTGGAGTTTTAATGCTGTAGGCGCATTTATGGCTAGCTGGGTCATCGGCTACGGTATTATTCAGGCATACGCACCACGCATTATTAAAAAGAAAAAGTCCGCAGCTATGTGGGCTATTACTCTCAGCATCATCACCGCCCTGCTTGCCACCGCTATACAGACAGACTTTTACCCTGTAGCATCTATCTTCATAGGGCTATCTCTCTTCGGCATCATCTTTGCCCTTAACTCATCGCTCCACTCCTACCTCGTCCTAACATTAACAAATAAGGATCAGGTAAGTGTCGATGTCGGCTTCTACTATATGGCAAATGCCTGCGGGCGCTTACTGGGAACATTTCTCTCAGGGTCTATTTTCCTCATAGGCGGCCTGAACGCCTGCCTCTGGGCCAGCGCTATCATGTTACTGCTAGCGGGCTTTATCTCGCTACCTTTAAGGCAGCAAGATGACTTGCAACAGATATAGTGGAAATAGAACCACCAAACCAAACGCTAGGAACTGACCAAATACTGATCAACCATGCTTTTAGTATAGTCGTATCCTTCTCTTAAAATTTCTTCTACAGGCGAATAATTTCTCCAGACATTAACCGCATCTGCAAAGACTTGGTTTTGGCGATTAAAAGCTTCTATTGCTATCGTTCCTTTAAAATCAATCTTCTGAAGAGTTTGAAAAACTAAATCAAAATCGATTTGTCCTTTACCAGGAGTTCCTCGGTCATTTTCAGATATATGCACATGAGAAAGATATGGTGCAATGGTATGAATAGCCTCTTTTTGCGATTTCTCTTCAATGTTTGCATGATAGGTATCGTACATTCCTAACACACTGGGATGGTTTACTCTATCTAGAAGCTCTTTTGCTTGTTCCATCGTATTCCCAAAATATGTTTCATAACGATTTAAAAACTCAGGTGTCAATGTCACACCTTGTTCCGCAGCATACTCACCTGCCTCTTGCAGGAATTCGATAGAGTAAAGAATTTCGTCATCGGTAACAGGTGTGCCAGTAAAGTGATTAAAAACACTGTGAAATGGTCCGCCTAAATTAGAAGCCCCAGCAGACACAACATCGTCAATCCTTTCTCTTATCCATAGCTTAGAAGCTTTTCTTATATTAAGATCAGACGATACAGCGTTAACTTCAGGCTCAGCGCCACACACCGCCGTTCTCTTCAAGCCAATCTGGTCACAGAATGTCCCAATGTCTTCATATGATTTCCGTTGCTCACTACCTAAAGAGAATTCAACTCCATCAAACCCAATGTTTTTAACATATTCAAAAGTGTGAAAATCCTTTTTTTGAATATCACAACTCCACAAAAGCATGTTCATAAAAATATCCATAAGTTATATAAATCTATATTTTTTAGATGATTCGAAGCTACTTCATACCAAAATCCGTAGCTCGATCTAAATAATAAGCACCACACCTCAAAACATAAACAAAATAAAACATAAATCTAAGGTATTAAAATGATGTTAATCGTCAATTTTCAAGCTTATTTGTTTGCTCAATCGTATGCATCTGCTATGTATACTGCATATGCAAATACCTCTAATACTATCAGCTAGACAGCTAGCGCTATCTACTCAAGATGGAGCTGACATATGTTCCTATCTAAAAATTTAAACATAGTGACCAACTCCAAACAGTTCATGAAAAACATCATAACCTTATTAGCTATTTTCATCTCTAGTGCCTGTTTAGTCTGCCAGTCTTATGCTGAGCCTAACACAGCCGATAATACCGCTAAAAAAATTATTTTCCTCACCGCCGATGATCTTCATCACGTCAGCGGAACGCATGAATTTCATGCTGGCGCCCTATTGCTCAAAAAATCTATAGAGAGCTCTGAAATAGCAGATGATGTCAGCTGTGAAGTTTATAATAACTGGCCAGAGGATCCGTCAGTCTTCCAAGATGCAGATGTCATTGTTCATTATTATAAAGGCAACAAAGCCCACTTAATGAATAAGAACAACGAGTTATTTGATACTCTTGCCAAGAAGGGTGTAAGCCAAATGTTCATTCACTATGCCGTAGACCCTGATAGTGAGTGCGAGGCATGTCTCAAAAGCTGGACTGGTGCTGTTTATAAAGACAAATTTTCAACAAACCCTCACTGGAATCTGAAGTCTGAGTTAGAAAACCACCCTATTAATAATGGTGTTCAAACTTATGAAAGCTATGACGAGTGGTATGTGAACATGGACTTTGAAAGCGAGCTAAAAAAGGACTATGAAAAACCTGAAACTGTAGGCGATGTCTATTCTGTGATGCATGGAAACAATGAAGATTTCCAAAAGGGTAAAGGCGTAAGAAAAGCATACAAAAGAGAGATGTCATGTTCTGAGCTGACTGTCTTCTGGGCAAAGGAACGCCAAGACGGAGGTCGTGGAGTAGGCATAACGGGAGCTCATTACCACAAAAACTGGGCAAATGATAATTTCCGTAAACAGGTTTTAAATGCTGTTGTTTGGAGCGCCAAACTAGAGGTGCCTAAAGAAGGGGTAAAAAGCCCAGCTATCACCAATAAAATGATTAATGAAAACCTAGATGCTCGGAAAAGAGGCGGATTAAAGGTCATATCATTAGACGCTGATAAAGAAGCTGCCCCTAATAATAAGCCTGCCAAAAAAGCCGCTACCAAGCCTGCTAAAAAGC
>CAYNLE010000072.1:0-1281 GCA_964397975.1 uncultured Verrucomicrobiales bacterium | reverse complement strand
AAGCCTGCTAAAAAGCAAAAAGATATATATAAGACTAAAAAAGTAGTTAAGAGCACCATACAGTCGATCCACCCATTCTTCTCGCTTGAAAACATTAACCTTAAGGGTAGTCAGGCGTTGAAAATAGGAGGTATGTGCTTCGATGGCGATGTTCTCTACGTCGCGACACTCAAACCAGACCGCACCGACAAATTTCCAGATCACGCAGGGCAGGTATTAAGGGTTGAAAATGTATTTTTAGCAGATGGAACTAAGTCAGAAATCAAGATCACCCCTATCGTGTCAGGACTTTATGAGCCATGTGCTATCGCCGTTGTCGCTGATAATATTTACGTAGGAACGAAGACGCAAATCTTGAGATTTGACGGTGGCACAAAAACAGAGAAAGTGCTTAGCCCTAAAGACGCCACAGTGATGATCGATGGCTTATCGACGATCAACTTTCACACTTACACAATTGGTTTTGAAGAATATACGAAGGACGGTCAACTCTATCTGTGTGGTAACTTCACCACAGCCGTGCTGCGAGGAGGCAAGAGGGATCACATGGTTCCACCTAATGCTGACGTAAACCGTGGCTCCACTTTTATTTTTGGCCCCGTAACTGGCGACGAGTCTCCAAGCGACATCAAGCTCGAGTATTTAGCTGGTGGATTCAGAACACCTAACGGCATAGAGGTGGGTCCTGATAACGAAGTTTATGTAACTGACAACCAAGGCATATTTAACCCTTCAAATGAACTTACGAGATTAGAAAAAGGTTCTTTTTACGGTCACTACCTCTACACTGAAAACGGAAAAGAAGCCGCGTTTCAGCCGCTGGATATAAATTCTGAAAACGGAGGTGCTATTGGCCAGAAAGCTACAACAGTGCATTTACCTCAAGGATCAGTGGCTCGCTCCCCAGCACAGCCACATGTCATCAGAGATCGTAAAGGCGTGTTAGCTCCTTATAATGGACAGATTCTCCTCTGTGAATTTACCACGGGAAGTATGTTACGTGTATTCACTGAGCAGGTTGGTGGCGTATGGCAAGGCGTTGCGTTTAAGCATTCAGGGGGATTCCCTGATAAAGATGGCAACGGAGGATTTACTGGAGGACCTAACCGCATTGAACAAGGCTCTGACGGAAATTACTACATCGGCCAAATAGGGGCGGGTGGCCTCTGGACGTTTAATGGTGCCTCTCATGGATTACAAAGATTCAGGGTGAAATCACAAAAAGAGATTGCTTCAGATTTCAATGAAATGCTTGCAGTGCGTGTTGTTGATGGCGGGTTT
>CAYNLE010000071.1:5286-7581 GCA_964397975.1 uncultured Verrucomicrobiales bacterium | reverse complement strand
GTAGGAAAGCAGCTAGCCGACCAGCTTATCCTCCCAATGGCGTTAGCTGGTGGTGGAGCCATTACTGTGCAGAGGCTCAGTAATCACCTTAAAACAAACATAGCAGTTGTAGAACAGTTTTTAGACATCAAGTTCAATATAGAATCACTAGAAAACCACATACTCATCTCACTATAAGAGAGTCCTAAAAACCTTATGATGATCACCTAAAAAGACCTTCTTCCCCTTTTTAGCTACAACTTGTCTATTTACAATCTCACCTTGATCCTTTAGCAAAAGCCTATGTCTGATTGTCGTCGTCCATATTCGTCCCTCGTCTTTGATGGTCCTGATCGTGCACCTAGCCGTGCGATGATGCATGCCGTTGGTTTTAAATCTGAAGATTTTGAAAAACCACAGATCGGTGTTGCCTCTACATGGAGTCAAGTAACACCGTGTAACATTCACATTGACCGCCTTGCTACAGAATCTGCTAAGGGTATCGATGCGGCTGGCGGAAAATCTGTTATTTTTAATACAATCACTATTTCTGACGGTATCTCCATGGGAACAGAGGGTATGAAATACTCACTCGTTTCTCGTGAAGTCATCGCCGATTCTATAGAAACAGTATCTGGCTGTGAAGGTATGGATGGTGTAGTAGCCATCGGTGGCTGTGATAAAAACATGCCAGGATGTATCATCGCGCTAGCACGGCTGAACCGCCCAGGTATCTTTGTTTACGGCGGAACTATTCTCCCAGGCTGCACGAGCATTAAAGGAGAGGAAAAAGATCTCGATATCGTCTCTGTATTCGAAGCTGTAGGTAAACATGCCTCCGGTGAGTATTCTGATGAAGAGCTGAAAGCGGTAGAAGAAAACGCCATTCCTGGTGAAGGATCATGTGGTGGTATGTATACAGCCAATACGATGGCGAGTGCGATCGAAGCGCTCGGTATGTCACTACCGAACAGTTCGGCTCAAGCCGCTATTGGCGATGACAAGATGCGTGACTGCTTTGACGCCGGCGCAGCTGTGCTGAACATGATCGATAAGGGTATTCGCCCAAGTGATATCCTAACGCGCAAGGCGTTTGAAAACGCAATCACCGTCGTTATAGCTCTCGGTGGATCGACTAATGCGGTATTACACCTCCTCGCCATGGCACACGCTGCGGATGTTGAACTGAATATTGATGACTTTACTGAAATTGGTAAAAAGGTGCCTATGCTCGCTGACCTCAAGCCAAGTGGCCGCTTCGTAATGGCTGACTTAGTTAAGATCGGTGGCACAGTTCCTCTTATGAAAATGCTGCTCGACGCTGGACTACTCCACGGCGACTGCATGACTGTAACGGGTAAAACAATGGCGGAAAACCTTGAAAACCTGGATACAGATTACCCTGAAGGACAAGAAGTCATTCGCCCGCTAGATAACCCTATTAAAAAAGACAGTCACCTCCGCATCCTCTACGGAAATATCGCACCTGAAGGCGCTGTAGCTAAAATCACTGGTAAAGAAGGTAACAGCTTCACAGGTGACGCCCGTGTATATGACTGTGAGGAAGATGCTATGACTGCCATCCTCGACGGAAAAATCGTAGACGGAAACGTCATCGTCATTCGCCGCGAAGGCCCTAAAGGTGGCCCTGGTATGCGTGAAATGCTGGGACCCACAAGTGCCGTTATGGGACGTGGTCTTGGTGACAAAGTCGCACTTATCACAGATGGGCGCTTCTCAGGTGGTAGCCACGGTTTCGTCGTAGGTCACATCACTCCAGAAGCACACGTAGGAGGCCCTATCGCCCTTCTTCAAGATGGCGATGAGATCACTATCGACGCGGTTGGTAACCAAATCAGTGTCAATCTCTCTGATGAAGAGCTAGAAAAACGCCGTGCAAACTGGGAAACATATGAGCCACGATACAAACGCGGCGTATTAGCCAAGTATGCATCCAGCGTTACTTCTGCTTCTACTGGTGCTGTTACAGATAAATTCTAAGCCTTTTAAAGCGGCAGCATTAAGTTCGTAAGTCCTGTGTTTTGTATAAAATGATATACGCAACATCAGCGCGCTTCTACGATCTCTGTTGCCGTATTGGCGTAGAGGATGGAAAGTCTCAAGATATATTTAATTCACTAGTGAGCCTCTACTCACAGGACTATCGAACCTATCATAATCTATCTCACATTGACCGAATGCTTTCCTGGCTGGATAAGTCAGGAGGCGGCTCAGACGCTATTGAACTTGCGATATGGTTTCATGATGCCATCTACGAGCCATTAGCCAGTGATAACGAAGAAGAAAGCGCTCAGT
>CAYNLE010000071.1:0-5186 GCA_964397975.1 uncultured Verrucomicrobiales bacterium | reverse complement strand
CTCAGTTCTTCAGAATTTTCTCTCTGAGCAAATATATGCTACTCAGCTCTTTGGACAACTTGAGAAACAAGCTAGAGACAATATCCAGGCTGAACTCGTAAGTCTAGAGCTAACACAAAGCTAATGTCTCTACTTACTCTCTAATTACCTGATTTTAATGAAAGAAATAATAATCTACACGGATGGTTCTTCACGGGGTAATCCTGGGCCTGGTGGCTATGGTACAGTGCTCATCTATCAGGGGCATAAAAAAGAGCTAAACCAAGGCTATAAAAAAACTACGAATAACCGTATGGAAATCATGGCGGCCATTGCTGGTTTAGAGTCACTAAAAGAACCATGTAAAGTCACCATCTACTCTGACTCGAAGTATGTCGTAGATTCTATGGATAAGGGCTGGCTTTTCGGTTGGAAAAAAAAGGGCTGGTCACGCGGCCCAAAAAAACCACTTAAAAACGCCGATCTCTGGAAACGAATGGATCTAGCAACTCAAGGTCACGACATTAGCTGGAAATGGGTCAAAGGCCACGCCGGCATTCCAGAAAACGAACGCTGTGACGAGCTAGCTAACGAAGCAGCTGAAAGCCCTAACAAGCCTGTCGACGAGGGGTTTAAAGAAGAGTCTTAACTACCCACGGACGCACTACTAATTTTTTATAGTAACACTTCAGCTACTAAGCCGAATACTCAAGGGCAAGTTTTTTCATCTGACTAGCCATGAGGTTAAGAGCATTAGCACGTGTGGGCGCTAGGTGCTCTTTCAGGCCAGTTTCATCAATAAAATTCATATCCGCTGAGAGAACTGTATCTGGTGTTTCACCGTCTAGAACACGAACGAAGAGTGCTACCATTCCCTTTGTGATCAGTGAATCGGAATCAGCCTCGTAGCGCATAAGGCCCTCTTCGAGGCGCGCATCAAGCCAGACCTGTGATTGGCAACCTTTGATAAGGCGATCTCCAGTCTGTTTTTCTGCTGCCATGGGGGCAAGTTTTTTACCCATGCCAATGACGTATTCGTAACGCTCCGTCCAGTCCTGAAAGAAACCTAGTTCCTCCAGAAGCTCTCGTTTTTTCTCTTCTATATTCATTGTTTCATCGACCTTGCTGAATCATCGGTAAGATGCGAGCCACACGCTCCTTCATACTCTTACCTGATTTAAATTTTACAATGGCACGTGGTGGAATTTTTACCATCTCAGATGGTTTTTTAGGGTTGCGCCCTATTTTTCCTTTTGCCTCTATTACATTAAATGAACCAAAGTTTCTAATCGCTATATTATTTCCCTTAGCCAGCTCTGAGGTGATGGTCTCTAGTAAACTTTCTAACACCTCTGATACCTCAGACTGTAACTGCCCAGTTTTATCACTAACTTTAGCAACTAAGTCTTTTTTACCTACTGTGTAGGTTTCATCTACTGCCTTTTCTTTTTGTTCTGCCATCTCTTCGTGCTATTTGTTGTTTAATTTGGTCTAAAAGATGACTGATCTTTGGTGTTGTAATATGGAGGCTCCCAGCATGATGCAGTGGTTCCTGCCAAATGGCGTTCACCTCTACTTCACGTCCTTCTACAAAATCAATCATACTCGATGGCCTATACTTTTCCATCGGCCACGTAATTGCAATCTGTCTTTCTAAAAAGTTATCAGCAATGCTATGTCCTAGTCCCGCGCCGATTAACTGAACCTCTTTCATAATCGCGAATACCTCTTGCTCCATTCCTGGTATATTTAAAAGCTCCTCGGTATCTATCCCTCCATGGGCGATAGTAAGCCCGTTAAAAGGAATGTTCCACACAAGCTTCATCCACTGTGCTTTTTCCAAATTCTCCACTACCTCACAGCGAATACCACCAGCTGATAAGGTACTTACTAGGCTCTCTAATCCACCTGCTAGCTCAGAGTATTGACCAATCCGTATCATACCTGAAGCTGTATGGTGAATCACCCCTGGTGATAAGCGATTAATACAGACAAAGCATAAACCTCCATACACTCGATCAGCGCCGAACAGTCTAGCGAGTTCTTCCACATTACCTAATCCATTCTGCAGCGTAAGGATCTTAGTGTCTTTATGTAAAAGGGGTGTAATGACTGATTGGTAATGCTGATTTGCTGTAGTTTTCCATGCAACAATAACAAGATCCACCTCGCCTATCTCTTCTGAGGAGAGAGCACAGCTGACATCTTCAAGCTCAATGTCTCCATCAATACTTTTTACTGAAAGGCCATGTTCCATGACATGCTCGTAATCACTTTTTAAAAGAAACCTCACATCAAGACCGCTTTCCGCCAAACGAGCACCGTAGTAGCTGCCGACAGCACCAGCTCCTACAATCGCGATACTCTTGATACTCATACTTACTTACTTTTAAAAAATAGTTTACTTAAAGTGGACTCTATAGCCTGACACAAATGCGTAATCTCATCAGCAGTAATACTAAGAGGTGGTATAAGCACGATAGTATCTAAAATGGGGCGCGTCAAAAGCTGGTAAGACCTCGCTTGATGACAAAATTTTTCACCCACACGATCAGATACAGGAAACTTTTTACCCTCTGCATCACGAAGCTCGATACCTATAATCATTCCACACTGCCGAACTTCATACACTTCATCATACTGCCTCTCTAATATTTCTAAAGCACGGGATAGCTGATTTACTTTAGCAGGTAGGCCGTCGATTGTTTTTTCTTTCTCAAAAACATCTAAATTAGCCAGAGCTGTAGCACAACCGAGAGGGTTCGCTGTATAACTGTGACCGTAATAAAATGTTTTCTCACGACTACCTAAAAAGGCATTATAAACTTTCCTTGTTGTTAGGGTAGCTGCTAACGGAAGATAGCCACCTGTTAGACCTTTCGCTAAACATAAAAAATCTGGGGTAACCCCCTCTTGCTGACAGGCAAACATGCTACCTGTGCGACCAAAACCTGTGAGAACCTCATCCAGAATAAGCATAATATCATGCTGGTCACACCATGCTCTCAACTCTCTAAGCATTCCCTTTTCCCACACATGGATCTGGTTCACCCCTTGCACAAGAGGCTCTATAATAACTGCTGCTGTTTTATTAAGAATAGATTTATCAAGCCCCTTAAGCTCGTCGATACTTCTAATGTGTGATGTATGAAGGCCAAATTTTTTAAACCTATCTGTAAACGCATCAACACCACCTAGTGACGCAGCACCCATGGTATCGCCATGGTAAGCATGATCAAAAGCGATAAAGTTTGTCCGCTCTGGCTCACCACTCTGAATACGATATTGAATCGCCATTTTTATAGCCGCCTCCACAGCTGTAGATCCATCATCTGAGAAAAAAACACGTTCCAGTGTCTTAGCAGGGAAAAATAAGCACAACCTCTCCGCCAGCTCACTCGCTCGCGGGTTAGCAAAACCTAGATAACTGGTATGTGCTACCTGATCCAGCTGGGCCTTGATCGCTTCATTAATGACCGGATGCTGGTGACCGTGAATATTTGTCCAGATAGATGAGTTAGCATCGATATACTGCTTACCATCTGAGTCAGTAAGCCACACACCTTTTCCTGATGTGATAACTAATGGGTCACTCTGCTCCCACTCTTCCTGCTGCGTAAACGGGTGCCAACAGTATGTTTTATCAAGTGCTTGCCAGTTATACGTCATATTTAAAACGTGTGTGACTTTATATAATCACTCTATAGCAAGTTAATGATCTAGTATAAAGTATCAAGCTGGTTTTCTACACCATGGTAATACGCCTGAAAAAGAAAATATAACAGAGAACGTTATAATTCGTTTTAGTATAAGCACCGTTTTTAAATGATTAGTAACCTTGCTCTTTAATAAAATCAGCTACCCACTCAATACCGTATTCACCATTGATAAAATCAGGGTGATTAATGATTTCGTGTTGGAAAGCGATCGTCGTCTTAATACCTTCAATCTTAAACTCAGATAACGCTCGCTTCATACGTGCGATGGCAATTTTACGTGACGATGCCGTGACAATGAGCTTAGCGATCATAGAGTCATAATGTGGCGGCACAGTATACCCTGAGTATACATGGGTGTCGACACGCACACCCTTACCCCCTGGTGTGTACCAGTGAGTGATTTTTCCAGGGCTAGGGCAGAAGTTATTATATGGATCCTCCGCATTGATACGACACTCAATAGAATGCCCACGTGGTGATGCATTTATCACATGGTCTGAGAGTTTTTCTCCAGCTGCTACACGGATCTGCTCCTTGATAAGCTCACATCCCATCACCTCCTCGGTCACTGGATGCTCTACCTGAATGCGAGTATTCATCTCCATGAAGTAGAAATTATCCGCCTTTTCATCGACAAGGTATTCAATCGTCCCCGCATTCTCATATCCAATCGATGAGATAAGGCTTACTGATGCACTTGCCATCTTCTGCCTAAGCTCCTCTGAGATAAGTGGAGATGGGCACTCCTCGATGATTTTCTGGTTTCTACGCTGCATCGAGCAGTCACGCTCACCTAGCTGAATATAGTTACCATGAGTATCACCGATGACCTGAATCTCGATGTGGTGCGGCTTGAGAACAAGCTTTTCTAAATAACACTCACCATTTCCAAAACAAGCAATCGCCTCTTGGCTAGCTGCATTATAGAGAGTAATGAACTCTTCCTCCTCAAAACATGGTCTCATACCACGTCCACCGCCACCGGCAGTCGCCTTGATCATCACAGGGAAACCGATACCTTTAGCTAGCTCAAGTCCATGCTCAGCTGACTCCAGTATACCGTCTGATCCAGGTGTTACAGGCACATTGTTTTCAAGCGCAGTCGCACGGGCTGTATTCTTATCACCCATCTTGCGGATGATATCAGCAGATGGCCCGATAAATTTGATATTACAACTTTCGCAGATTTCTACGAAACGTGCATTTTCTGAAAGGAAACCGTAACCAGGGTGGATAGCATCCGCCCCTGTAACTTCTGCCGCAGCAATAATACGGTCAGGTTTCAGATAGCTGTCTTTACTAGCACTGGCGCCTATACATACAGCTTCATCAGCTAACTGAACGTGCATAGAGTCGACATCGGCCTCTGAATAAACAGCTACAGATGCGACACCAAGCTCACGACAAGCACGGATAATACGTAGAGCAATTTCTCCACGATTAGCTACAAGAACTTTTTTAAACATATATATCTATACTGGATGTATG
>CAYNLE010000070.1:2886-7727 GCA_964397975.1 uncultured Verrucomicrobiales bacterium | reverse complement strand
TATTCCCTGCTGCTATGGCGGCGATCAGAGGGCTAACAGCTAACTGGATCGGGTAATTCCACGGCGCTATAATTAATGTTATACCGAATGGTTCCCTAACGATTGAGCTTTTACATGGTTGAAAGTAAATCGGGGTCTTCACCTTCTTCGGCTTCATCCATTTTTTAAGACCCTTACGGATAAGCCGCACCTCCTGCAGTAAGAAGTAATATTCAGCTAAAAAGGCCTCTAGTGCAGGTTTTCCTAAATCCTCTGCGAGAGCCTGCAGTAACTGCTCACGATGGTTTACTAAATATTTCTCCACTCTAAGCAAAGCATCAGAGCGAAAAGTAAACTCACGTGTTTGAGCCGATGCAAAAAACTTGCGCTGTTTTTCCACCACACTGGACACGCCATTATCGTTATCGCTGAGTTCTTGCATCTTAATGATTTCAAGCTAAAGCCACCCCTATCATTGACAAGACCTTAATAACAACAAAGGTTGCTACTTATGCATTCCCCATCTGTTATCGTAGTCGACTCTAGACTTGGTCGACTAAGCAGCCTTCAGCTGCGGATGGTCTTTCAATATTCCATTAAGTATGTAGGGTCTTAGGCCATGGATGCATCTGGCTACCTGAACTTCATACCAATCATTCATTATGACTACGGCCTATGATCATCTTATCCGGAAAGAAATGTTCTGATCACAGAATGAAACGGCACCCTATACACACCTAAATCATATCCATGCTCATCAATTTTATTTTCATATCGACCCTGATAGCTATCTTTTGTCTACCAGCGATATGGTTCGTGTTTAATAACCCTAGATTTCTGAAAGATGTCGCCGACTGTCATGATGAGCTTAAAATATCGATCATCATACCCGCTAGGAATCAGCAGCACAATATCATCTACCTACTCGAATCTCTACAAAAGCAAACTTCGCCCCCTCTAGAAATCATCGTAGTAGATGACAACTCCAGCGACAATACTGCTATACTCGCAGAAGCATATGGAGCTACTGTCATCTCTGGTAAACCACTCCCTACAGACGAAAACTGGAAAAGTAAGCCATGGGCATGCCAACAAGGTTCTGAGGCAGCAACGGGGGACTGGCTCCTCTTTCTCGATACCCACACCACATTTCTAAGCTCTACCCTAACAAAACTAAAAGGTGCCATAAAAGACACCCAGTCTGAGCACGTCATATCAGTCAGCCCATACCATCGTATAGAATATCTCTATGAAGAGCTATCTGCGTTCTTTAACCTCCTCATGGTTACAGGGGCCAACTCTTTTATTGATAAGAAATCAAACAAAGGTGGCTCTGCACTCTTCGACCAATGTCTACTGATCTCAAAAAATCACTATGATCAAGTAGGTGGTCACACCGCTGTGAAAGAGCACAGCTTAGAAAACTTCCATCTCGCTGAAAAGTTAGAGCATCACAATATCAAACGAACCTGCTATCTTGGACAAAGATCAATCTATATACGCATGTTTCCTATGGGGTTTAAGGAACTTTGGCAAGGTTGGTCCTCAAGATCAGCTAAAGCAGCGCCACGAGCTCTGGCTCTCTCATCAGCTTGGATCACTGGAGCCATGTTCATAAGCTGCGTGTCTGTGGTCGCATCGATAGCCTATGCTTATGGCTTATTATGGCACGTTGAAAATATTAAGGTAACGATGTTCAGTATCTATATCATCTACCTAATCTACGCGATTCAATGCTTCATTTACTTTAGAAAAACTGGCTCCTTTTCAGCCCTTAACGCGATACTATTCCCTATCAGCCTGCTCTTCTACCAAGTTCTATTTTTCACCGCTCTCATTAGTAAAAAACGTGGCCAAAGCACATCTTGAAAAGGGTATTAAGTCAGCTAAATCTATTATACTCATGTTGATCAAACATCCAAATATGTATATTGCCTTAGCTAATATGGCATCCCTGTAGTTCACCTCTACATCGCATTGTGGATCATACAGCTACCTAACAGCCAACTCAAAAAACCCAACTACCCCATGAGCGCTTCATCTCCTACCATTGTTTGGTTTCGCAGAGACCTAAGACTGCATGATAACCCAGCCTGGAACAAAGCTGTAGAATCCGGAAAAACGATCATCCCCTTATACATCCACTGCGATCACGAAGAGGGAACGTGGCGTAGAGGTTCGGCGTCTCGGTGGTGGCTGCACCATGCCTTATCAGACCTAGATGATCAACTTTGCGAACTAGGCTCTCAGTTGTTTATTATTAACGTTGAAAAAAACGAGTCCAGCCTCGAAAAAATTCAAAAAATCATCACAAGATCTGGAGCGGATTCTGTGACATGGAACCGCTGCTACGAACCTTCATTCGTAAAAAGAGATGCCGAAATCAAACACGCACTGAAGTCAAACAACATTCAGGTAGAAAGCTTCAACGGCACACTACTGCTCGACCCACATCAGATTAGAAATAAATCCGGCTCCCCCTTTCAGGTCTTTACCCCTTTCTGGAAACACTGCCGAGAAATAGAGATTCCAAAACCTGTCACTGCTCAATTTGTCAAAGAACCAATTAATAAAGACGAGCCTTTCTCAACACCTGATCATACCGAGTTAGAAAAGCTCAACCTCTATCCGATTATACCATGGCACCTACCTATAGAAAAATTTTGGGATGCTACTCGAAGCGGCGGTATCGAATTATTAGCAAAGCTCACACAGAAAAGTGATCATTACCAAAACAAACGAGATTTACCAAATGATGATGCTACTAGTAGATTATCGTCCTATTTACACTTTGGTCAGATTAGTCCTCAAGAGCTCTATCACCATCTTCACAGTTCACTAAGTCAACCAAAGCAGATCGAAACAGCCAATGACGGCATCATTAGACAGCTTTACTGGAGAGAGTTTTCAGCCCATTTACTCTACCACTTCCCCCATAGCCAAGACACAGCGCTAAAACCTAAATACGACGAATTCCCATGGAGACTCGACGAAAACTTACTACTCGCCTGGCAACAAGGGAAAACAGGCTTCCCCATCGTGGATGCAGGCATGAGACAACTCTGGGAAACTGGGTGGATGCATAATCGTGTCCGCATGATAGCTGGATCACTCCTCGTAAAACATCTTCTTCAACCATGGCAGGAAGGCGCTCGCTGGTTCTGGGATACTCTCGTAGATGCAGATTTAGCTAATAACTCGATGGGCTGGCAGTGGGTAGCTGGTTCAGGAGCGGATGCTTCCCCCTACTTCCGAATCTTCAATCCGATCATACAGGGTAAAAAATTCGACCCTGATGGCAGCTATGTAAAAAAGTGGTGCCCTGAGCTATCTCGTCTACCAAAACAATATATCCACTGCCCATGGGAAGCTAGCCCCATCGAACTAAGAGCTGCAGGTATCACACTAGACGAAAATTACCCCTCGCCTATTATTTCTCATGAAAACGGGAGGAAACAAGCACTCGATGCCTATGCTAAATTTTCTGGCAAAAGTAGCTCTAAGCTAAGGTGATTTAATCATTTCAAAAAAGATAAGCAGCACCTTGACTCCTCAGCTCCCTTCACCGTATATGGGTCTCAGAAAATGGCCGCTTTAGCACCTGATCAAATCAAGCTTACACAAACTTTATTGTTTTAAAAATTTTGCACACTATACCCTCTACATACCTTGCTGCTGATTCACCGAATGCTGCCCTATCCGCTATTGTTACTATTTTAACAATTCTAGGATCTTTAGGTATTTTCCTCTACGGCATGAAAGTCATGTCGGAAGGAATTCAAAAGGCTGCCGGTGGTGGTATGCGTAAAGCATTAGCTACTCTGACACATAACCGTGTGAGTTCTGTATTCACTGGATTTTTCACAACAGCACTGGTGCAATCTTCATCAGCCACCACTGTTCTGGTGGTAAGCTTTGTCAACGCAGGCCTGCTAACTTTGGTAGAATCCATCGGAGTCATCATGGGTGCCAACCTAGGCACAACTATCACAGCTTGGTTAGTAGCGTGGATCGGGAAATTCAGTATTGCTAAGATCGCCCTACCTATCATTGGCGTAGGTCTACCCTTGTTCTTTATTGGTAAAGAAAAATGGAAAGCCTCTGGTGAAACACTAATCGGCTTTGGACTCCTATTCACTGGCCTAGCCTACTTAAAAAAGGCTGTGCCTGACCTGAAAAGCGGCGTAGCAGAAAATGAAGCTCTACAACAACAGGTTCAGGGCATTATCGATCTTCTGAATAGCTTTGGGCCAGGCTCTACCGTGCTCTTCCTCATAGCAGGTATCTTACTTACTGTCATCGTGCAGTCGTCATCTGCAGCCATGGCTATCACCATCACCTGTGCATGGAACGGGTGGTTCGGATCTGACCCTCTCCAAGCATTCTACATTTCTGCCGCAGTGGTATTAGGTGAAAATATCGGAACGACCGTCACAGCGTGGCTAGCTTCCATCGGCACAAGTGTGAATGCAAAAAGGGCTGCACGCGCCCACTTCCTCTTTAACTTTGCTGGCACCGTATGGGCTGTCGCCTTTTTCTGGGCTATTATCCCCTTTATCTGGAGCCTCGTCGACCTCTTCCCCAAGGAAATCGTAGAGATCAAAACGGAAAAGGGAGATGCAGCAAACCCGCTCACCATCGTCGCCTTTGCCGTAGCTCTATTCCACACCCTCTTTAACCTAATTAATATCCTGCTCTTAATCTGGTTTGTCCCTAAGATTGCCGATATCGTGCAGCGCTGGGTCAAAGACCCTGCTGAAGCGGCCAATGACGACAAACACAGCTAACTTCATCCAGTTTGCTGACGCGCAGCTCCTACAGCCAATTTCAGCTGAGCTGGAAAAACAGGCGACTGAAATGTC
>CAYNLE010000070.1:0-2786 GCA_964397975.1 uncultured Verrucomicrobiales bacterium | reverse complement strand
TATGCAGCGCATGGCTGGTGGTGATGTAAAAGTCGAAATGCTGAATATCGATCTCAACAATCACTTCCAAGCTATCTCGAACCACGCAATGCACGTGATCCAGGCTTAGCCAAGGGATTCATGACTAAAAATATAGGCCGCTCCAAAAGCTAACGACCCAATCGGGTAGAAGAGAGCTATATAGAACCGCCATTAGCTGAAAGGCCCAGAACTAAGTGAAATAACTCTCCCTTAGTTAACTTTGGCTGTGTTTTAACGATATGTGGAAGCCTATTCCACGTCACACTACGCCTCTAGCTCTTCCCCACCTACGTGGAAACCTATCTTAGGACGAGGCTTCTCTTCGACAATTTTTCGTGTGTAGCAGACTACCTGGAAACTCGATTGATGACTAATGAACATGCATGGAAGGCCGTTAAGGTTACCCTCGACAACAACACTTGAATGACCATCTTCCCCGACTCTCTCGACAGACACAGCGTCACCGTTCGACATTAAGGCATAAATAGCTGGCTCCTCGTCGTCAGCAAGCTCCTCACGCCACTTTGTAATACGATCAGCCAATCTACGAATAAACTCTCCTGATGACTCAAAACGGTGCTGCTGCTCCGCTGGCATATTGGATAAAATATGATCCATGTTTGGCAGGTTTGTGGCATTCGTAAGAGACAAATATGGGCGGCGTAATATACTATCGTCAGACATTGTTTTTTCTATTTTAAATTGTTTATACCTGTTTCTCGATCACAGCATATGCACTATGATTATGGATCGACTCGAAATTCTCGGCCTCTACACGATACCAGGTAATATTTTCCTGGGCATTCGAACGGGCCGCTATGTTACGGACTAAATCTTCGACAAAGACAGGATTATCATAAGCCCTCTCTGTCACCTCTTTTTCATCAGGGCGCTTCAGTAAACTATATAACTCACAGCTAGCAGAAGCCTCGACAAGGTCTACTAAATCCTCGATCCAGATAGGCTCTTTAAAGCGGACAGAGTAGGTCACTACACCTCTTTGGTTATGAGCACCTCGATCACTAATCGCCTTAGAGCATGGGCAAAGCGTGGCTACCGGAACTTTCACAGTAAGAATGAAATCGCTCTCACTATTTACATCCGATTCACATTCGAAGATAACTTCATAATCCATGAGTCCCTCCATCTTTGTGACAGGAGCTGGTTTACTACGGAAAAACGGAAAGTTAAACTCTACATGCGCGCGATGAGCGTCCAGACGTCCTAGTAACTCGTTAGGGATAGCCGTCATCTCACGGACATCGAGGCAGTTCCCGTGAGAGCTCATTACTTCTACAAAGCGACTCATGTGAGTCCCCTTAAAATGATGTGGCAAATCTACTGCAAGCGCAGTGGTAGCGACTGTGCGCTGCGTGCTACCATCTTTATTCCGGACCTCTAGAGGATATCGCAGAGCTTTCACCCCCACACGATCGATCGCGATATTGCGGTCATCAAATTCATTCTGAGTATCCTTAAGCTCCTTCATAGTAGTAATTTTTATTAAATTTTATTTTAAGATAAAAAAAGCCTGACCGGATGAGCGGGCAGGCTTTAAAAAAGTTTTTAATCTGAACTGATTGTTCGATTGATTAACCAATAAGGTTACAGGCACGTGAACGCTTGATCGCACGTGTAATCTTACGGTGAAGCTTCGCTGAAACGCCAGTAACACGGCGAGGAAGAATCTTCCCTGTCTCAGTTGTAAACTTATTAAGTAGATCTGTATTCTTGTAGTCGACTTCCGCTTCTGGGATGTCGTGGCGACGGTGAGGCATTGGACGGTTAGCCTTCCAGTATGCAATACGGCGCTCTTTGTTTTTAGGAGTAGATATTGATGACATGGTAAAAGTAATTTACGTTGATAATATTTTGCTAATGACTAGCGGAGCTCACGGTGAAGTGTGCGTCTACGCAAAAATGGATTATACTTAACTTTCTCAAGGCGGCCTGGAGTATTTAAGCTCTTTTTGTTGCGTGTGGATGTGTAACGTGAAGTTGGTTTTCCTTCCGCTTTTGCTTCAGTGCATTCTAGGATGATGATATCGCGAGCCATGAGTTTAAGTAAGTAAAATTTAACGCTCTAGGAGACCGAGCGGGACGCGCAAGCTACTCGTTATCCGCTGGAGGTCAAGCAGAGAATCATCTCTAATACCATTTTTCTGAATTTTTTACGAAACTCAGCTCTTTTTAGCGCATTGAGCTGGATGAAAAACTAAATGTCTCACCCGCGCGGTGACGTCCATTTCCATTGTCTTTTTCCCACGCCGCCTGACACTGAACCGTGTAACGAGCAAATGGAATAGCCTCTAGCCTTACATTAGGTATTTTTTCACCTGACATTTCGCAGACACCATAAACACCGGTCTCTATACGTGTAATAGCTTTTTCTATCTCGCTCAGCGAATCTTGCTCCATCGCAAGTAGATTCAAAGCAAAGTCACGGTCATAAGCATCACTACCAGCATCTCCTGTATGCATGCCTCCACCACCTGATTCCATACTATCTGAATTCTTCAGAGTATCATTCGTCACACCATGCATTACATCCAGAATACTATCTCTTAGATCTAAAAGCTTCTGGTATTGTTTCTTAGTAAAACCTTTGAGCTCGACTGGCATAACCGTGCGAAGCTCTGTGGGAGGAGCACTTTTCTTCAGAGTCTTTACTGCAGCTGAAGCCCCCACTGCTTTCTGAGCCTTTTTACTAGCCTTAGGCTTCGATGCTGTCTTTTTGGCCGTTTGTTTTTTGGGCGCCTTCTTAG
>CAYNLE010000069.1:0-7910 GCA_964397975.1 uncultured Verrucomicrobiales bacterium | reverse complement strand
TATTTTTAATATTAAAGTGAGTAATCTCTTCTTATAACCTTACTGGAGGAAGCTAAGGTAGAGATGTTTTTGTATTTTTTTTTATTAATAAGAGCTAATAAGGCCGTTGCAAGCCGTAATTTCATTTAGTTGTTGTTAGGATAGCTTGGCCTATTACTTCGTCTTGTTGTGGGAAGATGGTACTTAGGTCGAGATGAAACCTATTATCTTCTATGGTGCCGACGATGGCTGGTGTTTTATCGCTACCTAGTCGGAATAGTTTAGCGAGTTTTGTAACAGAGATATTTTCTGGGCTAAGTGTAATTTTACAGGATGGTATTTCTGACTTCGGCATAGTGCCGCCACCAGTACGGGCTATACTGTCCTCTATAGTGCAGAGCTTCTGTATGTCCGCTGGCAGTTTTGCTATAATGCTCTCAGCTCGTTTTTTGAGGATCTCAGGTTGGCAAGAAATGAAGTCAAGTGTGGGGATACTGGTTTGTGATAGTTCTGAGTGAGACAGTAAGTAGGTGTCGATGCATTCTTGGAGCACGGTTAGGATGAGCTTGTCGCAGCGCACAGCACGGAAAAATGGTTCCTTTTTTAATTTGGCGATTAGCTCAGATTTACCTGCAATGATACCGGATTGAGGGCCTCCGAGAAGTTTGTCTCCAGAGAAGCAGACGAGATCTATTCCTTGATTGAGTGCATTTTGAGGTGTTGGTTCATGATCGATAGGTGCTAGCTCGTCTGTGTTCATCATAGCGCCGGAGCCTATGTCTTCTACAACAGGGATATTATGCTGATGCGCGAGTTCGGAGAGCTCAAGGGCTGATACCTCATCAGTAAAACCACCGATGTAGAAGTTAGAGCGGTGGACCTTTAGAATCATTGCCGTTTTTGCTGTGATAGCTTTTTTGTAGTCAGTGAGGTGGGTTTTATTAGTGGCGCCTACTTCTACAAGTTTAGCGCCTGAGGTTTCTAAAATTTCTGGAATGCGAAATCCTCCGCCTATTTCTACGAGTTCGCCACGTGATACGATCACTTCGTTTTTATCACTGGTACAGAGAGCTCTGAGTATAAGGACGAGTGCGGCGGCGCAGTTATTAACTGTGGTGGCTGCTTCTGTCACGAGTAGTGAGGCGAGTGCTTCTTCTAAATACCCGCCACGCTTGCCACGGTTTCCCTCAGGTAAGTTAAATTCAAGGTTACAGTATCCTGTGGCTATCTCTGTAAGTTTGGCCGCAGCATTTGCTCCTAGTGGAGATCTTCCTAGGTTAGTGTGGATCACGACACCAGTGGCGTTAATAACCGGCTGTAACCGGCTGGCGGCAAAGGCGTCTAAGCTTTGCTTAATCTGCTCAGACATTTCATCACGGCTTGGTGATGCACCATTAAGTATTAATTTTCTAAAAGAGTTAATTTCCCGTTGAACAAATGAAGTGATCAAGGCTCTCGGGAGTGTGCAATCAATGGCTAGCGACTGAGTGAGGGTTTCTACAGAGGGGAGCTCTCTCAAAGACTGGTGGTTCGATGACATGAATCATTAATAACGCAGCTTAGATATTTGACAAGAACGAGGATGCCTCACAACTTCTGTCACGTGAGCCAAGACCAAATTCAAGAAACACCGCTGAAGGATCTACATATCGAATTAGGAGGTAAAATGGTAGACTTTGCTGGTTGGAATATGCCAGTGCAGTATAGCAGCATTATTTCTGAGCATACCGCTGTTCGTGAGAAAGTGGGTATTTTTGATATCTCGCACATGGGGCAGTTTGTGCTTCAGGGAGAGGGTGCAGAAAAGTGGCTTAATGGTATTTTATCAAACAATGTAGACCTACTAGGTGTAGCGGAGGGGCAGTATACCTATATGCTTAATGAACAAGGTGGGGTTATCGATGATTTATTAATCTACCGTGAATCTGAGGGGGTTATATTTCTCGTAGTGAATGCGTCTAAGATCGATGAGGACTTTGCGTGGCTTAGTAAGCACTTACCTGAAAACTTAAGTCTGATAAATGAAAGTAAGCAGTGGGCAGGTATGGCAGTCCAGGGCCCTGAGTCAGAGCAGGCTTTTACCAAATTATTTCCAGCACAGGAGCTGCCTTCTCGTAACGGTATAGCAAGGTTTCAGCATGAAGATCAGGAGCTCGTAGTCTGTCGCACAGGGTATACGGGAGAAGATGGTTTTGAGCTTTTTTCTGCTGCTGATTCTGGCCGTGAGTGGTTTCAGCGATTTGTTGACCAAGGGGCTCAGCCTTGTGGTCTGGGAGCTAGGGATAGTTTGAGGCTAGAGGTATGCTATCCACTTAATGGCAACGATTTATCACCAGAGCATACACCAGTAGAGGCCGGTTTTGGGTTTTTCTGTGCTCTTGAAAAAGAGGGTGGATTTATAGGCTCTGAGGTGCTTGTAAAACAGAAGGCAGAAGGTTTAACCCAAAAGCTAGTAGCGCTCCATTACACCGGAAAAGGTGCACCACCACGGGCGCACTATGATGTTTACTCGAAGGATGACGAGAAACTCTCTGAGCTGACCAGTGGCGTGCTCTCACCATCTTTACGAGAGGGAATAGCATTAGCTTATTTACCAATAAAGTTTGCAAAATTAGGCACTCTAGTAGACATCGAAGTCAGAGGAAGACGTTTCGAGGCAAAAGTCGTTAAAAAACCTTTTTACAAAAAAGCCTAATCCTGCAAAAAGGATGTAGCACAGCGATCACGTTGCCTATTTTTACTGATCCATTTTTTAAACAATTATATGAATAATCCAGCTAACCTTAAATACTCGAAAGACCATGAGTGGGTGCTTCTTGAAGGAGACGTCGCGACAATCGGCATTACTGATCATGCGCAGGAGGAATTAACGGATGTTGTCTTTGTAGAACTTCCTGAAGTGGGACGTAGCTGTGACGCTGGTGATCCAGTAGCAGTAGTAGAGTCTGTAAAGGCAGCAAGTGATATTTATATTCCAGTAGCCGGTGAGATCGTAGCAGGTAATGAGGAGCTGGAAGCAGACCCATCACTAGTGAATACAGATGCGTATGGAAAAGGCTGGATCTTTAAGATGAAAGTAAAAGATGTATCAGTTATAAGTGATATGATGGATGCTGATGCATACGCGGCTTTCGTTTCCTAAACTGAATGCATCATATGAATTTTTTTATAGGGCGTGCTGATGTGCGCCCTTTTTTATACGAAATAAAATAGACCTTTTTTAAATACCCTTATGTATAATGACTTTTGTAGCCGCCATGTAGGCAGCGTTGGTGAAACTCGCGAAGCGATGATCAAGGAGCTCGGTTATGACCGTATTGTTGACCTTATCGATGACGCGGTGCCTGAAAATATTCGTGGTGGTGAGCCATTAGAGCTACCCAAAGCTCTCTCAGAAGCAGGAGCCTTAGATCGCCTTCGAGGTATCATGGGTGAAAATAAAGTTCTTAAGTCCTTCATCGGGCAAGGTTACAGTGGAACGTTTACTCCACCTGTTATCCAGAGAAATGTTTTAGAAAACCCAGGTTGGTATACTGCTTATACGCCGTATCAGGCTGAGATAGCACAGGGTCGCCTAGAAGCATTACTGAATTTCCAAACACTGATTACAGATCTAACTGGTATGGACGTCGCCGGTGCCTCACTTCTAGACGAAGGCACGGCTGCTGCGGAAGCTGTTGCGTTAGCGAAATCGAGTAGCCCAAGGGGGACGACTATTTTTGTTTCTAATACTTGCCACCCTCAAACGATTGAGGTGGTGAAAACACGAGCTGAGCCACTAGGTCTTAATGTGTTAGTGGATGACTGGACAAGCTTTGATCCTGAAGCTTGTGAAGGTTTATTTGCAGTTTTAGTTCAGTATCCAGATACATTGGGGTCAATAAATGATTACGAGGCATTCTTTAGGAGGGTGCATGCAGTTAAAGCATTAGCTATCGTTGCTGCGGATGTTTTAGCTCTTACCTTGTTACGCGCTCCTGGTGAATTTGGTGCCGATATTTGTGTTGGTAACACTCAGCGCTTTGGCGTTCCATTCGGCTTTGGAGGGCCGCATGCAGCATTTCTAGCATGCATTGATAAGTTGAAGCGTAAGATACCTGGCCGCCTCGTTGGCGTTTCGAAAGACTCACAAGGCAAGCTTGGTTATCGTCTCGCTCTGCAGACTCGTGAACAGCATATTCGCCGTGATAAAGCGACGTCTAATATATGTACGGCTCAAGTTTTATTGGCTGTAATGGCATCCATGTATGCTGTTTATCACGGACCGGATGGGCTTCAGAATATAGCATATGAAACTCACGCTAAGGCCCGTATTATAGCCAGCAGCCTTGAGAAGGCTGGCTTTGAACTATGTGCTGAAGATTTCTTTGATACAGTTACTGTGAAAACAGGGGAGAAGACAGATGAATACTTAGCTGCAGCTGTAGAGCGTGGTTATAATTTACGTCGAGTTGATGACTCACACATCGCTATCGCTACAGATGAAGTGATGACTTGTGATGATGGCATGGAGGTGATTCGCGTCTTTGGAGTTGAAGAGTGTGTTATTCCTGAACCGATGGGATGGATCTGGGGTTATGAGCATGAGCGGCATACTGAGTTCTGCACTGCACCAGTATTCCATAAATACCGTTCTGAGACTGAGATGATGCGTTATTTATCACGTCTTGAGAAAAAAGATTTAGCATTGAACGAGTCTATGATTGCCCTCGGGTCATGCACTATGAAACTGAATGCAGCGGCTGAGATGATGCCTCTTAGTTGGCCTGAAGTGGCAAACATTCATCCGTTTGTACCTGACGAGCAGAATATAGGTTATCGTAAAATGCTTGATGAACTTTCAGATTGGTTAGCTCGCATTACAGGTTTTTCTGCTGTCTCACTACAGCCGAATGCCGGTTCTCAGGGCGAGTATGCTGGCCTGTTAGCTATTAGACGTTACCATTTAGCTAATGGTGATGATGGTAGGGATGTTTGTCTGATTCCTACCTCAGCTCACGGAACAAACCCTGCTTCAGCTGTCATGGTCGGTTTTAAAGTTGTGCCTGTGGCTTGTGACGATCAGGGTAATATTGATATTGCAGATTTAAATACAAAGGCGGCAGAGCATGCTGAAAAATTAGCAGCATTGATGATCACTTATCCATCAACACATGGTGTTTATGAGGCGACGATTAACGATATCTGTAAAACTATTCATGAGCATGGCGGCCAAGTCTACATGGACGGTGCAAATATGAATGCACAGGTTGGTCTAACAAGCCCGGGTCTGATCGGGGCAGATGTCTGTCACCTAAACTTACATAAAACTTTCTGTATTCCTCATGGAGGTGGTGGACCAGGTGTCGGTCCTATTGGCGTAGCGGAACAGCTTGTTCCGTATCTGCCAGGTCACATGAGTATGGATAATGATGAGGCGCCAGTTTGCTCTGCTGCTTACGGAAGTGCTAGTATCAATACTATCTCATGGATGTATATCGCCATGATGGGTGCTGAGGGGTTGACTGAGTCGACAAAGATAGCGATTCTTAATGCTAACTATGTAGCGAAGCGGCTTAATGATTATTTCCCAGTTTTATATACAGGGAATAAAGGTTTAGTAGCACATGAGTGTATTATCGATACCAGACCACTTACTGAGGAAAGTGGTATTACGGTAGAAGATATAGCTAAGCGTCTGATGGACTATGGTTATCACGCACCTACTATGAGCTGGCCAGTAGCTGGAACGCTCATGATCGAGCCCACAGAGTCAGAATCAAAAACTGAACTAGATAAGTTTTGTGATGCTATGGTTTCTATTCATGGAGAAATACAAGAGGTGATCAGTGGTAAAGTTGACAAGGAGGATAACCCCTTGAAAAATGCACCACACACCGCCGAGATGGTAATCACTGATACATGGCAGCACAGCTACAGCCGTGAACAGGCTGCCTACCCAGTAGCGTCACTACGTGATCATAAATTCTGGCCCGCTGTCGGACGTATCGATAACGTCCATGGCGATAGGAACTTAGTTTGTTCATGTGCAGGTATGGAGGATTACAAATAACTAATTTTTTATAATAATATGAGCGGATATACAGCCCCGGAAAGCCCGAGAGAAGAAATAGGTGGTCTCGTTTACTTTTGTAGAATGTGCGATAAGATTCGCCTGCATACAGAGGGTAAGCTAGACCCAGAATACCACCCAAACCTTGGTAAAGCGATGGATAGTTGGGTATGCCAGCTGTTACAAATCGACTACAGTGAATTTGTAGAGCAGGTTAAGTCTGGTGCCGATGACTGTGTTTTACTAGAGTGGTGTTTCCGTCACGGTTATAAACCTCGTGAAGAAGAAATTAGCTGGTGGAATTGCTATATGAGAAATTGTGGCAGACCAGGTGAGTTTCTTGACGAAAGGCTTGTTTTTCGAAAAAAAGAAGCCGGTTGGCAAGATCGTGATGAGATCGTGACCTTTTTTGATTTTATCGATGCAGATGAAGGACGGTTATAAATTTATAAACCAATAATATGGAAAATATGACGCTTACAGACCTTGGATGGAATGACGCATTTCAGAAAGAGTTTGGTGCGTTGAAGTCCAAGAAAGGCTTCAAAAATTGCCTGCCAGCGCGTCTCATACGTGATAATAAAATTACGTATGGAGCTTTATTTATCAATGAAGAAGGTAAACTTGATGAGTTAGAGGTTACCATGAGTGGTAAGGTTTACCATCAGGCGGCAACAGATGCGGAGTTGCCAGCAGTCGGTGACTGGGTTGCTATCGAGATTGGTAAAAATGAAGATGATGATGAGACAATGATTCGAGCTCGTCTCACGCGGCAGACCTGTTTCTCACGTAAGCTTCCTGGTAAAAGCACGATGGAGCAGGTGATAGCGGCAAATGTTAATGTTGTCGTGGTGGTGACAGATGCGGGCTCTGATTTTAGTCCACGTAGGATGGAGCGCTATTTTACGCTCATTAAACGCAGTGGTTCCAGAGCTGTTGTTTTGATGAATAAGTCTGACCTTTTTCCTGATGAACAAAACCAGGAAGCTGCTGAGATTATTCGAAGACTGAGTGATGAAGTTGATGTTTACATTACATCAGCTGCTAAAAATGAAGGGTTAGAAGTTCTTAAGAAATATTTAAAATCAGGAGTTTCAGTTACTCTAGTAGGATCAAGTGGAGTAGGGAAATCAACTTTAATAAACCAATTGTTAGGTGACGACTTCCAGTGGACGAGTGAGGTCAATGAACTTACAGGTAAGGGGAAGCATACTACGACGGCCCGAGAGCTAATTTTATTAGAAGAGGGTGGTATCTTGATTGATAATCCTGGAATGCGTGAAATCCAGATGTGGACGGATGAGCAAACCCTGAGAGAAAGTTTTGCTGATGTGGAAGCACTAGCGGCACAATGTAAGTTTCACGACTGTAAACACGGTAATGATAAAGGCTGTGCTATAAGAGAGGCCGTTGAGCAGGGCAATTTAGATGAAGACCGCTATGAAAGTTACCTCAAGTTAGACGAGGAAATAGAAACACTGCAACAGCGCCAGAAAAAACTGCGCTCTCTAGCTGAGCGAAGAGCAAAACGAGACCACCGTGTCAAAGCTCGTAACTTGGCAGACAGAATAGAGCAGGAAAAAGATCAGAACCCTGAGTGGCGTTAAATACTTGCTATAGATTTTATTCAGAAATAGGCATAAACCTTGACATATGCCTTACAGCTTCGCTTTTATAAGAGTTATGTTATCTAGGAGCGCTATTATAAAATCAGGAATACTGGCTTGCTCGTTAGTATATCACTGTCTTGATTCTAGTCTATATGCAGAAACCACTGCCGTAGAAGCGGGTATAGAAAAGAAAGTTAAGTCAGGGCTGCGTCAGACTAAGATTAAAGGCCTATTAGTAGTTGAGTTAAATAATGGTGATTTAGCTGGGA
>CAYNLE010000068.1:0-8063 GCA_964397975.1 uncultured Verrucomicrobiales bacterium | reverse complement strand
CACTTCGAACTTCAACCCGCAAAATAACCCACATCAGTGGTCCAGCTTTTGGGGAAGCTCAAAACCCCTTAATAAAAAATACCCCGGAGAGAGAACTCTCCGAGGCTATCACTTATTTATAGAAAGTGTTATTCTGGATGACTATTCGCCACCTTTGTCCTTTTTAGATCCCCCTTTACCCTTACCTTTACCTTTCTTACCTTTACCCTTCTTACCTTTAGCCGTAAATTCTTCTTCAGTAAGTGAACCGTCCTGATCTTTATCTTTTCTATTGAAGTGCTTCGTGGCTCGCTCTTCGTTTTTCACACCTACAACAAATTCGGCAAGGCTGACCTTACCGTCTTGATTTGTGTCCACTTCTTCAAAAGAACGTTTTGGTGGGCGTGGTTTATCGCTATCTTCACCTGGCTTCGCTGATAAACATGTAGCGAATGATACGGTAAGAAGCCCTGTTATAATTAGTTTATGTAATTTCATACAGTTTATATAACCCCCGTGCTTCTAGTTAGTTGTAAATAATTTAATAATTTATCATCAAGTATCTACAACACCCGAAGAAAACACTCCTGGCTCGGCTATAAATCGCCACTTGAGTTCATCAAAGGCAACAACCAACTTACACTAACAGTATAAATCAACTAACTCTAAATTCAGGATCCCTGCTGGACGAAATCCGTGGGGAAGACCAGTCTTTCGCATCACCTTTCTCCTAAGGTGTTTAAGCGTCCACTCTACATCAATAGTCTCTGATGGCGGCTTGAAAGACTCATTCTATACTTCACATATATAGCGAACAAGATCATCAGCTAAGCAGCTCTCTATCACTAAGTCTGGCTTATGTGCTTCCAGTTCATCATAGCTAAAGCTCCCTGTAGCTACAGCTATTGTTTTAGCGCCCATTGCTCTGCCACAGTTAATATCTTTAGGGGTGTCACCGATGACAACTGCATCAACCCCTTGGAAATCAATACCATAGTGATCTCTAGCTCGCTTCAAAGCATAATTACCTAACTCGTTCCGGTCGTAATGATCGTCACCATAGGCTCCTATTTCAAAGTGCTGCGCTAGACCATAATGATCTAACTTGATCTGTGCACCCTCAGCTACATTACCAGTCAATATACCTAAAGTCATATCTGTCTGTGAGAGCTTTTGCAAAAGATCAACCACACCAGGCAGGACTTTTCCTTGATCAGTATACTCATCTAAACTGTCAGGAAGTTTATTTAAATATATCTGATAGAACTCATCAAGATCCACTTCCACTCCGAAGTGCTCCATCATTCCCATAACAATACCAGAATCCGTGCTTCCAGCTAGATCTAACTCTGGTCCCTCTGCGCCAAAGACCTCAGTAGCTGTACTAGTCAAGGCGTCCATACCTGCTCCACCTGTGTCAATTAATGTCCCGTCGATATCAAATAGTATTAACTTATTCATAAACTTGTTTCTGGCGATTAAGATCAATACTCCATTCCTATATGTCACTTCAAAAATTTTTAGCCTTTAATTCTAGCTAAGTTCTTTATACTTCTACTTCTACATATGAATTACGAAACTTACCGCCTCATCCACTTCGTAGGACTATTCACTTTATTCTTTGCCTTCGGCTCTCTCTTTACAGGAGAAAAATCGTCTAAAGCTGGTGCTATTGGCCATGGTATAGGTTTACTCCTTATCTTACTCGGCGGGTTTGGTATGCAGGTTAAGCAAAAAGAAATTTACCTTATAGCATACGGCAGTAACTGGCCTATGTGGCTGATTTTAAAAATAGTCATCTGGGTTTTATTCGGCGCCTGTATGGTATTAGCGAAGCGCCGTGTAATCAAAGGCCTTCCTGCGTGGATACTTATCATTACACTCGGCTTTGCTTGTGCCTTCTTAGCGGGTAAAAAACCAGCGTTAGGAAATTCACCAACTGAAACAGCAACCATCGAACAATCTGAGTAAATTCACCACTCTTACTTATCCGTTTCGTCATGAAACATGTCGAAACCATCAGCCTACCTCATGATCTCAGTGAACTTACTGAGACCATTGATGTTAGATCCCCTTCTGAGTTTGCCGAAGACCACCTTCCAGGTGCCATCAATCTCCCTGTTCTCGACGACTTAGAACGGGAAAAAGTAGGCACCATATATAATGGTAATCCGTTTGAAGCTCGCAAATTAGGTGCCCAGCTCATTTCAAAAAATATAGCTACTCACATAGAAAATCATTTTTCTGATAAAACCAAATCTTACGCCCCCCTAGTCTACTGTTGGCGAGGAGGCATGAGGTCGAACTCTTTTGCTCATGTTCTCAGGTCTATTGGCTGGCGTGCTCGATTACTAGACGGTGGCTATAAAGCATACCGAACTTATCTTAGGACTGAACTAGATCGCTTATTCTCATTGCCAGAACTTAAGCTCACGGTCTTAGCTGGTCCTACTGGTGTTGCTAAAACAAGGCTTCTCCATACTTTAAAAGAGCAAGGAGCTCAGGTGCTTGACCTTGAAGCATTAGCTAATCACAAGGGTTCTGTATTAGGACTGGAACCAGAAACCTTTCAGCCTAGCCAAAAAATGTTTGAGACCCACTTAGCTGAAACATTAGCTAAGCTAGATATCACTCAACCTATCTTCACAGAAGCAGAGAGTAACCGAATAGGACTTGTTCACTGCCCTCCAGGCTTATGGCAAAAGCTAGGTGAAGGCTCTGTAGTCGACATTAAACTTAGTCTCGAGCAGCGAGCTCGCTTTCTGCTAGATGACTACCCTTATTTTACAGATCAGCCTGAGTATTTAAAAGGCTTACTCCAACGCCTCACTAAACTACGCGGTAACGAGCAAATTAGACAATGGAATACACTCATCGATGAAGGGCAATGGTATGAATTCGTCCTATCCATACTACGAGATCACTACGACCTTGTTTACCGGAAAGCTGGTGATGAAAAATCTAATTACGCAGCACCCTCTAGCTCTATTCAGCTATCTGATTTCTCTAAAGAGTCACTGACTCAGGCAGCTGACGAGTTGATCAAGCATGTATGACGCCCACCTCCATCTTCAAGACCCTCGCTTTGATAAAAATCGACCAGAGATCATCAGCGATATGGTTCGGGCTGGAATCAAACAATGTGTCGTCAATGGGACTAGCCCCTCTGATTGGCAACAGGTCGCTGACTTAGCGGCTCAATATCCTGAGTTTATTATCCCTTCGTTTGGCTTGCATCCATGGCAAACGGCTACTCATGACTGGAAAAAGCTATTATTAAAATACATCGATAACACAGCTCATGCATGTGTGGGCGAATGTGGACTAGATCGATGGATAAAAGACTACAATATCGAGCAGCAAGTAGATGTTTTCAAATACCAAATCGAACTAGCTGCAGACCGGAACTTACCACTCTCTATCCACTGTCTAAAAGCATGGGGACCACTACTCGATGTTCTCAAATCAGTAAATTTACCCAAAAGAGGTTTTCTCCTCCACTCTTATAGCGGATCAAAAGAACTTATTCCTATTTTAGCGGAGCTAGGTGCTTACTTCTCATTTTCAGGCTATTTTTTACATCCACGTAAATTAAGCGTCCTGGATAACTTTAGACATATACCTCCTGAACGGCTACTAATAGAAACCGATGCACCTGATATGCTACCGCCTAAAAGCTTACGCAAAAAACCGGACAGTATAGATAACCACCCGGTAAATTTAATCGAAATTAAAAAATCTCTCTCTATTGAGGTCGATTGCTCTTTTATTGACTCAAATTTTCAAACGTTTTTTTACTAACAAACAAGCTCACGCTTATTGGAAGCGTGGAGTGTTATCAACCAACTCTATAGAACCTCTTCTAGTATAACGGTTACCTGAATTAACGTAATAGCTAACTGAGCTAACTAACTCATTAACCTCGATACCTTTTGAATATTCGCGCTGAACTTCTCCTCCTGCGTATATCATAACTGATGGAACTTCATGGACACCAAGACGGCGGAGTAACATTTCATTATCTTCCACTGACACTTTAGCTAGTAAAACTTTAGAAGGTAGATCTTTAATCGCCGCTTCGATCTCACGAAGTTGACTTTTAGAACTTGGTGAACTTCCATCTATGAAAGCTACAATAACCACTCTATCAGGGTTAGCTATTGCTGTATCAAAACTGCTCTCATTAATACTTCTAATCTCTGCCGTATCACGCCCTGTTATAATCCTTTCAATACCATCTGCTATATTACCAAACATGGTAACTGAAGCTTGCTGTAAGTTCTTGGAACTATGCACAATAGCAAGAGATACTACCGCAGCTAGAAGGAATAATGTTTTCATAGTTGAGCTATAAAGTTAATTTATTATCGTGAAATCCTTATAACCCAGTGAGTTATCCACTAAGCCTGTCAGGACTTGATCACTTATATAGTCAAAAAAAACAGTTTGTGCAACGATAAAATGATTAAAATTAATAAAAATTGAAAATCAGCATTTAAACAATTTCCGTATCCAGACTCTACATGAGTTATATATTATAAAAGAACTCACCATGAAGTCATATACATATAACATATATACGCTTTTAACGTTTAAACTTGAATCGCATCATAGAAAATTATTAAAACTCTAAATAGATAGATATAACACCCCATATATCTACTTCCGTATCACCTTACTAAATCAACAAGCTTGCCGTAATTCCGCTGATAGGCATCCCATTTCTCTTGATATTTACTGATCTCTATGACATTCCCCGAGCACTCATGGCTGAGCAGCGTTTCCAATCTCTACCGGGCTTTCGTGATTTTACACCTCGCGACTGCGCAATTCGTAATTACCTCTTCTCAATCTGGAGAGGTATAGCACATCGCTATGGCTTTGTAGAATACGAAGCCCCTATTGTAGAATCAACAGAACTTTACCTGAAAAAATCAGGTGGTGAGCTAACGACACAGTTATTCAGATTCGAAGACCAAGGTGGCAGAGACATCACTCTACGGCCTGAGCTTACGGCTTCGCTAGCACGTATAGTAGGTGCTAATCAGCGCGAGTTCCCCAAACCATTAAAATGGTTCGAGATAGGCCCCTGTTTTCGTTACGAAAAGCCACAAAAAGGACGCGGCCGCGAATTTATCCAATTCAATGCAGATATTATTGGTGAAGCTGACGCAGCAGCAGATGCTGAACTAATCTCCATGGCGATCGATACCATGTTGGCTCTAGGCTTTAAGAAAGGCGATTTTATCATTCGTTCATCTGACCGCAAAAGCTGGCTAGACTTCTGTGACACTCACAACATCGGTGACCCTACAGAATTCCTTTCTATTATTGATCGATTAGAGAAGATGAAAGAAGAAAAGCTGAAAGAGCAGCTCTCTACATTCGGCGTCTCACTCCAGCAAGTGACTGACTTCATTAACGATCCCAAAAATGCTTCTGATACATTCCGTGAAATCGAATCCAACCTAGCAGCTAGAGGATTAGGTGAATTTTTCGAGCTCGATCTAACCATCGTTCGAGGTCTTGCCTACTACACTGGTGCTGTTTTTGAAATATTTGATACTCGTAAATCTATGCGTGCCATTGCTGGTGGAGGGCGCTATGACGGACTGTTAAAAACATTATCAAATGGAGCTGCTGACCTTCCAGCTTCTGGCTTTGCTATGGGTGACATGGTCATTCGCAACTTTATCGAAGAAACTCCAAATGCTCTTTTAGAAATGGAAGCGTGGCTAGCACGTCATCCATCTTGCGATATTTACGTTGTCATAGCTGACGAAGATAAACGTCTCAACGCTCTGGGCACAATCACCAAGCTACGCACCTCTGGAATCAAGGTAGATTATGGTCTGACGAAACTAAATGTCGGCAAGCAATTTAAAAAAGCTGAGCAATCTGGAGCTAAACTTGCCATCGTCATCGGCGCCGAGTTTCCAGAAATACAAGTTAAAGACCTACAGGCACGTAGTGAAAGTATCGCCCAAGCTGATGATCAGTTAGCCGATATACTATCTAGCCAGCTAGACTCACCTAGTGATAACCTCATCGCTTAACCAAACTCTACTTTTAAAAATATCTGGTTCTAAAAAACTAACATCATTCATCAAAACCACCTCAATATTTACATTATGCGAACTCATCATTGCAACGAAATCCGTAACACTAACATCGGCGAATCTGTCACCCTTATCGGCTGGGTAAACTCTAACCGTGACCATGGTGGCGTCGCCTTTATTGACCTTCGTGATCGTGAAGGTCTGACTCAGGTTGTATTCCGCCCTGAGGAAAACGCGAAAGCCGCAGAGCTAGCAAAGTCACTTCGTAGTGAAGATGTTATTCAAATCACCGGTAAAGTAGAAGAGCGCCCCGAGATTGATGGAAACTCTACCAAGAACGAAGCAATGGATACTGGTAGTGTAGAAGTTTCAGCTACTGAGTTAAACATCATTAATAAATCAGAAGTTCTACCATTCCAGCTAGACAAAGAGCTCTCAAATGAAGACCTAAGAATGAAATACCGTTTCTTAGACCTTCGCCGTGAGCGCATGACCAAGAACCTCCGCACTCGTCACCGCATCACTCAGTCTAGCCGAAACTTCCTCGACTCAGATGGTTTCTGTGAAATAGAGACCCCTATCCTCTCCAAGTCGACACCAGAAGGTGCTCGTGACTTCCTCGTGCCATCACGCATGCAAGCTGGAAGCTTCTACGCACTACCTCAGGCACCACAGCAGTATAAGCAGCTCCTCATGTGTGGAGGAATCGAAAAGTATTTTCAGATTGCTCGTTGTTTCCGTGATGAAGACCTCCGTGCTGACCGCCAGCCTGAGTTTACTCAAATCGATATCGAGTCATCCTTTGTCAATGCCGATGACATGCACAAGCTTACTGAAGGACTACTAGGTAAGGTTTTTAAAGACACTCTCGATGTAGAGATCCCCGTTCAATTTGACCGCATGACTTATCTCGATGCCATGAACACCTATGGTTCAGATAAACCTGACCGCCGCTTCGGCTACCATCTCACCGACCTCACTGAAGACCTTAAGGAATGTGAATTCCGCGTTTTCTCTGGCGCAGTTAAAGCTGGTGGTGTTGTGAAAGCCATTAATGCTAAGGGCTTTGCTGGGGCAACTCAGGGACAGATCGAAAAGCTAACCCAAACAGCTATTGAAGCTGGCTCTAAAGGCCTAGCCTACATTCAAGTTCGTGAAGAAGAGCGCTCTACATGGCGTTCACCATTTGTAAAACGCCTCACTGATACAGAGATCGAAGCTCTACGCACAAAGCTCGACATCGAACCTGGCGACCTCATCCTCTTCGGGGCAGGCAACTGGGAATCAGTCTGTGAAGTGCTAGGACGTATCCGTCTTGAATGTGCAGCTCTACAGGATGTTCTTAAAGACAATAACGAGCTCAACTTCCTCTGGGTCACAGAATTCCCACTGCTCGGATACGATGAAGAAGAAAACAAGTGGAACGCTGTGCACCACCCGTTCACCCGCCCTATCGCCGAAGATGAAGCTAAACTAATAGCTGCTACACAGGCTGAAGTAGAAGATGAGAGCTCCCGCTACGCAGGTCTACGCGCTGAAGCATATGACGTCGTCTTGAACGGCTACGAGCTCGGTGGCGGATCAATACGAATTCACGAATCAGAGCTTCAGAGCTCTATGTTTACAGCTCTAGGAGTAACTGAAGAAGAAAAAGAAAGCATGTTTGGTCACATCCTTGAGGCCTTTAAATTTGGCGCTCCACCACATGGAGGTCTTGCTCTAGGTCTTGACCGACTAGCTATGCTCATTTCAGGTGAAAAATCTATCCGTGAAGTCATCGCATTCCCTAAAAACAACAAAGGAATGGACATCATGTCATCATCACCTGCTAAAGTAGAAGCGACTCAACTACGCGACCTACGTATCAAGAGTGTCGTAAAAGACGCTCAGCAGGCACACTAAGCTTACACTTAACTCCAAACATTCTAAAAAAGAAGAAGTCTCAGTGAGGCTTCTTCTTTTTTAAGCTCCTGTAGTTGGTAGTCTATTTCACATAAACTCTGCTTCAACATCTAGCTATACTAG
>CAYNLE010000067.1:0-9414 GCA_964397975.1 uncultured Verrucomicrobiales bacterium | reverse complement strand
TGGCTAGATTTTTGGGGAAGCTCAAAACTCACAATGCCCTGGAGTTCTCGCGAAGGGGATGACATCGCGGATGTTTTTCATGCCTGTCGTGAACATCAGCATGCGCTCGAAGCCCATACCGAAACCAGCATGAGGGCAGGTGCCATACTTTCTGAGGTCAAGATACCATCCATAGTCTTCTTCACTGAGCTGATGTTTTTTCATGTTAGAGCGGAGTAGGTCGATCCGCTCTTCACGCTGAGCACCCCCGATGATTTCACCTAGTCCTGGGACTAGAACGTCCATAGCGGTAACTGTTTTTCCGTCATCATTTAGGCGCATGTAGAATGGTTTTACTTCTTTAGGATAGTTATAAACCGTAGTAGGGCATTTAAAGTGTTTTTCAGTTAAGTAGCGCTCGTGCTCGGATTGTAAATTAACGCCGTATTCCACTGGGTATTCGAATTTTTCGCCACATTTGATCAATATTTCTACTGCCTCAGTGTAGGAGACACGTTGGAATGGTTTTTCAGCGACAAACTGAAGTCTATCGTAGAGACCTTTATCAACGAAACGGTTGAAGATATCGAGGTCACCTTCATTATTATTTAGTGCGTCAGTGACGAGGTATTTGACAAATTCCTCAGCGAGATCCATGTCTCCTTCTAGATCACAGAACGCCATTTCGGGTTCGATCATCCAGAATTCAGAAGCATGCCTGGTTGTGTTAGAGTTTTCTGCGCGGAATGTAGGGCCGAAGGTGTAGACGTTTGATAGGGCTGTGGCAAAGGCTTCACCCTCAAGCTGACCGCTGACAGTTAGGTAGGCAGCTTTGTTGAAAAAATCTTTTTCGTAAGACTGTACTTCAGCTTTAGAAGCATCATGAGTGCTGACGCGGAACATCTCACCAGCTCCTTCACAGTCAGATGAGGTGATGATAGGGGTGTGCACATAGGTGAAGTCACGTTCATCAAAGAAACGGTGAACAGCCTGCGCCATACGCGACCTCATACGGAAAACGGCACCGTAGAGATTAGCTCGTGGCCTGAGGTGGGCTATCGAGCGGAGAAATTCGGGAGTATGGCCTTTTTTCTGAAGAGGGTAGTCAGCAGGTGATTCTCCAATAAGCTCGATACTGGTAGCGTGGATTTCCCATTGCTGACCTTTGCCAGGGGATTCGATCAGTTTTCCTGTAACTGCTACAGCGGCACCAGTCGTCATTTTACTAACATCTAGGTAGCCTGGGATGTTTTGGTCTGCGATACATTGAATATTGCCGATGCAACTGCCGTCATTGATCTCAAGAAAAGTAAACTCCTTAGAGTCTCTGCGGGTCCGAACCCAGCCTTTGATAGTGATGCTATCGGATGGCTCGGTGCTTTTTAAAGCATTCTTGATCAGCGTTCTCATGATGGAAATAAGAAGCCAAGGGGGCTGGTTCGTCAAGCTTTGCTGCTTAAATGAATAAGCTATTTTCAGGAATCTCTAAGAGCAATAATGGGATTGAGATTTGCAGATTTTATAGCTGGATAACTGCCAAAGATGATACCGGTAAGACCAGAGATGATAAATGCGATGATGACGGAGGTGCTAGAGATGATCGTCTGTATGCCGAAAATGGCGGTGATGGCGTTAGGTATAAGAATACCAACTAATATACCCGCTATACCCCCGATGAGAGAGAGGACGATGGCTTCTGTCATGAACTGATAGATGATGTCTTTTTTCTTAGCCCCTAGAGCGCGTCGGAGACCTATTTCTTTAGTCCTTTCTGAGACTGTGGCGAGCATGATGTTCATGATGCCTATACCTCCTACAAGTAATGAAATACCAGCTATGGAGCCTAATACTAAGTTAAACATACGCTTCGTGGCCTCGGCTTCTCTGAGAAGTTTTATGGGGACCTTGATATTATAATCGGCCTTGTCATGAGCGTGTTCCATTAGTCTTTCCAGTTTAGCGTGTGCGGAGAAGACGGAGGCTATACTATTCATATGCAGAATGAGCTGGTGGATGTCTACTTTTTCTACGGTGCGAGAGCTTGTTGTCCTCGTTATAGTGAATGAGCCGTAGTGCATGATTGCCGTGCTTAGTGGTATGTAGACTTTGAAATCTGACTCCTGAGTGTCTTGTGTGTCACCGCCCTCGGTAATTCCTACTACCTGATAGTCGACTCCATTGAACTTCACCTGGTGGTTGAACGGGTCCTGGTAAGGAAAGAGTCTTTTTGCTAAACTTTTATCGAGCACACAGACACTTCTATTTTCCTCAATATCTAGATCACAGAGCCCTCGACCTTTTTCTATCAGAATATTTTTAACGTTAAATATATCTACGTCACAGGCGATGAGTTCCACATCTTCTTCGTTACCGAAGTAGGACGCCTTACCTTTGAAAAGGCGCTGCTTGATGATCGTGTTGACTTCGGGGATTGTGTTTTCTATGCGCTCTATATCAGTATGGGTAATGCCGTAAGTTAGCACGCCTTCTTGCTGTTCGTCTTCTTTTTTGACGCTGTCGATGATGATGTTATGACTACCAAGCTTTCTAATAGTGTTTTGGGTCGCTTCTGATGCGCCTTCTCCTACAGCGAGCATGGTAATGACAGAGGCTACACCGAATATGATACCTAAAATAGTAAGACTAGAGCGAAGCTTATGAAGAGCTAGGCTGCGAAGCGATAAGATGACAGTGTCGTAGACTTTACTCATCAGGAGGGGTGTTGGGGGGAGTTATGGTGCTCACGGATGATTTCACCGTCGCGCATGTAGATAACCCGGGACGCTCTGTCAGCAACCTCTTGTTCGTGAGTGACAACAACGATAGTCTTACCGCTTTTGTGTAGCTCATCAAAGAGGTCGAGAATTTCCTCTTCAGTCTGAGTATCTAAATTTCCTGTTGGCTCATCGGCTAGGAGGATGAGAGGATTGTTGATTAATGATCGTGCAATGGCGACTCGCTGTTGCTGCCCTCCTGATAGTTCCGTGGGCTTGTGCTCTAGGCGATCATGAAGGCCTACGAGCTTTGCTAGTCGGAGTGCTTCCTGATGGTTCTCTTCTGTATCCGAGTTTTCTTGATAAAGTAGAGGAAGCTTAATGTTTTCTATAACAGTGAACTGGGGGAGGAGGTTATAGGACTGAAAGATGAAGCCTATTTTTTTCCCGCGTAATGCTGAGAGGTTATCGTCGTCAAGAGTCGTGATGTCATGGCCATCTATCAGGTATTCTCCATGGGTCGGTGTGTCGAGGCAGCCTAGGATATTGAGTAGGGTAGATTTGCCTGATCCAGAAGTTCCCATGATGGCAAGGTATTCACCAGGGCTGACTATTAGCTGGAGGTCTTTGATAGCGTGGACAACTTGATCTCCAATCTTAAATTGTTTTTTTATGTTACTGAGCGAGATCATGCATGGAGTGTTATTCAGGTAGTTGAATAGACGAAAAAGTTAATACCTCGCTGGTTAAGAAGACTCCCTAATGTTAGGCTCTGATATGAGGACTTCATCTTCTGATGTTAGGCCGTCGAGTATCTGAATGTAGCTACTATTCATTTTGCCAATTTTCACTTCTTGCTCTTTGTAAGTATTTGATAGAGCGGCTTTTACATAAACGACTCGCTTTCCTTTTACTGTATGAACGCTCTGGACGGGGATGTAGAGAACGTCTTTAAGTTCATCAACGATGATTTCTACGGATGCAGTGATTTGTGGTTTGATATCTTCGGGAAGCTGCCCGTCTGCGATGTCTATTTCAACGTCATACTTTTGAGCCCCTGAGCGAGCCCATGAGTTTTCTTGTTTAGGTAGTAATGCTATTTTTCCGACGGTGGCGTTGAACTGCTTCCCTTTGATTGAGTCGATAGTGACATAGCTTGTGAGCCCTTCTTTGAGGTCGCTGATGTAGTGCTCAGCAATGTCGATATCAACTTTCATCTTAGACATATTAGGGATGCGCATAAGAGTTTGGCTTTTACGCACAGCTTTCCCTTTTTGAATTTTTAGGTGATCATTATAATACCTTGTTTTTGGATATAGAGCATAGCCAGAAACAGGGGACATTATTTTAGTGTGTTCTATCTGGGTTTTGACATCTGCTAGGGCTTGATGTGTTAGCTCAAGATTGCGCTTAGCACTGGCAAGCTTGGCTTCGGCTTTTTGGATTTTTCTATACCCCTGTTTTTGCTCTCGTTCGTACTTGTTCTGAGCTTCTTCTGCGTCTTTGGTAAGCTGTATTTCGGATTTTTTAATATCGTAGTGTTTAGTTATCTCATATTTATTCTGAGCAGTTTTAAGTTTTTTCTGCTTAGCTGATAGATCAAGCTTGTCTCGTTCGACACGGCTTTTTGTTTCGAATCCTTTTTCGGCTAATTCTTTGCTAGATGTGAAAGTTTGTTTTGAGAATTGGTATTCGTCTTCGGCGATGTCTATTTCGGCTAAGGCTTCGTCTAATTGGTTTTGCCTTTCTAGTTTGGTGAATTTTTGCAGCTCAAGGTTTGCGATTTCTATGAGGTTAAGGGCCGCTGTTGTGTCGCTCTCAACTTCACTTTTAGTAATCTCAAGGCTGTTTTCAGCATCTGTAACATCAAGAGTCTTCTCGTTAATTTTGATATCGAGCTCATTTTTTTCCTCTAACAGAGGTTCAGAGTCTAGCTCGATGAGGAAGGCTCCTTTTTCTACATAGGTGCCATCATCCACTATATCGATGATGTTAATTTCACGTTTGCGGATTTTATTTTTAATCGTCTCTTCTTCTACTGCATTCAGAAAGCCGTTCTCTTTGATTGTTATAATGAGGTCGCCTTTTTTTACTTTGGTGAATTCAGTTTTTGATGAGTCTGATTTATCACCTCCAGTTTTTAAGGTGATGAAGATAGCAGCTAGGCAGAGGGCTCCAGCTATGATGATAAGTTTTTTCTTCATGAAATGAATCTATGGATAGCTAGAGTGTAGGGTTTTTATGTAACCAGTAATTTGGTTTTGATATATTAAGGATGCCGATGTCAGCAAATAGTTGTAAACGTGTTTCTTGATAGTTTATAAGCGCTGCTGTGACGGCATTTTGTGCGCTGATTAATGCATCCTGTGATTCACTAAGCCGGCGAAAGATAACAGATCCAGCTTTGAGTCTAAGTTTATTACCCTCGACACGTTTTTTAGCTAGCTCGAGAGCACCCAGCTGGATGTTGTAATTTTGCTTAAATTGTTCAAGCTGGCGGAAGCGGAGATTGATTAGGTTCTTTAAGCTATCATGTGTCTGGCTGAGTGAGCGTGTGGTAGCGTCAAAGCTGATGAGAGCTCTGCGGTAGTTATTACGTTCACGTTTGCGATTGGCAGGAAGGTCAAGCTCCAGGCCTATATTCGCCGATATATCGTCAAAGTTCAGTCGCTCCCAGCGATTGCCGCTATTGGCTAACGAAGCATTAGTGATGAAATCGAGATCTGCCTTGAGATCATTAGCCGCTATGGTGACCTGGCGCTTTTGGTCTTCGAACCTGTCGATTTCGTTCAGTAGGAGGTGCCTGGATTCAAGAGCCTTATGATAAGCTGAAGAGCTCGATAAAGGGAACGTGTGGAGGCCAGAGGATACTAGTTTTTCTAACTCTGTAGCGTTAAGGCTGAGCTTCATGGAGGCTGGCATCCCGATGGTGACCTTAAAGTTGTCTAAGGATGTCTCGAAGCTGGACTCAGCATTGATAAGTCTAGTTTTAGCAGCAAGCACTTCTTGTTCAGCATCTGCTACCTCTTCAGGGCTAGCTCGGTCGATGGATCGGGCTTCGAGGTAGTTGAAGTTTTGTTGGCGAGACTCAAAGTTCGTCTTTTCGTTAAAGACCTGTTCTTTTTGTTGTAAGAGTCTTAAATAGTCGATGACGATTTCGTGAGAGAAGCTTTGCTGAAAAAAGTCGTAATCACGAATGCTGTAGATGACGTTTCGTGATGACTGGGTAAGGTTTTCAGCCGCTATTTTCGAGCCGCTACCGCGTAGTAAGGGTTTTACAAGGCTGACACTAATGACCGATGTAATAGATCTATCTGGACTACCGATAAAGTATTTAACTAAATCATTCGCTAAGTTAAGACTGAGACTACCGCCACTTTTGAAAATCTTCGATATACCATTGGTGAAGTCTGAGCTGCTACGTTGATCTCCATCAGACTGCCTTTGAAATGTCGAGGAAAGGGAGCTACTTTTCCTATAACTAAAGGTTTCCCTAGAATCACTTAAGCTGAGAGCTGTGAGGTAGAGGTCTTCTTTTGCATCCTGATAATCACGGCTGTTTATAGTCGCGTAGCGGATACAGTCTTGAAGATTTAGGGTGATAGCCCCTTTTTTATTGGTTCTGTTTACGAGCTCTTGATTCGTGCTGCCAGATGAATTATTGGTGCTGGCTACGTTAAACGAGCTTTTACGTTTGAAGACCTGATCTTCACTTTGTTTTAAAATATCGTATACCTCTTTGTCGGCAGCTGTTTTTGCTCGATTGGGAGTAAGTGAGCAGCTTACCAGTATAGATACACTGCTGATGGATGCAGTGTATTTTAAGATGCTCGAGATTTTGCTGCGTTGATATTTATTCAAGTCTCAAACATGCAGCATAAAGAGAGCTTGTCAATTAGGTGCTTTTATTCACTAATTATTTTTCAATTGGGCTTTTTGCTTAGTCGTCAAGAAGCTGATGGCTTTGGCGGGATTAGATCTACAGAAAGCATTAACTTTACATGCCTGCTCTGGAGAAAGTTTGAGTTTAGAGTATGGGGTGCCTCCGATTTGACGCTTTTGATCACTGGGTTTTGCTTTTCGGTAGCCTGATAAGCTTTTGGCATTTTTTGCGATGCTTTTAGCTTCTTTTTTCTGCTGAGCTGTAGATAGGTAGATGCTGTTAGCGACTTGTTGTTTCTGAGCATACTTGATCAGCTCTGTAATAGAAACGATGTCTGTGCGGTAGCTGACGAGAGTGACTTCATGACCATCTAGCCAGCCAGCTTCTGTCGTCATGACTCCAGGATGACCACCTAGTTTATATTCCCCAGTCCAGTAGCAGTGGCATGAGAAAGCGGCTTGAGCTAACTTTGAGCTGTCAGTTGCCTTATTGAGTAGCTGAAGAGTTTTGGGCACCGGCTGTTTAGCTTTTTCTAGAGCAGATATCATCCGCGTGCTGAGTGCATGCTGAGTATTGATATTATCACGGCGGGGGATTAGATCCTTTCCGTCGGCATTAAGGAAGCGAACGACTTGGTAGTTCCATGCCGGTTCATTATACTTTTTCAGAATTTCAGCGTCTTTTCCTTTTTTATTGTTAATAGTGAGAAGGGGAACGAAGCTGTTTTCTACAGCGTCTACGATAATTGGGTTGGTCATGACCTCACGACCGAAAACTTTACAGCCTGCTCATCCGGGGACTTCTTGGAAAAAAGCGAAAACGGGCTTGTTTGTCTGCTTTGCCTGAGCGAGTGCCTCATCATGGTTTCGTAGATACTTGGCAGTGCCTGTTTCAGTGCTGGCATCTCCTTGTAAGAAAGTGAGGCTAAAGAAGAGGCCTCCTGTCGCTACGACAGTAAGAAGTGACGCCTTTTTTAATAAATAGGACATAACGATGAGAGAGGGAATTAGCTTTCTTATTCCCTTACTGAATTAGCTTAGATAGAAAGGGGTGAAATTATTTATGAAATTAATAAAAAACCTCTTGCAATCTGGTTGCTCGTCGCTAGCTTCGCGACCCCATGGCTAAATCGAAAGGTACAGCAAAAACCCGTAAAGCGGTCGCTAAGAGATTCAAGGTGACTGGTACAGGGAAGATTCTTCGTCGTAAACAGGGGAAACGCCACATTCTTACTAAGAAGAACCAGAAGCGCAAACGCGCTCTTGGTAAGGCAGCCCTAGTTTCAGACGCAGACTTGAAAGCAGTAAGAGCTTCTCTTCCCTTTTCCTAATTAACCTGAACTCGGCGTCGACTAACGCCAATCGTCCGCATCACGGACGACCCCTACGTAGCCTTCTTAATACTCTGATACCGTTTAACTACGGATAAAGATAATTAGGATTGAGCAGACGAGACTACGGGGGGTGTAGAAATAAACTGTCTGTTCTAGAAAAAACAAAACATGCCAAGAGCAACCAATAGCCCAGCCAGCCGCAAGCGCCGTAAGCGCGTTCTTAAACGTGCCAAAGGTTTCCGCGGTTTCCGCTCGAAACTCTATAAGTATGCCAAGGACGCAGTCCGTAAGGCTCAAACTTATGAGTATCGTGACCGTAAGAAACGTAAAGGACAGTTCCGCCGTCTCTGGATTCAGCGTATCAGCGCTGGAACAAGAGCGCAGGATATCTCATACAGTCGCTTCATCGAAGGCCTTAAGGCTGCACAGATTGAAGTAGACCGTAAGATCCTTGCTGATCTTGCCGTGCATGACATTGAGACATTCAATGCCATCGTAGAGCAGTCAAAAGCTGCACTCGCACAGAAAGCTGCTTAATTCAGCTAGCTAGTATATTATAATATCAGCCACTAGAGGAAACTCTAGTGGCTTTTTTGTGCCCATGATTGATAGCGTTTGGTAATTGGGTAGTAATAGTTAGCCAGTGCCATACGCGCCAGAGTTACCCGACATTTTGTCTCCTGTGCGACAATTTAGTAGCGTTTTTACCTGATTTGGGAATCGATAAATAAATCTCTGAAAGGTTAATTTCCCCTTAATATATCAATGTTTTAGCTGTGTTGGCATGGGTGAGTATTATATTTGGTATACCAGCTGCATAGAGGGTTTTAGTTTAAAAAATAAACGAAATACAAATTATGATTACATCAAACAATACGAATCTATCCGCTGTTTATCCATTCGAAAGCCGTGTGTTCACGGAGTTTAACCGTTTTGTAAATGACGCACTGGCTTCCACTGTAGAAGCTCCTAAGCAGGAAGAGATCTATGAAGATATCGAGTCCATCAGTAACGACGAAGACGGCTGGAAAGTGAGACTAGAGTTCCCTGGATACAAAAAGGAGGAGCTTAAAATTAGTCTGGAAGATCATTTTCTCAATATAGAGGCCTCGCCATCCGATGATGCGCGTAGCTTTTTAAGTGAAGAGCATAGACGTGTCAAAGTCTCAAAGGATGTTGATGTAGACAACATCATAGCAAGGTTAGAAGACGGTATACTCTATCTAGAGATTCCGCGCCGTGTTAAGCCTGAGCCGAAGGTGATTACGGTTCAGTAATAAGTCCTAAACCTCATTTACAGCCCGCTAGTGAGAGATCACTAGCGGGCTTTAGTTCTTTAGCATATAACATGCTAAAGGATGGGTAAGAAAGCTGGGGCTGTATGGGAATGTGGGTTAGCTACGGATAAGACTGCGCTACTAAAAAAGTGAGCTTCTCCAAAAATCTAGCCAGCGGTTCTCCTAATTGATAACAATCAACTAAGGAAACCAATCGCCACTGGAGTT
>CAYNLE010000066.1:0-9427 GCA_964397975.1 uncultured Verrucomicrobiales bacterium | reverse complement strand
TTAGACTAAAAGGGTGAACACATATTAAAACTAACAACCAAAAAGAGCCTTAGGCTTAATACTTGTCGCATAATATATAAAATATAGTCTCAGTGAGACTATAGACATAGAGAGGTTTTCAATTTAAAGATTTTATGATCTCCCCTAACGAAAGATCACTTACTTTATCTACTTCATGAGCCAACAAACTATTTACGTTTCTGAAATCTCCTATGCTAAAGGCCAAAACGTCTTTGAAAAACTATCTGCTGAAACTGACTTTGAATTTATTTCAGTGCCAGAAGAGGAAAATGCTTTAGCTGATCTTGTTAAAAAGAATTCAGTCAAAGGATTCATCGCAGATCTCTTTCCCTACACTGGCGCGCTCTATGATGCGCTTTCCACAGGTGCTGCTATTTCAAGGTTTGGAGTCGGTCACGACTCTATCGATAAAGAGAAAGCCTCTGCCGCAGGAGTCCACGTGGCTAATACACCAGGAGTTTTAAACACTTCAGTGAAAGAGCAAGCCATGTGGATGATCGGTTCACTAGCCAGAAATGTTCCATCTCTTGACCGCTCCATGAGGGCGAAAGAATGGGCACCACAGCGCGGCATAGAGATCAAAGGCAAGACCCTTGCTATCCTCGGATTTGGTCGCATAGCACAAGATATTTGTAAAAGTGCTCACTACGGATTTGGTATGAACGTCATTGGATTTGACCAATTCACAGAAGATGAATTTTGTAAGTTTGCCAATGTTGAAACATTTGATGAGTTTCAGAAAGATGTGCCTGTTTCCCGCATCACCACTGACCTAGCTGACGCGGTTAAGGACGCAGACTTCGTTCTCATGATGATGGCTGTCACACCTGAAACCACAGGTATGGCAAATGCTGAACTATTTAAACTAATGCCTGCGGAATCTCACTTCCTAAATGCTGCTCGTGGTGCACTCGTAAATGAGAACGACCTTTTTGACGCTCTCACCAGTGGTGAGATCGCAGGCGCTGCTCTTGATGTATTTATCCAAGAGCCTTACCAACCACAAGACCCCGCAAAAGATCTAAGGTCATTAGAGAATCTCGTGATGACACCTCACGTCGCAAGTAACACCGCAGAAACTAACGCCGCTATGGCTGAAACATCGGCACACAATGTGATGACGATTCTAAGTCAAGGTGCTCAAGCCTGTGCGAACATCGTCAACCCTGCCTAAATATCAATTTAAGCGAAAACATGAACCCAAACGTCTTCATTCTAATGGGGGTCTCCGCTACGGGGAAAACTACCCTTGGAAATGCCCTAGCAGAAATGACTAAGGGTTCATTCTATGACGGCGATGATTTCCATCCTGATGCTAATCGTGAGAAAATGGCATCAGGCCAGCCCCTTAATGATGACGATAGGCGCCCATGGCTAGAAACCCTCGCTGGTCTCATCGCTCAGAAAAGCTCTGAGAAATCGCCTAGTTTCATCGCATGTTCAGCACTTAAGGAGTCCTACCGTGACATTCTTAAATCTGGATCAGAAAACCTCGTCTTTCTCCACTTACACACCGATCCTGAAGTATTACGACAAAGGATCACAGAACGGTATGAATCAGGTGAGCACTTCATGCCACCTTCATTACTGAACTCACAACTACAGACACTTGAACTCCCTGATGAAGCATTATTTTGCGATGTTTCCAAGTCATTGGAGGAAATACTCGAACTCATAGCTGAGAAATACCCACATCTCAAAAATTAATCCCAATAGAATTTAATATTCATGAATCACATCGTTTCAGAAAAAGAGCATAACTCATTGATCGAAAAAGCCTTCCAAAACCGCGGTTTCAATATCGAAGAATCACGAGCAGCAGCGGAAATAGCCGCTGTAGCAACCACTCACGGAAACAGCACACACAATGCCCTCAAAGCTCTTCACCTTGATGAGTTACTAGGGTCTGGACGCGATAACTGTGTCCCCGGAGCTGAACTCATCAGAAAGCCCAACCGCTTTGCTGCAGCTGAAGTATGGGACGCTCAGAAGAAGCTTGGCCAATTGGTGGCTAAAGAAGCATTCGAGCGCTGCATTGAAATGGCAGAGCAATACGGAGTAGGTATCGTTAGCGTTGACAACGCGTGGCACTATTTATGGGGAAGTGGATACGCTATAGATGCGGCAAATCGTGGCTATCTAGCATACACAAACTGCACATCTACACTAGCTGAGGTAGTTCCGTTCATGGGTAAACACCCTACCCTTGGCACAAATCCACATACATGGTCGTTCCCCACTACTAAGGAGCTTGGATTCCCAATCTGTATTGACTGGGCAACATCTACTGTCGCTATGGGCAGGGTTCAGCAACTTAAGCGTGAAGGAGGAACACTCCCTCCAGACTCAGCTGTAGATAAGGATGGTAATCCAACTACTGATCCTCATGAGGCTAAATCCCTACTCCCCTTCGGACGTCACAAAGGTTACGGCCTTTCTCTTGTGAATGAGCTCACTGGTGCATACATCGGTGGCTCTATTCCTACAATCCGAGGTCATAAAAACGAATCAGATACTGAGAAGACAACGAGTTCTTTCTTCTTCCAGATCATTCACCCAGAGGCAATGAGTGGCAATTCATTTGCCAATGGACGCAACCAGAAAGAAAACGTGCATGCTGTCATCGAGGACATACTAGGGCACGGTAATGAAAACTGCATGCTCCCAGGTCAGCCTGAAGCAATAGCGGCTGAGAAGTCTCGCAAAGCGGGTGGACTCATCTTCTCAGAAGCTGAACTAGCTGAGCTCAATGCCATCGCCAGCAAGCTAGGTCTTCCAGCGCTCCAAACAACGACCCTCAGCTAGTATAACTCCGGCTAATACAACTACGCTAAGTATTCAAATGTTACTAACTTCAGAAAAGGCCCACACGATCTACGCCGCCATCAAGGACGAGCCGATCATCGATTACCACACTCACCTACCAGCGGTGGAGATACTGAACGATCATCGTTTTAAGAATCTATGGGAACTCTGGCTCAAGCATGATCATTATAAATGGCGCCTGATGCGTGGTTGTGGTGTCGCTGAAAACTTGATCACAGGTGATGCCTCACCGAAAGAGAAGTTCTTCGCATTTGCTAAAATTCTACCGTTAGCCATCGGTAATCCAGTTTATCAGTGGGTTCACATGGAGTTAGAAGCCGTCTTTGGCATTAAGTTTTTATTAAACGAGGAAACTTCAGCAGAAGTCTGGGAAACCGCTAATAAACAACTATCTACCGACATCAGTGTAGGCAGTCTGTTAAAGCAGTTTAATGTGAGCTTTATCGGCACTACTGATGACCCGGCGCATTGTTTACAAACGCACCTCGACCTAGCTGCACAAGACTACCCAACTACCGTTCTTCCAACCTTTCGTCCAGACCGCTACCATAGCGTTCATCAGCCAGAAAAATTCTGCGATGCCGTCAAAGAGCTAAGCGAAAGAGTAAGCCAACCAATCACTAGCTTCGAGCAACTCATAGGTGCTCTCAAGGAACGCCACGATGCATTTCACGCTGCTGGCTGCCTCATGAGTGATCACGGCTTAGACTACTGCCCTACCGGTCATGCCTCCATTTCAGAGCTTAATCTTATCATGCAGGAAACGCTTGCTGGTAAAGCTTCATCTATTAAAGAATGGGAGCAGTTTGCTGGAGAAATCATGCGTTTAGTAGCTCGATGGAATACTGAGAAAAACTGGACTATGCAGCTGCATCTGGGACCACAGCGTAGCGTCAATACACGTCTTACAAAAATCACGGGGTCCGATTCAGGCTTTGATACTATGGGAAGCTGGCCACAAACCGCGCCTCTCATCTCGTTTCTTGATGAATTAAACAACACCAACGAATTGCCTAAAACGATTGTTTACAATCTCAACTCTATCGAAAGCGAACCCATCTGTGCTGCCTTACAGAAGTTTCAAGAAGACCCTATCGCCGGTAAATTACAGTATGGTCCAGCATGGTGGCTTCTCGATCACGTGCCAGGAATCAAAAAGCAACTTGAGATCCTCACAAGTCAGACTGCGCTTGGAACACACATAGGTATGCTTACTGACAGCCGCAGCTTCACCAGCTTCGTGCGTCATGATTACTACCGCCGCATATTATGTAGCTTCTTAGCAGATAAAGCCCTTTCTGGAGAAATGCCTGATAACTTAGCGCTACTAACAGCTACGGCCAAAAACATTTCTTCCCTGAATGCCTCAAATTACATTCAATCCGCACAATAAATTAAAAAATTCACATGTCCTATTTAGAATCTCTTTTTAACCTTAAAAATAAAGTCGCTGTAATCATCGGAGGAACTGGTGAACTCTGTGGCCACCTCGCTATTGGTTTAGCCAAGGCTGGTGTCGAAGTTGCCATCATTGGTAGAAACGAAGAAAAAGCCGCTGAAAAATTAGCATTCATCAATGAAGCCGGAGGAAAAGGCTACTTTCTTAAAGGTGAAGTAGCTTCACGCGATTCTATCGATGCCATCATCACACAAGTGAAAGCTAAATCAGGTGGTGTCGACATTCTGATTAATGGCGCTGGAGTGAACTCACCTACCCCTTTCCTGGATATTTCAGAAGAAGAACTAATCCGTATCATGGATATCAACTTCATGGGAACAGTCCGCTCATGCCAAGCTTTTGGTGAATATTTCCTCAAAGAGAAAAAATCCGGATCTATCATTAATATAGGCTCCATTTCAGGGATCAATCCCCTGTCCCGCGTATTTTCCTACTCAGCGAGTAAAGGTGCCGTTCACAATCTTAGTAAAAACCTAGCGCGTGAGTGGGCAGAAGATGGCATCCGCGTAAACACTCTTGTTCCAGGATTCTTCCCAGCGGAGCAGAATCGTAAAGTTTTAGACGAATCACGCATCACACAAATACTCAATAAAACGCCAGCTAACCGCTTCGGCTCCCCAGAAGAGCTTATTGGAGCAGCCCTCCTCTTAGCATCTGAAGGAGCAGGAGGCTTCATCACAGGCACCGAAATGGTGGTCGATGGAGGGTTCAACGCTATGACGATCTAAAGACAAACAACACTTACACACCATGAGTAAACTTATCTCTTACGCAAAACAGTCCGGTCCAGGTTGGCTCCAAGCAGCAGTAACACTAGGTGGCGGATCTCTGGTTGGGGCTCTCTACCTTGGTGTCATCGGCGGAAATGGCCTTCTCTGGTTACAACCGTTAGCGATGATCTTTGGTGTGATTATGCTGGCATCACTTGCCTACGTTACGCTCTCTACAGACGACACCCCATTCGTCTCTACCTGCAAACACATTTCCCCTGTTCTAGCATGGGCTTGGCTCATCGCCACCGTGATTGCAGACTGCGTATTCTGCCCTGCTCAAGCTTCTTTAGGTCTTGGAATTGTGCAGCAAAACTTTGGACTATCTGCTGTTAACCCTTACGTAATCACAACCATTCTCGCTATCGTAGCATTCGGCGTCGTTTGCTTTTATAGCTCTGGCACGAAAGGCGTAGCCCTTTTTGAGAACATCTTAAAAATCATGGTCGCCATCGTCATCCTCTGCTTCTTCGGGGCAGCAGGAGTCAATATGGCAAAGGGCAATGTTGATTTTGTCTCTCTCTTTACAGGCTTTATCCCAAATTTCTCCGCGCTCTTTAATCCTGCTACTACCCTTGAGCCAGCTATCGCCGCCACAGGTGACGCTTCATCATATTGGTCTGAAATCATTACCGATAGCCAGAGATCTAAAATCATTGCCGCCTTTGGCTCAGTAGTTGGCATCAACATGACCTTCCTCCTACCCTACACACTCAAGAAAAAAGGTTGGGGAAAAGGTGAACGCGAACTATCGCGCTATGACCTTGCTCTCGGTCTAGCTCTTCCTTTCATGATTGCCGCGTCACTCCTAGTGATCACATCTTCTGCACAGTTTCACGGGAAAGCAGACGATATTCTGAACCAGCAAGGAAAGCCTATCGCCCTTGAAACAGAGTATTATACAATGCTCGCAGGTCGTGTCGCCATGGAGAACAAAGATGTGGAGCAATTCACAATCTCTGAACAAAGAGAAATGTCAGACAATCTTCCCCTTGCGGATCGAAAACTAGCGGCTTATATCACAGCTCGTGATGCCAAGCAGTTAGCGTCTTCACTCGCGCCTCTCGTTGGGGAGAAGCCATCACAACTCATCTTTGGTTTTGGTATCTTAGCCATGGCTCTTTCAACCATGATCGTTCACATGCTCATGAACGGCTTCGCTATCTCACAAGCCTTCGGAAAGCCTGAAGCAAAGAAACCATTCTTAATTGGTGCAGCTATTCCAGCAATCACTGCTGCTATGGCACCACTGCTATGGGCAGGCTCAAACAAGGCAGCTATGGCAATACCCGCCTCAGTCATCGCCACGACGCTTCTTCCTATTGCCTATCTTATTTTCATTCTTCTCTTTAACTCAAAGCGCACGCTTGGCAAAGAGATCGTCACTGGAAAAAACCGCATCATCGTGAACATTCTCATGCTAGTCGGACTTTTCCTCGCAGGATTTGCCTGTGTCTGGGCACTCTTAAATAAGGGAACTCCTGGACTATTTGGATTAGTCGCCCTTGCAGTTCTCGCCATTATCGGACTTGTCAGCTTTGCTATTAAAAATAAATCTACCCACACTGCATAACCAAAAATTGAACGCAAGAATATGAATATCGGAATCATCGGATCAGGAATGATCGCTCGCTTTCACGCAGAGGCGATCCAAGCAATGTCAAACGGAACACTCGCGGGCATCGCGGGGCGTTCTTATGAAAAAACTCAAGCTCTAGCCTCAGACTTTTCATCTAAAGCATATGAGTCTATCGATGCATTACTTGCTGATCCTGAGATCGATATTGTTACTATTGCTACTGTATCAGGCGCGCATCTAGATCCATGCATTGCTGCTGCAAAAGCAGGCAAACACATCATTTGTGAAAAACCTTTAGAAGTCACCACTGAACGAATCGATGAAATAACCAAAGTCTGTAAGGAAGAAGGTGTCACTCTTGCCGCTATCTTTAACAGACGTTTTTATCCCGCGATTCAAGAGCTTAAAAACGCTGTAGAGGAAAGCCGCTTTGGCAGAATCACGATGGTTGAGGCCGCTATCAAATGGTATAGAGACCAAGCTTACTATGATTCTGCTGCATGGCGGGGCACATGGGCTCTAGATGGCGGCGGAGCACTAATGAATCAGTCTATTCACACCATCGATCAACTTCTCTACGTTTGTGGCCCTGTCAAGTCAGTCACAGCATCTATGAATTGCCTTATTCACGAAGGGATAGAAGTCGAAGATACAGCTGTAGCTCAGCTTGAATTTCAAAATGGAGCTCTCGGTGTCATTCACGGATCCACAGCCTGCTGGTCATCTACGGGGCACCCTGCTGAAGTCAATATTTGTGGTGAAAAAGGTTCAGCCTTTATGACTGATACTACATTCAGAGTATGGGATTTCATGAACGAATCGCCTGAAGATGAACGTATTCATAAAGAGATGATGAACAATAGTGAACAAGCGGGTATGGGGGCAAATGACCCTAATGCTATCGATTTTTTAGGTCATCAGAAAAACTTCGAAGAAGTGGTAAACGCCATTAAATCAGGCAAAGAACCTTCCACCAATAGCACAGAAGGTAGACGTGCAGTTGAACTCATCTGTGCTATTTACGAAAGCGCACAAAACAACTCTAAAAAAATACTCTTATCATGAAATTGAAAACACTTTTACTCAGTTCCATAGCCTCACTATTCGCAATATCAAACTGTTCAGCAGAAACCACTGAAGTTAAAAAAAAGCAGGAGGCCGTATGGACAAACTTACTTGAAGGTGACAGCCTAGACCTCTGGAAAAGTTCTTACAGTGAGACTGATATACTCCCTAGTTGGTCTTTAAAAGACGGCGTTCTTCATTTTAAAAAGGTTCCAAAAACACGTCACTGTAACCTGCTCACAAAAAAGGCTTACTACAACTTTGAGTTAAAATTTGAATTCAAGAGCGCTCTCAATAGCAACAGCGGCATTAAATATCGTGCCAAGGGAAGACTAGGACTAGAGTATCAAATCATCGACGATATTAACTACCGTGATAACAAAAACCCTACTCACCGCACTGCAGCGCTCTATGACCTTATGGCTATCCCAGAAACCCGTATTCTCCACCCTGCTGAAGAATGGAACACAGGACGTATCGTTGCCGATGGAAATAATATCCAACACTGGCTGAATGGTGTAAAAGTCTTAACTATTGAATATGGCTCTGATAAATGGGCTGAGTGTATCGCTCAAAGTAAATATAGAGACAAGCCAGAGTATGGCACTTTTACAGGACCTATCACACTACAGGATCACCATGATGAAGTATCATTTAGAAACCTCTTTGTGAGAGAAATCAAAACCCTTAAATAACTCATGAATTACACAGGATTTACTGACGAAGCTGGGCGTGATCTAGCCACTCAAATCAAAGTTACTAAAGCTCTTGGATGGAAAAACATTTCTCTCCGTGGGATTGATGGAAAAAATGTCCATGAACTTAGCGATGATGACTTTGAAAAAGTCGCAGATCAGATCGGAGAAGCGTCATTAAACGTCGTAGAATTCGGCTCTCTCATTGGAAACTGGGCGAAACCTATTTCTTCAGACTTCGACATCACACTTGCTGAAATAGACCGAGCTATTCCTCGTATGAAACGTCTAGGAACGAAGCTCGTAAGAATAATGTCCTACGCCCAAGAACCTTGGGGAAAAGAACAATTTGAAGATGAGCGTTTCCGCCGTTTACGCGAAATCGTCAAGCGATTCAAAGCTGAAGGGCTCATAGCAGCTCATGAAAACTGCATGAACTGGGGTGGCTTCTCAGCAGCACACAGCCTTCGCTTAGTAGAGCTGATTCCTGATCTCAAATTAATCTACGACACTGGAAACCCAGTGTTTCAGCTCGACCGATCACAACCTCAGCCCGATGGTTCATACCCTTGGCAAGATGCGTGGGATTTCTATCAAGCGATCAAACCACACATCGCTCACATTCATATTAAGGACTGCTTAAACCCGAAAACTGAGAACGAGGAGCCCGAGTATGTCTATCCAGGTGAAGGCCAAGGCTACGTCAAAAAAATACTCACCGACTTAAAATCAGATAACTACGATGGCTATGTAGCTATCGAGCCACATGTGGCAACAGTTTTCCACATAGCCGATGGCCAAGAACCTGACTGGAAACAATGTTACGACAGTTACTTGAAATATGGCAAAGACCTTGAAGCATTAATGGGTAGGTCATAAACTAACCATAAATAACTATAATTAAACATATCAATTGGGCCAGTTTAGCAGCTCTTTCTTTTCTCATCCAAATAGGTTCTGCCACTGGAGAAAGTTGACCCCGGTAAAAAGCGCGAAAACATGATTCCAATGC
>CAYNLE010000065.1:0-9916 GCA_964397975.1 uncultured Verrucomicrobiales bacterium | reverse complement strand
GTATACAGCACTTATGAAGCCTTTTATATCGCAGTGTAATGATGCTGAAATCGAGGCTATCAGTCAGTGGCTGGCAGCTAAAAAGTAAGAGTGAAACATCACTGAATATCACAACAACCATTTAAATTTTAAGAATCCTAATCTAGAAGCATATTCTAAACCCTAGTTTCACTGCTTTTAAAAAAATTCTGTAAACTCAAAACCTATGTCTACGAATAGTCAGATTACCAATATTCAAGATGCCGAGATACGTTCTAAGGTTGATCGTTCATTACGTCATCCTGTAATGTTTTTCTTCACCAGCGGAGCTGCATGGTTAGCTTTGTCTATCATCTTCGGATTAGTAGCGTCATTGAAGACACATAACCCAAGTTTTCTAGGTGAGTGTTCATGGCTCCAATACGGTCGCTTATTTCCAACGCATATTAACCTGCTTATATACGGGTGGGGTGCTCAAGCCAGTTTCGGTGTGATGATCTGGTTAATGGCTCGTTTATCACGTAAGCCTAGCCGTAATGCGGGGACGATTCTTGCTGCAGGCCACGTATGGAACTTTGCTGTAGGTTTAGGAATGATCGGTATCTTATCTGGCCATGGCACAGGAAAGCACTGGATGAACTTCCCGACATTTGTATGGCCGGTTTTACTTGTAGCGTATGCTGCTATCGCGATTTGGGTGCTGGTAACATTCCGTGTTCGCCGCTCTGAGCCGGTTTTCATTTCACAGTGGTATCTTCTAGGCGCGTTATTCTGGTTCCCATGGGTTTTCCTCACAGCTAACTTGTTTGTGAATGTATTTGATATTCACCCAGTGATGGCAGCGGCTATTAATGGCTGGTTCCGCCATGCTCTGATTTTCTTATTCTTTACACCGGTTGCCATTGCGAGTGCATACTACATTTCAGCGAAGGTGACAGGACGTTCAATTTATAATTCAACAATCGCTACAGGAGGTTTCTGGGCATTGGCGATCGTAGCGCCATGGGCTGGTATGCAGTCTGTAATGGGTTCACCTCTTCCTGACTTTTTAGAGTATGTAGGTGCTGCAGCTTCTATTTTAGTAGCAGTCCCACTTATAATCGCGGGTGCAAATATTCTTAAAACATCTGCGAATACAGAAGGAGCGGTCGCTCACAGTCCATCACTTCGTTTCACTATTGCTGGAACATTTGGTATGTTACTGCTAGCATTTTCAGCAGTGGTTCTAGGTTTCCCTAGCTCGATTCAGTATACACAGTTTACTATAGCTAATTATGGTTTTGATGTTCTTGCTCTGTATGGATTTTTCACAATGACGATGTTTGGTGCGATCTACTTTATCGTTCCTCGTGTCACACTTCGTGAGTGGGTCTTCAAGAGATGGATGCGCACACACTTCTGGTTCTCTGTTTATGGTGTGCTTTTCATTTTCTTATTCTGCGTTCTTTTAGGAGGTTTCCAGCAGGGTGCTGTTCAACGTGAGCACCTACAGCCGTGGGAATCAGTCGTGCGTAGTTCGCTTCCATTTTCAGTTGGGACGACAGTGGCTTGGGGTTTTCTCCTCTTCGCTAATGTTTTCTTTTTCCTTCACCTTACTCTCATGTGGTTACGCCTAGGTAGACGTAGTTCACACCCGACTTTACTTAACCGCCCACACGGACATGGAACTCCTCATGGTCCAGAAGGCGATATTGAAAAACTAGAAAGTGCTGGTGCTTAATTGCGTAAAAAGCCTTGCTATTGATCACACGACATACTTAACCGATTACTTTTTAAACCGAACTAATGACTTTTAAATCATTTATCATTGGAATGCTACTGAGCTTTGGAGCCGCATGGGTGTTTATCATTGCTGTTCCGACAACGAAGATGGCAAATATTGAGCCTGTGAAGATGAGCTCTGAAGAAGATGCAGAGCTATACAGGAAGAAGGTATCAGGGCGCATGCTGGAAGGTGGTAAGCTCTATGCAGCTAATGGATGCTACACCTGTCACACTCAGCTAATTCGTCCTACTACATTAGGTCGTCAGATCTGGCGTGAAGATATGGCAGGAGTAGTTAACGTGCAGGACAATATCGACACTCGCCGTGAAACAAGTGTAAATGACTTCACTGGTGAAGATTATGCTCAGATAGGTCTTACTCGTATGGGTCCTGATCTTAGTAACTTCGGTTATCGTGCTAAAAAATACGGTGACGCAGTAGGTATGACTGCTGAGCAGTGGGTGCTAGCACATTTATATAATCCAAGAAACAGTGACATTCGCTTAGGTGAAGGTGGTGAAAAAATCAATCTAGACTGGTCAAACTGTTCGGCACAGAAGCAAATGTTTAAGAAGATTCCACTGAATGGCCGCCCACACGCACTTGCTATCAAAGCTGACTGTAATAAGTGTGATGGTGAAAAACAAATTATTCCTACTGAGCAGGCTAGACTTCTAGCTAATTATCTGACATCGCTTAAGCGTGATGACGCCATGCCTGAGAGTATGGACTATAGCCCTAAACAAAGCGCAAAAAGCGAATAAGGTATCAATTGATATAACACTTAATTTTTTAAAATGTCCGACTCATCTCTTCCAAAACCAGACCTTGACGATAACTCAAGTGTCTTGGCGAATGCTGCGGCAGTAAGCCGTGAGAAAGAACTCAAAGCTACAGAGGGCGAATCTGCTTTTTCTAGCTTATTAGTAGGAGGCGCTATTCTAGTCACGGTGATGATGGCTGGTGGAGCTCTTTTTAGTGCAAGTTTATTTGATTATAAGAATTTAAGCCCAGATGGGTATGTTCGAGCTTCTGCACCATCTACAGGTAACGAACAAGCTCTACCTAAGCCAGCACTTGAGGCATACATGAAAGCCGGTGGTAAGTTAGCTAAGGCATCCTGTTTAGCATGTCACGGTTCTAATGGTGAAGGTGCCGGTGCGGTTCCTCCACTAGCTGGCTCAGAGTGGGTGACTGGTAGTACTGCACGCACGGCGATGATTATCCTTAACGGTGTTAAAGGTGAGATCGAAGTAGCTGGTAGGCCATACAATGGTAACATGCCTTCACAAGGTGCAGGTTTATCCGCCAAGGATTTAGCTGGGGTGTTAACATACGTTCGTAACAGTTTTGGTAATGAAGGAAGCCTTGTTACTATGGAAATGGCTCAACAAGCGATCGATCTCTCTAAAGAGCGTAATAGTGGCCAGATGACAGCTAGCGAGCTTAACGAAAAATATGACAAGGATCTTGAAGGTGCTGAATTAGCTCCAGATACACTTGTTGACCCTAATACTCTTGAACCTGTGGATGCAGCTGAGTAATCATTTAATTTTAATACCCAACAGTTTAAATAACAATCACGATAGGCTATGAGCGACTCACACGACGACCATCACGACCACCATAACCCGAATTTCATACAGAAATACGTTTTTTCTACTGATCATAAAATGATCGGTATTCAGTATGGTATAACGGCATTACTTTTCCTTCTTTTTGGTTTCTATCTGATGATGGTGATGCGTTGGAGTATAGCCTTTCCAAATGAGCCGCTACCATCATGGATGAGCTGGTTATTTACAGAGGACTGGAAAGCTCAGTGGCTATCCGAAGGTCGACTTCCGGGCGAGACATATAATATGTTCGGTGCTATGCACGGAACCATCATGGTTTTCCTTGGTGTTGTGCCACTTGGTTTCGGTGCGTTCGGTAACTTCGTAACACCACTTCAGATCGGTGCGCCAGATATGGCATTCCCAAAACTCAACATGGCTAGTTACTGGCTCTATGTAGTCGGTGGTATTATGATGTGTGCGAGTTTCTTCCTTGAGTCCGGTGCTGCTAAATCAGGTTGGACGAACTACCCACCACTTTCTTTCTACGCTGACTCACAGTATCCACATCAGTTCTGGACAGGTCAGACTCAGTGGCTCATGGGACTTGTGATGTTGATTTCATCTTCATTACTGGGCTCTGTTAACGTGATTGTTACGATTATTAACTTACGGGCTAAAGGTTTAACGTGGATGCGTTTACCATTTTTCGTATGGGCGATGCTGGTAACAGCTTTCCTTCTTCTTCTTTCATTCCCACCACTCGAGGTTGCAGGTGTCATGCAGCTTGTTGACCGTATGTGGGGTTCAAGTTTCTTCCAGCCATCTGGTCTTTATCATTCTCAGATCGGTTTATCTGATGCTTCTGGTGGTGGTAGCCCGCTCTTGTTCCAGCACTTATTCTGGTTCTTAGGTCACCCGGAGGTGTATGTTCTGCTTTTACCAGCGATTGCGAGTGTAGCGGAAATTATCCCGGCGAATACACGCCGTCCTATCTGGGGATATAAGTCCATGGTTTATGGTGTTCTTGTTCTCGGTTTCCTATCATTCATCGTTTGGGCTCACCACATGTATATGACAGGTATGGGACCAGCTGTTTCAGCATTCTTCCAGACTACTACGGCATTGATATCGGTGCCCTCGGTGATTCTTCTGACATGTTTGCTTATTTCGCTTTGGGGAGGCTCTATCCGTTTCACTACTCCGATGATGTGGGCGTGTGCTTTCCTTCCGATGTTCGGTATTGGTGGTCTTACAGGTCTTCCATTAGCGTTTAATTTAGTAGATCTACACCTTCACGATACATACTACGTGATCGGTCACTTCCACTATGTGGTAGCACCAGGTATTCTCTTTGGATTATTTGCAGCGATTCACCACTGGTATCCAAAGGCGACTGGTCGCTTCATGGGTAAAACACTGAACCACTTACATTTCTGGCCTTCATTGATTCTTATGAACACATTGTTCTTCCCGATGCTGATTCAGGGAATGGCAGGTTTCCACCGCCGTTGGTATAATGGTGGCGATGCATACCTAACTACAGATCCAGAAAGCGCAAACGTGTTTGGACAGACTGTGTATAACTATATTGATATGAACATCCTCATGTCATGGTCAGCATGGTTACTCTGTGCTGCACAGATTCCATTCATCATTAACTTCCTCACAGCATGGAAATTTGGTAAGAAAGTGCCGAATGACAACCCATGGGGAGCTTGTTCACTTGAGTGGGCAACACCAACACCACCACCACATGGTAACTTCGACGTAGAGCCTATCGCTTACCGTGGATCATACGAATACGCACGTCCTGAAGTGAAAGAAGACTATTATCCGCAGTGGAAAAAGCCAGTCACAAAAGTTGACGAAGACCAAGGATAGAGCAGACTTAAACTAACCCTATAGACAATTTTAGAATACTTTTCTCATGGAAATTCCTTATGTTATAGAACCTCGTAAAGACACAGGTCTTACGAACTCAAAAATAGGTATCTGGCTATTCCTCGCTTCTGAGGTTATGCTCTTTGGTGGTCTGTTCTCAGGCTACATATTCCTTCGTATTTATGCTGATTATCCATGGCCAGAGAGAACACTCCCTGTGTTACCTGGTCTGATTAACACATTTATCCTTATTGGCTCATCAGTGACCGTTGTTTTTGCATGGGTAGCTCTGAAGCTTAGACAGTGGGGTAAGTTTCAGATGTATATGTCTATTACTCTGATCTGTGCGGCACTCTTCATGGTGCTTAAGGGTTTCGAGTATAAAGCAAAGTTTTCTCACCAAGCGATCCGTCTAGATGACTATACCGTAATCGAGGGACACGCATACCCACAGAAGTTTGGTCATGATGACCACGCTGATGATGATGGAGGTAAGCACAAAGGCCCTACTAAGAATAAAAACATCATCGCTTCATCAGTAACGATCGACCCACTTAAAGTAGACGATATTTATTATAAGAAGTTGGCAGAGCAGTATGAAGCTGCAGGGTTTGCTCTATCAGAGGATGTCATTCTAGGTGATAAAACAGTTATTACTAAGGGCACGCCGCTGAGTTTAGAGCTATGTCATCAGGTTGAGACTGATATGCGTGACGCTCTAGCTAATAATAGTGAGCTAGACATCAAAGCACAGAGGCTAGCATCTAAGGCTGTAAAAGCTGAGATGCCTGGGAAAAAGTATTATGAAAAAGGCGTAAGTGAGTTCCGTAATAAGAAACTTGCTGAATTTAAAGACGTTTGGAAAAAAGAAAAAAAATACCTCGATGTTGTAGGCACTCTGTCATTTTCTCCGAAAGCTGGTCACGCTAATATTTCAGTCCATCCATACTGGGGCAAACTTAGCACAAAGGTAAAAGGTGAGTCTGGTCAATTAGGCCTTAAGGATGGAACAGTCTTTACTGGAACAATAGGTGATAGCTCAATAGAGCTTCACGTCGATGGTATCGACTTCCGCCACACAGTGATGAAAGCTGATGAAAGAGGTATCGACCCTATAGCAGCTATCAATAATTCATGGTTACTCAAAAATGAGAACATGAAGAAGCTCTGGGATAAACATCTTGTTTTCGTAGAGAAGCTTAGAGAAGAGCATGAGGGTGTTCAGCCAACAGAAAGTGAGCTTTATCGTATGGACTGGCAGGAAATCGTAGCTCTGGAAAAGCTAAGTGAGTCTGACATGGCAACGATGAAATACAGTGAAATTAAAGCTCTTTTCCCTGGTGATATCGAAGGTTTTACAGGACCTAATCACAAGAAGGTGCATTACCCTGCTGTGATCGTGCCTCGTGAGGAAGTCCGCTTTGAGTCTCTCTTTACACCACGCTGGAATACTTACTATGCGATTTACTTTACGATTACAGGTCTTCACGGTCTTCACGTAATAGCAGGCGCATTTGTGCTAGCATATTACATGTTCTTCGGGCGTAAGATGTATCAGCAGAAACCTGAGTGGCTTGCTAACCGTGTGGAAATCGGTGGTTTATTCTGGCACTTTGTTGACTTGGTATGGATCTTCGTTTTCCCGATCCTTTACCTAATGTAATTTTTACAAACTAACTTTAATTTCTTAACTTATAATTATTTAAAAAATGGCGGATTCACCAGAAGCTATCAAAAAAGCCTGCAAAACATATGTTGTAGTTTTCTTAGCATTATTAGTTTGTACTGTTCTTACAGTGGCTGTAGCCAAAATAGAATTGTTCGATGTAGGTGTTCGTGGCTTTGATGCTGCGGATGCTGTTATAGGAATAGCTATAGCGTCTGTGAAGGCGTCGCTCGTGCTCTTTATATTCATGCACTTTAGTCATGAGAAAAAGATGCTGTATCTGTTCTTCGGTATGTCGCTCGTTTTTGCAGCAGCGCTTTACGTTTTAACTTTCTTCTCTTATGAAGACCCTATTAAGCATGAAGACTTCTCAGGCGAAGAGAGGCTTTCAAAAGTTCTTTAACCCTATAAACTCCTAAATCAGATGTCTCTCAAAGGTTTCCATATACTATTTATCACTTTCGCTACATTATTATGTATAGCTGTAGTGCTTTGGGCATTTGTTCTGGAAACTAGAGCTGGAAATGGGCTTCAACTTCTAGGCATTCTCGGTGCTATAGCTGCTATCTTACTCCCTATTTATGGGGTGAAGTTTTACCGCAAAGTGAAAACGATCGAAGTATAACAAACCACACGAACTAATGATAAATTCAGTATTTAATCTATTCGGTTGTTCCGTATGCATGGGCATAGGAGCCGAACACCGTGATTCTGTAGCTGTAGGCTGGGCAATGCTTGTCATGCTCGTCATCATTATTCCAATGCTTACTGCAATTATCTTTTTCATATCACGTATGGCGAAACGCGAGCGTGAAAATATGGATCCATCACTTAGTGATTAAACTAATTTTTAATAAAACACCTTCTACATTCTAACGAATATTTCTTTCTATTATGTCTATTGTCGAATTACTCGGTTTACAAAAAAACTACTCTTTACATGGTGAGCAAGTTGATCAGTTAACATCTGTTATCCACTGGTTAATGCTGGTCCTCTTTGTCGGGTGGACTACTTACTTCTTCATCACGCTCTTTAAATTCCGTGCGAGTAAAAATCCCAAAGCTTCTTACACAGGTGTAAAAAATCATGTTTCTACTCACCTTGAGATTGGTGTGGTGATTGTTGAGGCTGTTTTTCTTATTGGTTTTGCGTTTCCTCTCTGGGCAGAGAGAACAGATCGCTTCGAGCGGGTCGTAGAAAATGATGCTGATGCTCCACGTGTGCGTGTAGTAGGTCAGCAGTATTCATGGACATACCATTACCCGGGGAATGACGGTATTTTTGGCCGCACTGATAATATACTTATTACTGGTGAAAACCCACTAGGCATCGATCCTCTAGACCCTAATGGTGACGATGACTTTATTTCTACATCGATTCTTAAACTACCAGTAGACCGTGATGCGATTCTTCAGGTGACATCGAAGGATGTGATCCATAACTTTGCGATCGTTCCAATGCGTATTCAGCAAGACTGTATCCCAGGTAAGGAGATCCCAATGTGGTTCCGTCCTGTAGAGGAAATGGAAACATATGTAGTATGTGCTCAGCTCTGTGGTGAATCTCATGCTAACATGAAAGGCAGTATGGAGGTAATCAGTCAGAAAGAGTTCTATACATGGTATAAGTCACGAAGTGACGAAGAGCTTGCTAAGAAACAGAAGTAAGGCGTTACCGGATCTTAAATTTCTCTTAGGCTATCAGATATTCTGATGGCCTATTTTTTTAACTAGAAGTCTCGCTTGTATAACAAAGCGTTTTCGATATATTACGTTTCTATAGTAAATTTATACTAAGATTAATTTTTTATGTCTATTCATACAATCCTTACTCACCCAGGTGGTGCTCACAAAGATGACTACTTAGCGTGTAGTCTTATGGTTTCGTTACATGGGGCTCCTATTGTAAGGCGAGATCCGACTGAGCAAGAGTTAACTGATGCTGGCTGCTGTGTGATCGATGTGGGGCATGAACATACACCTGAAAAGAATAATTTTGACCACCATCAATTCCCTAGGGATTATGTGCCGACCTGTGCTTTAACTTTGGTTTTAAAGCATCTAGGTCTGTATGATGATGCGCGCTTGTTCTGTGACTGGTTAGAGCCAGCAGAGTGGTTTGATACACGCGGGCCAGGTAAAACAGCCGAATGGCTTGGCACGACGAGAGATGTAGTGAGTAAGCTGAACTCTCCTATAGATATGACAGTGCTTCGTCGCTTTGCAAAGTCAGAGAGACTAGAGCCTGGGAATATTATTTATGAAGTCATGAAAATGGTGGGGGATGACCTGTTAAGTTACCTTAAGAGTGTACGTGAGAATATTAGTTTTGTTTCTGAGCATGTATGTCGCTGGGAGCTAACTCAAGGTGATGACACATTTAGTGTCTTGTATATGCCGCGGGTGAAGGATGCTCAGGATGATGTGTCTTATGGCTTAACTCGTTATATTTTTGCTAATGAGTTAGGTAAAGAAATCGTCGCTACAGTAGTTCCTGATAGTAGGGGAGATGGTTATGGATTAGCTCGCTTTAATGATCATCCGAATCTCGACTTCACTCGCGTGCAGAATGAGGAAGATGTTCACTTTGCTCATAAAAGTGGGTTTTTATGTAAAACGACAGCGACCTCTGAAAGTAGGCTGCGTGAACTAGTAACGGCAGGCTGGGGCTCATGAAGTATAAAACTATGGACTGGATCTTAGATGAAAATCCTTCATAGTAAGACATCTGTAAAAAACCAATATACTAACAATAGATGAAGATTAAAAAAGCGCTCCCTTTGATTTGTTTTTCTATGACTTCATTAAGCCAAGCTGATAAGCTGGCAAGTGTGACAGCTTCTGATTTTTTATTTGAAAAGTCAGATGCTACATCACCTTCATATAATTTAAGTTATACGATCGCTTCTGAGGTAGACTTTGATAATGTGTCGGGAGATTTTTCATACGAACGGATCAAGCTTAACCTTCCGTTATCAGCACCTATTCGTATTAATAGTAATACGAGCTTATTACTAAGCTCTCTATATTAGCTTTTTGATTTTAAGAAGTCGCAGAGCTTTTCAG
>CAYNLE010000064.1:0-10264 GCA_964397975.1 uncultured Verrucomicrobiales bacterium | reverse complement strand
AGGGCTTTCAAGAAGTGAGGTAATAAAAAATTTACTAAAAGTAAAAATTGACAGGCAGCCGGTAACAACAATCACTCTTTTAAATTTCTACACCTGGGGCTTAGACCTAAGTGGAAGCTTACAAGGGGGCAGGAGGACGGATACTATGATCCAGTGACAGGAAGATGACCATCCAGAGATCCGATTGCTGAAAGAGGTGATCTATTTATTTCACCTGTTTTAATCTATTAGTCTGGTCGGGCCTTAGTTACTTGGCGTATCGAAATCATCCTGACAATTAGCGATTGTAGTTCTGCAATCAGAAGCTCCTACACGATCAAGTTTCCCTCCTTTAAAAAAGGCAATACGATCAGCACTCGCTAAAGCATCACACGCATGGTGTGTAACAAAAATAGAAGTAGCACCATTTTCTCGAATCAGACGAGTGGTCATCTCTCGTAGCCGCTCGCGCAGACCAGAGTCAAGACTACTAAAAGGCTCGTCTAATAAAAGAACCTTAGGCTTCGGAGCCAACGCTCTAGCTAATGCTACACGCTGAGCCTCACCACCAGAAAGCTCTGCTGGATAACGCTTAGCAAATTCAGGCATTTCAATCGCTGCTAGCATCTCCTTAATCCGCTCCTTTCGAGCGCTGCGTTTCCACTTATGGATGCCGTAACCAATATTCTTCTCCACCGTCATATGGGGAAACAAATCACCTGACTGAGAAACAAGTCCAATCGAACGCTTCTCTGCTGGCAAACAGGCCTTACTGCTCGAAAGGCATTTACCATCCAAATGAATACAGCCGGAACTTGGCTCCTCAAGGCCCGCAAGAAGCCTTAAAAAAGATGATTTGCCACTGCCACTGGGTCCTATGATTGCTAAAATCTCACCAGCTATAAGCTCAAGAGAAATATCCTCAACCGCAACAGAGCCTTGAGAAGAATATCTCAAAGTGAGTTCACTAATTTGAAGCGTTTTACTCATATCCTAGCAGTTAATAAAAAATTGGATTCACGAACTCAAATACTTAACTGGATGACGATTTTGTCCACCCGAAAAATTCAGCAACAAACAATCCCATTCCGCTAATCCCGATAAGAATCAGTGCAGGAGTAGCGCAACCAAACACATTGCCCTGGTTCACAATACCATATGAAGTGGTTCCTAAAGTTTCAAAATCGAACGGGCGTAAAAGCAGCGTCAGGGGCAATTCTTTAGATACATCCACAAACACCAAAATAATCGCACCAAATACAGGAGCCTTAAGCAGAGGTAAATGCACACGCAGGAAAGTATTAATAAGACCGTGCCCTAAAACTCGTGACGACTGATCATACCCAATCGGTATAGCTTCATAGCCAGCACCCAAAAGCTGCCCGGAAACCGTCAAATAACGAGCCACAAGAGCAAAGCCCAACCAAAGAAAAGAACCTGAAACTAACCAGCTAGATAGAAAGTGACCTTCCGGAAACCAAGATCGAGACATAGCCGCAATACTAATGACCCCCACCGCCATGACCGTTCCAGGTGAAGCGTAGCCTGCAGTAAACAACGTATTATTAAGCATGCGCTCACTTTTCTTACGAGAAAACCTAGCAACAGATAAGAGCAGCAACGAAAAACATAAACAAACAAGAGTAACTACACCAGAAGTTTTAACCGTATACAGCAACGGCTCCATGAAATTAACTACTGTAGGATCGCTCAAAGAGAAGTGCCACTTCAGCAAAGTGCCCACAGGATAAACTAAGCCTATGAACACAGGGAAACCGCAGCAAACCCAGGCGAGTAAAGTGACTTTCTTATTCGCCCGAGCCAACTTCACCTTGTGAGCTCTCCGATCAGAAAAGCGAGCTCTCCCACGCTGCCAGCGCTCTAAGGCAACGAGTAAAAATATCATCATCAAAATCCCACCAGATAAATAGCGAGCCGTATTCAACTCATCCAAACCAAACCAAACTCGGAACACACTCACCGTTAAAGTAGTGATCCCAAAATGCTTCGACGCACCATAATCACTGAGTACCTCCATCATCACTAAAAACAAACCAGCAATCAAAGCAGGCCGAATCATTGGTAAATGAACTTTGAAAAATGAACGCCAAGCACCCACACCCAAAACCTTGCTCGCTTCGCCGAAATGACGTGAATTTGAACTAAGAACCGAGCGAACGGCTAAAAAAACATATGGAAATAATACCGCCGACATCATCAACATCAACCAAAAATAGCGATGATACATCTCCACTTTCAAATACATCTCGACGCCATAATTCTCACGAACATAAATCAACAAAGGGATAAAAGCCTCCCTTGCCTCCGTCGTAACATAAGCTGCAATATAAGGAGGGACAGCCAATGGCAAAATCAATAAAACGGCCAATAGCTTACGGCCAAAAAACTCATACCGACTCACGAACCAAGCTGCTGGCAAACCAAACAAGGTAGCTAAAAAACCAACACCAATAACCAGTATCAACGAATCTTTCACTGCTGGCCCCAGCAAATGCTCCTGCACATGCTCCCACGACTCTCCGCTATCAGCGGTGATGAGCCCCCATAGAATGACAAAGACAGGGGAGACTAAGATCAAACCACATAGCCAAGCCATGAAGCGCCCAGCAGTTAAGCCAGGCGCTTTTAAAAAACCTACGGAATCATTCCCGAGACTCTGGGAATCTATTGCCATCCAACAAGATCGAAAATCTTAATAGCCTGCTCATGATTCCCAGCTAATTTATGCAGTGATTCAAAATCAGGTTTAAATAATCCCCAAGCCTTTTGCAGAGGCTCAGGTTCAACACCCTTCACAACAGCAAACTCAGAAGTTAATTTTTGATACTGAGCCTGAACTTCGGCAGAGGTTAAATACTCCATTAACTTGATAGCATTTTCTTGGTTCTTTGCGCCCTTGACTACGCCTCCACCACTCACATTTACATGAGTTCCGCGGTCATCGCTATTTGGAAAAATAACTCCTACTTTAGCAAAGGCATCACGGTCCGCCTTATCTTCAGATGTCTCCATCAAACCCAAATAATAAGAATTAGTAACAGCCAAATCACCTAGGCCTTTGGCCAAAGCTCTTACTTGATCACGATCACCACCCTGTGGGGGACGAGCCATACTACTTTTTATTCCTCCAGCCCACTTCACCGCCGCAGGCTTACCCTCACTAGCTAAGATAGAAGCAAGAAGTGACTGATTATAATGACTACTTGAAGAACGAATAAGAAGACGGCCTTTCCACTGAGGATTGGCTAGGTCCTTGTAGGTCTTAGGAGTCTCAGTGAGCTTCACACGATCTTTAGAGTAAACTACCACACGAGCGCGCATTGTAATAGGGACCCACATATCAGATGCAGGCATAATGCCATCCTGAAGTCTGTCTGAAATAGTTTTGTTCGCAATAGATGTAAGTAATCCCGCTGTTGCTGCCCGATCCAGAGCCGCCGCATCGACAGCTACATACAAATCAGCCTGAGGATTATCCTTCTCAGCTTTCATACGAGCAATCAATTCATTACCTCCAGCCTTCACGACCTTTACCTCAATACCGGTCTTCTCAGTGAACTGCTTAAAAATAGCCTTATCAGCTGGGTAATGACGCTCAGAATAAAGCTTAACTTCATCAGCGTGCACTAAATTAACGGCTAACCCTAATACTAGAAATATATTTTTAAAACGCATAATCAATAAATAGCGCAAATGAAGTAAGTCCAATTGCGGTGGTTTGCTTTTTATTAGCTGTTTTTTGCCATCGCGCAATATCGAATGTGAAAGAGCACAATAAAAAACCTATATCCAGAGACCTTTTCGCTTTTTTATAACTAAAAGCAACTTACCTCTTTGTTTTTGAGCAACATGTTTTTTTCGCGATTGCCTAGGATATAGCTTTTCAAGCAAGGACTGTTACATGAAGTAGAGGGGGATTTACGGTGTAGTAATGTGGGCTGATTTAGTTAGCGTAACCGCTGATGGTGATTTTTTAGTCAAGTGAGTTGATAATTGTCGCCGTAAGAGGATGTGCTTAAGTGCTGTGAGGTGAGGGAACTCAACAAGCATACCGATGATAAGAGCTGAATAGATAAGAGGCTGGTCAGGAAAGGCTGCGGTGGTAAGGCCTAACATAAGAGGAGCATTCCGTGCAGCAGTAGTCATGGTCAATAATACGTGCTCTCTATAATGGAGTTGAAAACGCTGTGAAATGAACTCGCCGAGGAAATATGTAGCAAGGAAAAATACAAAAACTGCGATGAGGATAATGAGGAATGCAGAGCCGTTCTCTATAATCGTATTAATGTTCCCTGAACAAATACAGGTGACGAGTGCGGCAATGACTATAGGGACGAAAGCGTTTACAAGCTGTAAGAGTCTTTTGAAAATAGAGGTAGGTAAAATACGCTTGAGCACTTCATGTAGTGTTATAGCGCCGAGGAAGGGGACGAAAAACCATTGCCAGAGTGTGCTGCTAATATCAGCGATTTCTATTCCAGCATTTTTTCCAGCAAAGAAGCCGAGAAAGATGGGGAATAAAAGTAACTGGCTAATCAGATTAATAGGAAGAAGCACAGAGCCGAGTGTAACATTCCCTTTTGCTAGCCGAGTAAAACCTAGGAACCAATCTGTACATGGTGCGATGAAATAGATGAGTAGGCCAATGAAGAGTAGTGGTTGGCCAGATAGAAACAGCGATGCGATAGCCCAGCCGATCAGTGGAATTAGGATGAAGTTCGTCACCCAAGCAAGGGATAGAAAGCGTAAATGCTGCCTAGCCTCCTTAATTCTCACGATCGATATTTCAAAGAATAGTAAAGAGACAAGTATGAGAATTAATGGGTCGACAGAGCCGCTGATAACCTCTGCCTGATCTGGAAGAAAAACTCCCGTGAGTGAGCCAAGGATAATTGCGATGAGCAGCAGTAACGTTGTGCTAAGATTGGTCAGCAGCTGGAACATAGATGGAGAGATGTGATAAATTTATGCATTCGAGAAAGCCTCAGGCTCTGGGCCGGCAGCTCGCTCCTCGGTAATCGCGCATTCGCATTCCGTGCAGCAGTCTAGATCTGAATTCATAAACCCTGCTTTATCGTAAGCTAGGAGCCTGTCCTCAATATCAACTAAGCCAGAGCGGCGAGCTATCTCAGCAGCTATGACTCCGAACCTAGCACGGAATTTATAGATAAAGCAGAAAAGAGAGTTACGGTGAACTAACTGAGGTCCTGTATAGAAAAGTCCTGATGTGATAGTGCTTTCATCTGCTTCCTCTGTGAAAACTGGAAGGCCATTTTCATGAGCAAAGAGGTCATTCACGATTTGAAGGCTCCCGGTGAATCCATTGGCAAGGATAGGTTGCGTATGTGATACGAGCGGTATCCCATCTTGATCATGTAGAGTCCACCAGGTATCATTTTTCTCAATGTGACGAATATTCGTATCTTTCATCAAAGTGAGCTGACTACGTCCACCATTTAATAAAAGAGTTCGAAGCCGATCGAGTGTCCTAGGGCTGAGACTCCGAGAGGGATCAGGGTGATCTGACGACCAAGGCTCACCGCGTGAGAGAAGGGTTACTTTTTTTCCTAGTGCGATGAGGTTGAGTGCAGCGTCTACGCCACTTTCATAGCCTCCAATAATAGTGAATTCATCTCCTTCGAGTTCAGCCCAAGAGCCGACGCGAGAGCTGTGCAAGGCATGCTCAGCACCTGGGAAATCGTTGTCGCGTGGGTAAAAAAACTGGCCTGCTGCCCAGACAACGTGTTCAGCAACGATATTTCCCTGTGAGGTTTCTACGTAGAAACTTTCCTGCACTTTTTTAATAGAAATAAGCCGAGTTCCTTCTTGTACATTGAGTTCATAGTGTGTAGCGACAGCTTCTAAATAATTAGCATAGCTTTCACCATTTGGATGCTGCGTATGGAGGAAGTCTGCAGGTGATGTGACAGGGTCAATAGCGTTAAGGTCAACTAAACCAAATGAGTTCGAGTTGAAGCTCGGTGTGAGTAATTTCATTTCTTTCGGCCAAGAGCGAAAGGCGGAACCAATACACTGGGAGTCAATCACTAGGATATCATTTAGACCGGCATGCCGCAGAGCTGTAGCAACGCCCAGCCCAGCAGGGCCTGCGCCAACGACGAGAACAGAAGTGGTTGTAATATTTGATTTCATTAGGATAGAGAGCAATGAGGGTGGAGTAGTTCACGAGTTAGTGAGATGAGCGCCTCGGGATTAAGGTCAGCACCTAACAGGATCGCTGAAGTAGGCACCTTTTCTCGTATAGGCACAGGGAAGGGATCTGGTGAAACCACCGTTCCGACTCGCTCGAATAGATGGCGAGTGTCTGGCTGAGAAATGGTTTGGATTAATGCCTTAGCTCGGATGACATCATCGGGTAGGGCCTCTAGCCAGCGAATGATTTTTTCTTCAGACAGAGGTTCAGGGAAGAGGATCTGACAACCGGTGAACTCGTGAGCCAAGTGGTGGTTAGTATGCTTGGTCTGCGGCTCACGAATATTAAAGCGGTGATTAGGCGACTTCTTAGCTTCAGTAGATGGTAAAACAGTAGTATGCCGGCGAGCATGGGTGAGTGATTTTACGAGATTTTTAGCAAGAAGCTTGGGGTCGGTATGGGTAGCGCGAGGGTTAATCTCTTCGATCTTTTTATAGAGCTCTAGTTTTTGCTTATAATTTAAACCAGTGGTATGGCTAAGGTAGACATGACTAGACGTTTGCAGCTGTAGTTCTTCTAGAGGGTTATAATATTTACGTTTCCTGAATGAACGGGCATCTATGACACAAACCTGCCACCGAGGTCTGAGTAGAAAGCGAGACTCGAGTAGAGTGAAGCTTTCCTGTAGAGGTAATGGATCCGAGGTTCCATTGACCTCTAAAAAGAGAGTATCATGGCCAGAACCAGCTGCGGTAAGTAACATAGCCGTTAATTCCTCGAGTGAATCGCAACACACACAAGAACCAGCAAGGGGGATAACTGAGGCGGCATGGTCGCGCAGAGTTTCACAATCAAGATTAGCGTTCTCTCGGTCATTAAGAATGACATCAGCTAAAATATCATGCTCAGCCAAAGCATTGAGGGTATTACGTAGCATGGTTGTTTTCCCCGCTCCGAGAAAACCTGTAAACATCACTAGTGGGCGGACTCGGACGAGAGGCTTAGTTTCAATGAGTTGCATGTTTTCAAAAATTGATGGGGGTGCGAATTCCAAGCTAATGTATACAGCATAGGCTGAATTAGATTGTTTCGGCTATGCTTGGCAGTCAGAAGAAATGTGCACTAACGCAACTTAATTGCAATATAATTGCAATTAAGTTGCGTTAGCTGATTGCTAAATATTAATTTTAAGTTAAAATTACCTCATCTTGGGCTGCTCCTATAGTCCTCTATATAGCTTATCAGAGGGTTCTGGTTTTTCATCTAGGAGAGCTCAGTGGGTCACCATTAATCTAGAAATTACTAGCTAGAGGGGAGGCGCAAACTAGTTGAAGAACCTTATAAAAACACTAATGCAATATACTTGCGTTAAATTATATATATGGATAAAACCCGCGCAGATACCTCATAGGAGCCAATGGATATAACAGTAGAAAATTCAGATTTTAAAAATCATTCACGTGCAGACAGCATTGGTATTTGGGCCTCTGTACTCTGTGCTATTCATTGTGCGCTTACACCTGTGCTTTTACTTATACTACCTACTTTTGGTAAAATATGGGCGCACCCCGCTACACATTGGGGGATGGCTCTTATCGTAATCCCTATCGCTGTAAGTATGATGATCAAGGGTTATAAAAAGCATTCTAAAAAGTGGATCATAGCAGTAGGATCGGTGGGACTAGTTCTTATCATTGTGGGTGCCATGCTCCCTTACTTCGAGTCTACCGAACCGAACGAACTAAAATCAGCGGCTGTAATGTCAGCGACTACACCAGAAAATGCTACTCAGGGAGAGTCAGCTGCTGTTGGATGACCTTCTCAAAGCACGGGAGCAGTTGCTTCCGATTCTGTAGGTTGTGTTGATAAATGTTGCCCTTCTTTCGTCGTTGATGAGCAAGGTAAGAAATCTCTTCATATCCCAGCTGCAAGCATTGTGACCTCTCTAGGAGGGTTGTTCTTAATAGCTGTGCATGCAGGGAATCTATGCTGTGCTTCCTGCCGCACATGTAAGAAAAGGGGAAGCTGCTCAAGCGCCTAATGCCGGAAGAAAGTACAAAGCTAAGCCTATTGCTAAAAGACTGCGCAAGAGGGTTTTACCAACAAATGTATTTCTTAGGGAAAGATGTCATTCATCCCACGGGAAATCAGTTAGAGGCATATGGTTTTGTAAAAACGCCATCTCATGGATTAAAAGGGACAAGCTGCTACACGCATGAGTCTGACGCCAGAACGGTCGAGTTATATGGCTCATGTGCTGGGCTATACACGGATCTAGCCTCTATGGTTTTCTTAAGAAAACGATGCCGCTTCTACCGCTGGGTGGGAGAGCAGAAACTAGTAGCCGGAAAGTGGTCAAAGGCTGATATCAATCTAACACCCGCTGATACTATGCTAACTTCTTTAACCCCTCTACTTGAGTGGTGGCTCGACTATGAAAAGTGGGTGGAGGAAGCCTTTGGTGAAAACTATAGAGAACGCTGTTTTAACGAGTGGCGTAAGGTCAACAGGGAGGCTTCATGGTTGCCTCCAGCTACCGCTACTGAGTGGGTAAAGCAATTGCTTAAACAGAAAAATAAGCATGTGCGCCCTAAAAATTTTACGTAAATGAAACTTCTTTATATACCGCAGGCGTGTCTCCACGCGCCCGAGGGTCTTACTTATTGATTTTTTTGGGGAAGGAAAGACAAGCTTACTCAGAGAGCTACTATGAGCCACTCAGAACGCTGAGCTACAAGCTGATGTGATTCTTAATGATTATGCAGATGCTATGTTAGATAGTGCGACTTTGGAGGGATTCGCAGCGAGTAGGCACAGAAACTATCGAAGAGATGCAAAAAGTTAGGCTAGGTGAAAGCCTTCCTAACTCAGCTATATTGACAGGCCCTGATCTAGATTATCTATGTCGTATATATGCAGCCTCTTTTCTAGCTTGCGTTTGTGATGCCGGTGTCAGCTCCGCGATATTACAGCTTTTTACGTTACCGTTTGCAAGCCTCACACGGACAACCCCTTTATTAAAAGAGACGAGTGTTCCTAACATTGATTGATTGTTATTATTAGTCCAGGTGAGAGGTTTGAAGTAATTTGATTTTGTCGTTGAAACTACAGGCTTCGGGGTGAGCGACGGTTGCTTTGTAGATCTCGATTTTTTTTCATTACCTTGTTTCCTATTATCTTGCCCTTGCTGAATCGCCTTAGCGAAATCTATCGCAGGAGAAGTAAGATCACTCCGTGGCACACGCAGCACACCCTGTGAAGAGCTTAATACAAGATGCTGTGAATTGAGCTCCTTGAATGCCCCTTTATATGTGCTTCCTGGACGCGAACGAGAGGGCCATTTTAGAGAACCCTTATAACTCTGATTCCTTGAAGTGCTTTTGCCCTGTATCAATTTTTTCATCCTAGTTGCAAAACTATTAGCTGATGATTTATTAATACTCTTATATTTTAATGACCCTAACACCTGCATCTGATCTGGTGAGCTCACTACTACTTTAGGGATATATTGTCCCAGCTCAGCCGATCCAAATTTGGTAAGAATAAGTGGGTTTAACTTATTATAACGGTCACGTGTTTTAGAGTTTAGGTAGACCACGACGCCTTTCTGACTGAATGCCTTAATAACAGCTGAACTAGCTGTGTTACAAGGTCCTCATGTAGAGCCTTCATCTGTAAGAAGGAAGACTAAGGGTAGCTTTTTTGATTTAGCCGCTGAAACAGCCCGTGAAAGACTACTCTCACGGTAAACCTGTCCAGGGATAGAAAGCCGTGCCTCCGCTAATAACGGACACAGGAATAACAAGGCGTATAATACTTTTAACATAAACGATAAATTTATAGTTTCATAAGCCTCTCCAATACAAGAAGATAACGAGCATAGACTGGCTTTATAGTATATCTATTATATTGGTTTAGCTCGCCAGAACAAGAGTGTTTTAGCGGTTGAGGCGAAAGTAAGTATCCAAAAGAACTGCCTTAAAGCGTGTTGGAATCAGTGGTGCTGTAATGTTGTTATAGCGGTTAGAGTTAACTTACTTAACCTATTGTCAATAGGACTACCCAATCTTTATTCGGCTCTGAAGGAGAACTTCCCAAGTCAGCTTTACC
>CAYNLE010000063.1:0-10472 GCA_964397975.1 uncultured Verrucomicrobiales bacterium | reverse complement strand
TTATAGAATCCAACACTACAGTTATAAAGTGTCTAGTTTTTTGGGGTCACGCCAGGCCTTTTTGCACAGGTCATCAATTCAAAAAAAGTTTATGGTCGGAAAACTATATCAAGCTATATAAGCTTCAACTTATGGCTCTAAACAACAACGCAGACAACCACGCCAACTCTAACAACCTAAGCGACAAGCACCTAAAACCAAGGCGAGAATCGTTCCTCTTTCCACGACTTCTCACAGCTATTTTATTGTCAGCCATCCTGTGCGCGATAGCCGCGGCTGCCTGCATCGTGCTCGAGCAGCCTCTGATCTATTCTGCTGCGCCGGCTATACTCATCCCCATTCTTGCTTACGCCTCCTTCGTTGCTTACCGGAAGGAGTCATACGAGTTACTTAACTCTACTATCGTCTGTCACCAAGGCGGCCTTTTAAATGACCAAACCACGGAGATAGAGATCCGCAATATCACTCACGTAAAATTACGCCTCCCGTGGTTACGCCATATGTTCTTAGGTATCGGAACTATCATGGTTGAGTCCGCAGGAACAAACAAACCAGTCAAACTCCTATCCATCCGTGAACCACGGAAAATATATGACCAACTATGGTCTAGAATGCAAAATAATGGATACGACCTAACCAAGGAAAACCTACTCTATGAAACCCGACCAGCTGTGCTAGGTGCCTTTTTAGAATGTGTTAAGTTCCTCGGTATTGGCTCATTCTTGCTTCTAACCTTCTTAGAGAGCATTACTCAAACAATAGAGAGCATTACTCAAACAAGCAGCTCTTCACAACTAGACATACTATCCGATTACAGCATTCCCGCCCTAATCATCACCGCTATCGTCGCCCTCAGCTATTTAGTCATACGTATTCTAGACTACAGAAAACGAAGCTACCGTGTATTCAATGATGTAGTCACCTACAAGGAGGGCTTCCTGACTAAGCACGACGCCTTTATCCCATACGAGAATATTTCTGACGCCTCTACTAAACAAACGTTCTGGGCAAAAATATTCGGCCTCTACAACCTCGTAGTTAGCTGCCAAGGCACTGGTTCAGAAATTAAATTTAATAACCTATACCATGGTCCTATCGTCTCTAGCCACATTGACGACCTAGTAGTTAGATCTCATAAAAAGCCAACTCCTAGCGAAACAAGTCCATCAGATGACGCGCCTCTTATTCCACAAAGAATAGAGCCCGACCTCGCGCCACCAGAGGAAGCATGGCTTTCCATCTTAAAAATCAATGGCTTACGTCAGTTTCTGCCGCTGCTCCTACTATTCCCTCTGTTCCCTCTATGGTTAGTCTTTAATATCAAAGCTCTTATTACCTATTCAGGTACAAAATACTCATTCAACCACGGAACTATCGGTCACTCCTTTCGCTTCCTCTCAACTGACGACCGAGAATTTGCTTATGAAAAGATCACAGGACTCACTATTAAAAGAGACTTATTCGATCGGCTATTCGGCACGGCTAGCCTTAAGTTTTGGTCGATCGGATCAAAAGAGGCTCTCGAGCTAACCCACGTTTCACTATCTAAGCTGAACCTCAGCTCTATCATGCGCCAAATAGGTATTCCAGAGACATCAGAAAAAGTTCATCCCGTGGAGACACGCTACAACCCAATCGCCTGGATAAAAGCCCACGCCTATCGATGTTTATCACTTATCATTTTAACTCTCGCTCTCCTCGGCACTGCAGCAGCTGTGAATCAAGGTTACCTTTTTGAACAAGGCAGTATCCTGGATGCTCAAACAACGATTTCTAAGTCCATCATTCAAATGACGCTAGTTGCAATACCTATCATCATATTCGCTATACTAGCCCTCCGCCTCCTCTATCTATTCCCTTATTACAAAAAACAAACATTATGCTTTAACGAGCATCACATTTCAGCAGAACAAGGGCTGTTCATACGCAGCCAATATTTTGCTCGGTATAAAAACATTAAGCAGGTAGCTGTCACAAAATACCCAATGAGTATAAACGGCTCGTTAGAAATGTTCATAGCTGGTGAGGAGCTCGCACCAATAGCAAAAAATAACAAGAAAGCAACCAGAACAAAACAACAGCTGACTAAACTCTGCTCGTTTAAGCTTCACTTCATGACAGATGTTTTCACAAAGGGTTCTATCCTCGATAATATTCTAAGTGGCCGTCTAGAAGCCGATACAAAGCTGGAGCCAGCAGAGGAGCTTGAGCTACTAGCTGAATCAGGAAAATCTGTTAGCAACGCACTCGTTAAACTGATTATATCAAGTGTCATCCTCTTTCCTCTCTTAGTCTTACTCCCGCTCACCATACCCATTACTATTATTACTACCAAACGCTGGAGATACAAAGTGGAGGCTGGAAGAATACTAACGAGTCATGGTGTTTTATTTAAAAAACAAAGCAGTATTCTCCTCGACCGAATAGACAGCATTCAGCAGAAACAAGGAGCATTAGGTAAAATGTTTAAAAACGGTAACGTAAGTATCATGACCGCTGGTAGCAGTAAGCCTGATATGCAGATCCGAGATGCCAAATCCTACAAACAAATCTACCAAGAAGTAAAAAGGCTCTCTCAAACATCGCAGTGATCTGAAATACATTAGCCCCAGAGCGCTTTTCCGAAGGAGAACATAAAACACTCGCCTACCAGCTTAAACACTGATATAAACGACTACCTATTGTTAGGTTGTTCTTAGGATCACTCCAAATATTTCATCATCATCCCCATGATCAATTTTTTAAAAAAAGTAACACTTGCTCTACTTCTGACTGTTACAGCTTATGCTGACAACGCAGAAGATAAAGCAACGGCAGAAGCGCTTGCAGGCCTAACCACGGCACCCACAGTTTATGAGTCTGACTTCTCAACAGGTCAGTCAACAGAAACTGTAACTTCTCTATCCCCAGGAGATCATAAAACCATATTCTTTGATTCTGAGGATTACGAGGGAAACCCAACTCGAGTTCATGCATGGGTAAGTATTCCCGCTACTGCATCAGCTACAAATAAAGTTCCTGCCGTCGTATTAGTTCACGGTGGTGGTGGCAGAGCTTTTGAGACTTGGGCCCAGCTGTGGGCAGACCGTGGCTATGCGGCCATCTCGATAGATACTGAAGGTAATTCGGAGAGCAGTACCGATATAAGACTTAGACACACCTATTCTGGCCCATCGCGGGTCGGTGTTTATGGAGACTCTACACTCCCGATTAAAGACCAGTTTATGTATCACGCTGTAGCTGGAACGACCTTAGCAAACTCTCTATTACGGAGTCTGGACTTTGTAGACGCTGATCATGTTGGAGTTCACGGTGTATCATGGGGTGGAGTGATTACTGCCACTGTCATTGGAATCGATACCCGTTTTGACTTTGCTATCCCATCATACGGCTCAGGCCACATGTGGGATGCCATTGATAATTGGCAACGCGTAATTAGAGATGTCACCTATTACCGCGAGGTATGGGACCCAATATCACGTCTTCATAAGGCTCAAATGCCCATCCAGTGGCTCTCATGGCCGACAGACGGCACATTTAATATCGACTGCCAAGCGAATAGCTACAATGCCTCACCAGGAACAGACATGGTAACATTAATTCCAGGTATGGGGCACGGACATGGAGCCACCTGGCTCAGAGCTGACCCATACGAATTTGCTAATAGCGTAGTTCAAGATGGCAAGGGGTGGTGCCAACAACAAAGTATTAGTCGCGTTGGAAATTCAGCTGCTGTTACCTTCGAGTCTACTAGGCCCCTTTCTGCCGCCACTCTTATCTATTCCCAAGAACAAGGCTCTACTACAAACATGACTTGGTTTGAGGTCGCCGTTGATAGCTTTGCTGAAACTAGCCCAGGAATCTGGTCAATTACAGCTACGCTACCTGAAGGTGTTACTGGATGGTATGTTCATGTCGCGGCAACAGCTCTAATCACAGGGCAGTCCGCTCGAGGAGACACGATTTTCTCAAGCTCCCGCCTCCAAGAGATCGTTACAATTGATACTCCTGAAACCGTAAACTTCGATGTCAGAGAAGATTCTTCGTCACTCGATGAAAAAAATGTCACGATTAACTTCACTGCTCTCAACAATTTAGAGGTGACAAATATAGAGATCATTAATGAAACTCATACAGGAGCCTTCACAACAGATACACCAACTACACTCCCATTGAGCTTAAATTGGGAAAGAGATTCTGAACTCGCTGTTACATTTAACAATGGCATCGCCGCTCTTGCAAACACAGAGGTTAGTACCGCGACACTAAGAATCAGCTGGGTTGAATTAGATAATGTGACGATCAATGCAATTGATATCCCCCTCCTCGCTACTGGGCGTGAATCCTTAGATATTATATATGATGTTGATGAGCTAGTAAGCACTCAAGGCCTTATTTTCGCAAATAATGTTTCCGTCATTAATAATACAACGGTCACATTTCAGTCCGATGGTGGCGAACTCATTCCAGCAGGAAACCTCTCTGTAGAAGCTGGCTCAACTCTTCATATTCTTGATGGTTTAATCGATAATACAGAGTTTTCATCGATCACGATCGACGGAGATATCGAGATCGACGGCGGCACACTAGCCCTGAATGGGGCAGACATTAATGGTAATGGAAGTATCACCATCCAGTCTGGAGAATTAAATCTTTCCGCTGGAAATAGCTACGATCTAAATACACTCAATATCCATGGAGGTGTGATCAATTTCAATACCAGTTCAAACAATTCCCAACTATTTTTTGGAGATAATACTACATCGACGATGAATATTTATGGAAGTAATGCTCAGATTTTATTTTCCAGGCTAAACTTACAGCCACATACAGCAACGGCTGCTATCTTTAATTATCAATTAGATGACGCAGGCGTTTCTCCCGTAATTAGTACGTCTTTTACTAATCTCCCTCAGTTAACTGCCAATGTGGATGCCGGCTCTTATTCTGGTGAAACGGGCACCCTCGTATTAATTTCAAGTTCAAACCTTGCGACTGCGTCTGATTTAACAAAACATACAACTACTGGATTTGCTGAAATGGGCTTAACTGCTACATTTCAAGAGGCCAATAACAATCTAGAGCTAGTTTTATCTCAAAATGATTACGGTGACTGGGCCCAAACTCAAGCACTACCTAGCAACTCTGACAATGCGAGCCAGGACTCTGACAATGATGGATTACCCAATCTAATTGAATATGCTCTAGGAACAGATCCTAACTCCCCAACCATTCTGCCATCTCTTATACAAAATATCACTGACCCAGTGAACGTTTTTGAATACACTAGAGATATCACAGCAGCTGAGAATACGGAACAAACACTTCAATACTCTACAGACCTTGTTATTTGGGAAAATCTTCTCATTGAAGAATCTAACACAGACATAACCATAAGCCCAGTTGATGGAGAAAATGAAAGGGTTTCAATCTCATTAACACCCGATGATAGCCAACGTTTCTTCACTCGCCTTGAGGTGACTATACAGTAAGGGGGAAAACGCCCCCATATAGATGAGGGCGTTTAGAGTATTATTAAACAATAGAGTGAAGCCCTACTTATCGAAGGCCAACAGCCTTCCTAACTCGGCCTAACACCGTGCTAGCTTCTTCACGTGCTCGTTCTGCGCCTTTCGCGATGACTTCGTTTACGTAGTCCAGGTTACCTTCTAACTCTTCGCGTTTATTACGTACTGGCTCGAAATGCTCCCAGTAAGCGTCAAAAACTCGCTGCTTAAAGTCACCGTAGCCAAAACCTCCAGCTTCATGGTCAGCGATCATTTGTGACATCTGCTCTTCATTGGCAAAAAGTTTGTAAAGAGCGATAATGGTAGACCCTTCTATCGGCTTAGAATCTTCTACAGCAGCTGAATCGGTAACGATCTTCATGATAGCTTTTCGTATCGCTTTTTTACCGCCTGTTAGAGGAACTGTATTATTATAGCTTTTTGACATTTTCTGCCCATCTAAGCCTGGCACAATAGCTGTATTTTCCTGAATCTGAACTTCTGGGATCACAAGTGTTCCTTCACCAAAGCGATCATTAATTTTCGCAGCGAGATCACGGGTCATCTCTAGATGCTGCTTCTGATCTTTTCCAACAGGAACTAACTCAGCATCATAAAGTAAAATATCTGCTGCCATAAGTGCTGGATAGGCAAAGAGAGCATGATTAGCATCCAGGCCTTTTGCTACTTTGTCTTTATAAGAGTGTGCACGTTCTAACAAACCCATCGGACAAACGGTAGACAGAACCCAAGCAAGTTCATTAACCTCGGGAATGTCACTCTGACGAAAAATGGTCGCTTTCTCAGGATCAAGACCACAGGCTAGGAAATCAATCGCTAGATCCTGCACATTAGCACGTAGCGTGGCAGCATCTTTCATACTCGTCATCGCATGGTAATCTGCGATGAAATAAAATGCCTCTCCTTTATCCTGCAACTCGACTGCTGGCTGCATGGCGCCAAAGTAGTTACCAATATGAAGTTTGCCGCTAGGCTGAAGTCCTGTAAGAATCCGCATGGCTTTCTTTTAGACGGGATTTACCAGATTTACAGAATTTTGTTTGCTGATGATGTAAGAGCTTTAGAAATACGTTACGTGCCGCAAAAAGTTTCCCTCACAACCTCATGAGACTGTGGTGCTAGCTCGTAGTCTGAGTAATCTTCTCTCTCTGTAAACGGCTGGCTTAAGACTTCATTAAGCTGGTGAAAAGTAGAGTAATCACCACGGTAGGCTGCCTGAATAGCCTCTTCGACACGATGATTCCTAGGAATATAGACAGGGTTAGCCGCCTGCATCTCTATAAGCTTTTCTGAACAAAATTCTTTTTTCCAAAGGCTAAACCAGTCATCAAATGCTACTTTATCTGAGAAAAGATTACTTACTACGCTGTCACCTTTACCAGCAACTCGCTGTGTAAGGATGCGGAAAAACAAGGTGAAATCGACCCGCTGCTTAGCAAGCATCGATAAACCATCCTGAACGAGTGTGTCAGGCGCTGAGTCTTTTAGCCCAAATTTAGCTCGAAAGCGCAGTGTGTATTGCTCTCTAAGTCTGTCAGGAAATGTATTGAGCGCCGTCTCAGCAAGTCCATGAGCTACTGCCTCATCATCATGAAAAAGCGGCTGAATACATTCGGCCAGCCGACTAAGGTTCCAGATCCCTATCTGTGGTTGTTTACCCCATGCATAACGCCCCTTTACATCGATGGAGCTAAAAACGGCCTGCGGATGAAATACATCTATAAAGGCACAGGGTCCGTAGTCGAGAGTTTCTCCAGAGATCGCACAGTTATCTGTATTCATCACACCGTGGATAAAACCGAGCGACATCCACTGCGCGATCAAATCTGCCTGTTTACGGATGACGGTTTTAAAAAACTCAAGATATGTGGCCTGTGGGTCTGCTGTGCAAAGGCATTCTGGATAGTGCCGTGATATGGTGTAGTCCGCTAATTCCTTAACGGCATCCATATCACGCTGAGCTGCGAAATACTGAAATGTTCCTATGCGAATATGACTGGCAGCTACACGAGTAAATACTCCTCCAGAAACAGCGCCTTCCTGCCTGAGCACGGACTCGCCAGTGCTAACTAGCCCCAGAGCACGAGTGCTAGGCACACCCAGTGCCGTCATCGCCTCACTTAAAATATACTCACGCACGGCTGGACCCAGAGCGGACTTCCCATCACCACCTCGCGAATAAGGAGTCCTCCCAGATCCTTTAAGCTGAAGGTCACGCCTTACTCCATTCCGGTCAATTATTTCACCCAGAAGAATAGCTCTACCGTCACCTAACTGAGGATTAAAACCACCAAATTGATGCCCTGCATAGGCTTGCGCGATAGGCTCTGAGCCTACCGCCAAGCTATTCCCAGCCATAACTTCAACACCATCGGCAGACCTCAACCATTGAGGGTCGATTCCTAACTCCTCAGCTAAATCATCATTTACCTGAACCAGGGTTGGCGCTGGCACCTGTGCCGGTTCTGCCTTTTTAAAAAATGAGTCGGACAGCTGGACATAGGTGTTTTGAAAAGGAATCTCTGCCATGTGTTCAGAAAGATGGCTGCGCTATGGGCTAGTATCAAATGTAATTTTTCTAATTCCTTAAGCTTCAAACTCTACTCTTGCACAGATACTTAAGACTGCTTAAGTATCTAAAGCCTTACATCCCATGGACGAACTAGATAACACCCCAGAATCTGAAGAAACCTCAGACGATATGATACCCGATCAGGCAAGTCTGAGAGGCATGTACTCCGACTACTTCCTCGATTACGCTAGTTACGTCATCATGGAGCGTGCTGTACCTCATCTCTGTGATGGCCTAAAGCCAGTGCAGCGCCGTATCCAGCATTCCATGAAGGAGCTGGAAGATGGTCGTTATAATAAGGTCGCTAACGTCGTCGGAAATACGATGAAGTATCACCCCCACGGTGACACATCCATCGGGGATGCCATGGTGCAACTTGGTCAAAAAGAACTACTCATAGACACTCAGGGTAACTGGGGAAACATTCTCACTGGCGATAAGGCCGCCGCCCCCCGATACATCGAAGCGCGCCTAACACCATTCGCCCTCGAGGTTGCTTTTAACGCAAAAACAACAGAATGGGCGAGTAGCTATGATGGTCGAAATAAAGAGCCCATCACCCTCCCACTAAAATTTCCACTTCTGTTAGCTCAAGGTGTCGAAGGCATCGCCGTAGGCTTAGCCTGTAAGATGCTTCCGCATAACTTTATCGAGCTATTAGAAGCTTGCATCTGTGCACTGCGAAAAGAACAATTTGAAATCCTACCAGACTTCGCCACCGGTGGCATCATGGATGCATCTAACTACAATGATGGATTACGTGGAGGTAAAATTCGAGTCCGTGCAAAAATAGAGATTGAGAAAAAAAGAATCCTGCGTATCCGCGAAGTCCCCTTCGGTGTTACGACCGGCAGCCTGATGGACAACATCGTAGCTGCGAACGAAAAAGGGAAAATCAAAATTTCCAAGATAGAGGACAACACCGCAGCTGAAGCTGATATTATCATCCACCTACCTGCTGGAAGCGACTCAGAAGTGGCACGAGACTCCCTCTATGCCTTTACTGACTGTGAAATATCTATTTCACCAAATGCCTGTGTTATCTACGATGGAAAACCACGTTTCATGGGCGTTACTGACATCCTCAAGCACAGCGCAAACCAGACCAGAGAGTTACTCAAGTTAGAGCTCGAGATTAAACTCGGAGAGCTGCAGGAAAAATGGCACTTCAGCTCACTAGAAAAAATATTTATTGAGAACCGCATTTACCGAGACATCGAAGAGTGTGAAACATGGGAAGCCGTTATCGCAGCGATTGATAAAGGGCTCAAACCGTTCATAAAACACCTACATCGGAAGGTAACAGAAGAAGATATCGTTAGACTTACAGAAATTAAGATCAAGCGCATCTCAAAGTTTAACGCATTCAAAGCTGATGAACTCATCCAGGGGCTCGAAGATGAGATCGCCGTTGTTGAAAAAAATCTTAAGAACCTAACTCGCTTCGCCGTTGCTTACTTTAAAAACCTGATCAAAACATACGGAAAAGGTCGTGAGCGTAAAACAGAGATTGCCAGCTTCGGTGTAGTGAACCGCACCATGGTGGTAGCCGCTAACGAAACATTTTACGTTGATCGTAAAAATGGCTTTGCTGGATGGGGACTCAAAAAAGAAGAAAGCATAGAGAAATGCTCACGCATCGATGACGTCATCACCATTAGCAGCGAGGGGAAAATGGTCATTTCTAAAATCGCTGACAAAGCATTCATCGGGAAAAAGCCCCAGCATATTGCCATTTTCCGTAAGGAAGAAGAAAAGATCTACAGCCTCATTTACCGTGATGGGCGCCAAGGCTCGACCTATGCTAAGCGGTTTAAGATCGGTGGCGTAACGCGTGATAAAGAATATTTCCTATCTCAGGGAACCAAAGGCTCACGTATCCTCTACTTCGCCATCCACGACACTGAGGAAGCAAGTTCTGCTAATGTCGTTGTCGTGCACATAAAGCCGGCTCTACGCCTACGCAATATGAGTCGCCCATTTAACTTTGGTGAACTCGCAGTAAAAGGAAGAGCTGTTAAGGGTAACCTCGTAACTAAGCACGCGGTCGACCGCGTCGTTCGAGCACCTAAACCAGAGCCAGAATTAGGTTTAGAAGAATAAATCAAAAAAACTGTTCAAAAAAACACTACTGTTCACTTGACTTTATATTTAGCTAATTTAAATATAAATGCATGTATAAAACAATTCTAAGCTTCCAAGAACTATTCCGAGTCATCCACTCATTCTTCAGCCAGACATTTCAGTTCACACATAATAAACTGAACAAAAAAGAAAAAATCACCTCCAGCTGGCAACAGCTCGAGCTCCCCCTTTCTCGCACGCCTATAAGAAAATGGACAAGGTAATAAACCCTGCTCAGATTATTTTTC
>CAYNLE010000062.1:0-10737 GCA_964397975.1 uncultured Verrucomicrobiales bacterium | reverse complement strand
ATTATGAGTTATTTATATATAGTATTAGTATGTGGGATTTTTTTGTGTAGTTCCTGTAAAAAAACAAATGGACCCTATATTGAGGCTGATGAAGTGAAAGATAAGATAGGAAGTAAGACTTTGGCTGTTGGTGTTCTTGGTGAAGATTATAGTGAGAGCAAAGCAGCCCAATTTTTTGAAGATTTTAAAGGTGAAAGTATTGACAATGTTGTTGATATTCTTGGTGATCCTTGGGTTGTATGGGATTATGATGGAGGAAAAGCATATGTGTATGTTATAGATGGTAAATATAATAACCCTAGAGTAGATATTGATTTTTCTGGTTTTTTGTTGATTTTCAAAAATGGTCTGTTGACAGAAATCGGAATTAGATATGGAGGTATGCAGAAATGAATCATGCACATAAAAGTTGACAAGTGAGTAGGGTCAGTCCTCGTATGGTAACATTTTAGATGATTTTGGAGCATGAATGCTGTCGCAGAAGAGGAGCGTAAAACCCAAAAGCTGGTGAGCGATCGACCGCTGGCCAGATTTTTGGGGAAGCTCAGAAAGATACATAATGACCCGAGGAAGAAAGGGAAAAAGTCCGTTCGAATAAAAATTAAATACTATAAATTAACACTAGGCGCGTATTGATTAATATCAGTGCTCACATGGTAACATGTGAGCATTTTTAGTTATAAAAATATAGCGATGCCGAGGCTGGTCAGAATAGAATGCTCTGATGTGCGATTCATTATGTGATAGTAGGTGGTAAGAAAAGCGGCGCTCCGTCGATTTAAATGATTCATTAAGTCGAGTTGTTAGCCTTGTCGCGCTGTCGCAGAGAAAGTGGTAATTAAGATTTGTTTCTCCATTCGTATTGTTTTTTATATCACGTAAGCGGACAAGTTAGTGTCTCTAACTGTATCGGATGGGCTTTTACTAAAGGTCTTTTGTGAACTCTGAGGTTGAGGCATTATTACCTGGGTCTCGGTCTTGTTCTTGTATTTCGATGGTCGTTGTTACGGATACAGGCTCTTGAGTGCCAATGTTTGCATTGCTTAGAGTGATCGTATGAATTTGACCCGGTAGTAGGCTAGTTACGTTATGTAGTTCGTCACCGTTAGGTCCGCTGATATTGACTTGGCTGTTGATTAGAGGTTCTGTTCCTTGATTCTGAACTGTAACTAGAAGATCGTTATTATTTTGTGATGAGATCACCTGTCCAGCGATAGCTGCGTCATAAACGCCAGCTGTATTATATTCCATAATACGGTCGAGCGCTAATGTTCCTCCGCCAAACTGGTTGTCGTCACCAGGTTGTCCAGCATCGTTGGTAACACTGAGCACGATATTGGCAGCCTCGGTTGGGGTGATATTTGGTATTTCTGATAATGCCGCGGCTATGGCACCACTAACATAAGGGGCGCTGGCTGAAGTTCCAGAGAAGGAGATTAGTAAATCCTCTCCCCAGGCTGCGTTTACCTCGAAGCCGGGGGCTGCGATGTTTAGGCTATCACCGGTGTTAGAGAATCCTGCGTGTTCTCCTTGAGCCTCGACTGCCCCGACAGAGATGACGCCGTTATTTCCAGCCGGGAAAGATAGATTAGTAGCTCCATCATTTCCAGCTGAGGCTACTAGCACCACTCCATTTTCAATAGCGTAACTAACAGCTTCCGAGACGATGCGGCTATCGACTGCAGAGCCAAGAGACATATTGACGATCTGTGCTCCAGCATCTACAGCTTGTATAATGCCCTCAGCTAGTGTTAGGGAGTCTGATAGGCCTAGGTCGTCAGTGACGCGTATAGATAGTATATCTGAGGCTGGAGCTACGCCCCGTGTGAGGGCATGGTCTCCAGAGATAATAGAAGCTACGGCTGTACCGTGCCCTAGTTGTTCAGAGCCATTAAGCTCTGTGAGGTTAATAAATGAAACGTCTCCATTTTCGCCTGTAAGTGCGATGTGGCTATTTACGCCACTGTCTATTACAGCTACAGTGACGCCTGAACCCCATGCGCTGTTATCTGATGTAAGACCTAGCCACTCGAGCGCACTACCGCCAAAGCCGAGGGCTCCGTCTTGGATCTGACCAGCTGTAGGGCTAGGGGGGGATACTAGAAAGTTGAAAGCAATTTCAGCACCTGAGACGTCGTCAAGGTTAGACTGTGGGGTGAAGCCAAACCTAACGGCCCTTAGCCGGTCAGACTTACCGAGTAATGTTAAACCTCGCTTAGCGAGCTCTGCGATAAATGCATTGTAGTCTTCCTGATTTTCAAAATGAGCGATCCTCTCGTTCGGGATAGCATGTAGTGGTAGGGCTGTCTTAACAGCTACTTTTTTCACCTGTTTTCGTAGATCCGTTTTGGCCTGGTCGACCTTATCCTTGGTTAACAGTGACTTTGTTACCTTCTTCAGTGAGGTGTTCGTATTGCCGCTAGCTTCAGTTGTATTACCTTGCTGCTGGAGCTTAAGCGCAAAAAAGATGATCGCTATACCACCAACTGTTGCGGTGAGAGCGAGGCCTTTATTAGAATTAGTAAATGCCATAGTATGAGTGTGTAAGAGTAAAGTTTCTCTATGTTATTCCTATGAATCTAACCCATAAACTACATATAAGTAGCGGATTTTCTGAATTTATTTTTTTGAAGAGCTTTTTTTAATAGGATTGCATTAAAAATGCCCAGTCATCATGTTCTGGTCATGTCAGATTTTCGTATCGTATTTATGGGCACTGGGGACATCGCTATTGATGCTTTTTCAGCCCTTTTGAATAAAGGATTAGTGGCTTTAGTCACTCAGCCAGATAAACCTGTAGGGCGTAAACAGATCCTTACAGCGCCGAAGATCAAAGAGATAGCCGTGAAGAGTGGTATCCCTGTTCTTCAGCCTGTAAGTGCTAAAGAAGAGGTCTTTTTAAAGCAACTTGATGAGCTGAAGGCAGATATTATTGTGGTGATGGCGTATGGTCAGATTTTATCTCAAAAGCTGCTCGATATGCCGCAGGTAGCTTGTATTAATCTACATGCCTCTTTATTGCCTAAGTATCGAGGTGCAGCCTGTATTCAGGCCGCTATCGATGCTGGAGATACTCATTCAGGAATTACGGTGATGCATGTTGTGAAGGCGCTTGATGCTGGCGATATGATTCTTAAAAAAGAGGTCGAGATTAGAGCTGATGAAACAGGTGGCAGCTTGCATGATCGCCTTGCTGATTTAGGTCCAGAAGCTGTATTAGAGGCAGTCTCTATTCTAGCAGATGAAAATCACGTCAGAACACCGCAGGATGAAAAGCAGGTGAGCCATATATCAAAGCTGATGAGAAATGACGGCGAAATTGACTGGTCGATGGATGCTGTCGCTATCGAAAGACGGATTCGTGCTTATGATCCCTGGCCAGGAACATCGACTAGTTACCAAGATAAAAAAGGGCGCTCCCGTCGACTTAAAATTTTTCCGCAGCTGGTAGTAAGCGATGGAGAGGGCAAGCCGGGTGAAGTGATCTCAGTAGAAAACGGTTTGCTCGTAGCCTGTGGTAAAGGAGCTTTGTTAGTAACGGATTTACAACCTGATGGTAGTAGGAAAATGCTAGCAAAAGACTTTCTTGTGAGCGGTGTGCTCGAGGTTGGTAATATTCTGGGTGTTACAGAAGTTGTTTGAGAAATGGCGCTGTGCGTGATTTTTTTGATTTAGCCACATGTTCAGGTGTTCCCTGGCTAATAATAGTTCCTCCGTTTTCACCCGCTTCTGGCCCCATGTCGATTAAGTAGTCAGCCTCTTCCATAATGCTTGTATGGTGTTCGATGACTACGACTGTATGGCCTTCGTCGACTAGGCGGTGTAGAATCTGGATCAGTAAAGTGACGTCATTTTCATGAAGCCCGATACTTGGCTCTTCGATCAAGTAGAGGTTGTTATTCTGCATAGCTGCCTTCGCTACAGACTTTCTGCCTTTAGTTAGCTCGGCTACGAGTTTAATCCTTTGAGCTTCACCACCAGATAGGGTAGGGCTGGGTTGACCTAACTGTAGATAGCCTAAGCCTGTGTCAGCTAGTAAGCTAAGAGTTCGGTGAAGTTTTGGGTGTGAAGAGAAGAACTCTGCAGCTTCGCGGATATTCATTTTTAATACCTCCCCGATATTTTTTCCATTATAGCGGACATCCAGAGTTGCTGAGTTAAAGCGCATTCCCTGACATGCCTCACAGCTGACCCATGTGGTGGGAAGGAAGTCCATCTCTAACTTGATGCGTCCATTGCCACTACATTCGGGGCATTGCCCTTGCTTATTATTAAAAGAGAACTGTGATGCTGAGAAACCACGTGTCCTAGCTTCTGGTAGCAGGGCGAAAATTTGTCTAATATTATCGAGTAGCTTTACGTAGGTTGCTGGACAGGATCGGGAAGTTTTACCAATAGGTGTCTGGTCAACTTCAAAGCAGTGCTTGAACTGCTTGTAGCCAGTAGCTGACGTAAACGGTTGCTCAGATTTCTTTTTATCAAAAATAGCTGAGATACAGCCTCTCATAAGTGAGGATTTACCGCAGCCAGAGACACCAGAGAGGACAGTTAAGCGAGCATGCGGTATACGGGCGTCTATATTTTTCAGATTGTTGGCATGGCAGCCTTTGAGTTTAAGCCATGATTTAGTATCGCTAACTTTTGGTATGCTTCTACGTTTGAACGTTTTCTTTTTAGCCTTAGGTTTTGGCTTACTGTTGATAATTTCACCACCGAGGATACCAGCTGCAGGTCCTAGCTCGATAAGCTTGCCAGCGCGAGAAATCGTTTCATCATCATGTTCTACAATGAGTAAAGAGTTACCTCTTTTACGTAATGTTTCTAGCGTATCGAGTAGCTTAACATTGTCACGCGGGTGAAGACCTATGGTTGGTTCGTCTAATACGTAAAGTACGCCTCGGAGGTTTGATCCTAGCTGTGCCGCTAGCCTGATACGCTGGGATTCCCCTCCAGATAAAGTATCTGCTGATCGATCTAACTGTAAGTAGCCGAGCCCTACCAGGTCTAGAAATTTAAGGCGTTGAATAATCTCAGGTAAAATGTCGCGAGAAATTAACTGGTCTCTACCTGAGAACTTCCAGTTTTTGAGCGTATTGATGGCATCGATGACTGATAGCTGATTAATCTTATAGATAGGTGTGTCATGAACATATATGAAGCGAGAGCTTTCACGTAAACGTGCTCCGTGGCATTCAGGACAGACGCTTTTTATGCTGTCATTGGTAGACGCTATAGATTCATGAATTTCGGCTTCTGCTTCAGAGTTGTATGGGTTATTACGTCCTCTGTTTAGTTTGCTATTTGTCTGGCTAGAGATGAAGCCATAGCCGCGGCAGCTCGGGCACCAGCCTCGATGTGAGTTAAAGGAGAAGTGATGAGGGTCAGGTTCTTCAAACGACTTGCCAGTGGTAGCAGAGACCCTTTGGGTAGAAAAGTTTAGGATGCTGGCTGATTTAGTTGCGGTTAATACAGAGCATTGACCTTTACCTATTTTGAGTGCTTGTTCTACTGATTCACAGATAGCGTATATATCATGTGGTTTAAATCTCTCCAGAGGTTCGAAGCCTTCAGTCGCTAGAATTTTTCCGTCGGCTAATAGATGTGTGATTCCTTGTCGTGCTGCTGCTGCTGCGACATCGGTATGGAAACCTTTTCGAGCCTTTACGAGAGGGGCTAGGATATGGCTGTTCTTATGCTTAGCTTGTAGTTTTTTGATTTGTTTTTCAATAGCCTCAACTGTTTGAGAGATAACTGGCTCGTTAGAAGCTGGGCAGTGTTGTATGCCTAACTTTGCATATAGTAAGCGTAAGAAGTGGTATATCTCAGTTACCGTTCCAACAGTTGATTTTCCACCGCCGCGAGATACTCGCTGTTCAATAGCCACTGTCGGAGGAAGGCCTGTAATGCGATCAATGTCAGGTTTTTCTAACTGACCTGTAAATTGACGCGCGTAAGGTGACATGGAGTCGAGGAAGCGCCGCTGCCCTTCTGCAAAAACGATGTCAAAGGCGAGTGTTGATTTTCCTGATCCTGATAAACCTGTGATAACGACGAGTTCATCGCGGGGGATGTCGACTGAGATATTTTTTAAATTGTGCTCGCGGGCTCCTGATATAGAGATACTATTATTATTGAGCTTGTTTTTGTTAGGTTTGGCTGTGGGTTTGGTGTTCTGCTTACTCTGCTTTAGAGCGATACCTGTTTGTGTATTAGATTTTAATATTTTTTCAGGAGTTCCAGTGAAAACAATCTTTCCACCATCTAGTCCAGGGCCTGGCCCGAGTTCTATTAATGAATCAGCAGAGCGAATAACATCGAGGTTATGCTCGATAACTAGCAAGCTATGACCTGCATCACAGAGCCTCTGAAATACGGAGAGAAGCTTCTCTATATCAGTGAAATGAAGCCCTGTAGTAGGCTCATCTAGAATAAGCAATTTGGATGAGGACTTCTGCGCTTCAGTAAGGATTTTACAAAGTTTAAGGCGTTGTGACTCGCCGCCTGATAAGGTGTTAAGTGGCTGACCTAGGCGTAGATACCCAAGCCCTACATCGATAAGTGGCTGGAGAGACTTTACTATTTTTTTAAGCAGTGAGATCTCTTTTTTAGAGGCTTGTTCGGGAATTTCTGAAGCTACTTGAACCATTTCTGTAACGGTAAGCTGAAGTGTTTCAGATATGTTTTTACCGCGGTAATGAAATTTAAGTGCTCTACTGGTATAGCGTGAGCCATTACATTCAGGGCAAGTAATGTAGAGGTCTGAGAGAAACTGCATTTCTACTTTCTCAAAGCCATTTCCCATACAGCGCTGGCAGCGTCCGTCACCTGAGTTAAATGAAAAGTATCCAGGTGTTAGGTTTTTCTCAGAGGCCTCAAGAGTGAGTGCATAGAGCTGCCTGATGGGTTCGAACGCGCCAGAATGAAGAGCGGGTGTGGAGCGGGGTGTCCTACTGAGGGGGGACTGATCAACTTGCTCAACCGATGCGAGCTTTTTAAAGCCGCTAATAGATTTTATAGGAGCAGCTTCATCGGTAGATGATAGGCCTAGCTGCGCCGCCAAGTTCAGATAAAGAATGTCATGGGCGAGTGTTGATTTACCTGATCCTGACACTCCTGTTAGGCAAGTGAACGCCCCTAGCGGAAGCTTAAGATTCAGGTTTTGAATGTTATGTTTATTGGCGCCTTTAATACTTAGGTGACCTTTGGCTATCCTTCTAGTGGAAGGAGGCTTGATTGACTTTTGGCCAGATAAGAAAGGGAGGGTGAGTGAATCAGGGTATTGTTTAGATGTTGTCTTTTGGTGAGCTTTCCTACCTGAAACTTCTGCTACAATATTACCTCCATGCTCACCAGCGGCGGGTCCCATATCGATAAGGTGATCACACGCACGCATGACAGATTCTTCGTGCTCTACCACAACGACTGTGTTCCCCTTGTCACGTAAGTCGTTCATTACAGAAACTAATTGGTCGATATCACATTGGTGTAAGCCAACAGTAGGTTCATCTAGGACGAAAAGTGTGTTAGTAAGTGCGGCACCGAGGCAGGTGGTTAAATTAACCCGTTCAATTTCTCCGCCAGAAAGAGTATTGGCAGCCCGATCAAGAGTTAAGTAGGTGAGCCCAACTTCGCATAGATAGTGGAGTCGTGAAGTTACCTCTGTGAGTGCGTGTTGAATGGACGAGCTGGTAGATTTATTTCTAATACCGTTATCTTTTTCTACCGTATTTTTAAACCAATCACGTAAATCTGCAATAGGCGTGCGCCATAATTCAGGCAGAGTTTTACCATGTAACTTAAAGCATAAAGCAGCTGGCTGGAGCCGTGAGCCATGACAGTCTGGACAGTCTGTATAAGCTCTGTAACGAGCTAAAAATACACGCACATGCATTTTATATGACTTCGTTTCACACCAGTTAAAAAAGCCTTTTACTCCATACCATTCGCTATTTTTCCATGCATCCTCTGTATTAGCGCGCTCCCCGTAGAGCAGCCATTGGCGTTCATGTTCTTGAAGATCTTGGTAAGGGGTGTTGATACAAATACCGCTTTGTTTCGCAGCTCGTATAAGGTCGTCCTGACATTCGGCTCCGCGGGCTGTCGTAAAGGGGGTGACACAACCTTCCTTGATACTCAGTGATGGGTTAGGGATCGCTTTATTTAGGTCTATCCCAATGGTTTTACCGAAGCCTCTACATGTTTGGCAGGCTCCCAGAGGAGAGTTGAAAGAAAAGAGGGCGGGGGTAGGTGAAGGAACTGTAAAACCTGTTTTTGGGTTTTTCCATTTTGTGGTGAAATGGTGTTCCTTCTCGTCAACGATAACGGTGACCTCGCCTTTACCAAAGTTAATCGAGCTTGATATAGCTTCAGATGTTCTTGATTTGTTAGGCTGGGTTAGTTTGATTCGATCCTGAATGATGAATAGCTGGCTGCCAAATTTGAGAGATGTACTATATTTCTCCTCATCGGTTCTTAGAGTCTTTCCTTTATGATAGACCCGAGTGAATCCCTGCTGATTAAGCAAGGACATGGTGTCAGTAACGGAAGCGTCCTGAGGAAGGGTTACCGGGAATAGGATGAGTACTTGTTGGTCAGGAGCGTTTTTATAACACCATTCAATGATGCTTTCCGTGCTGTCAGGTTTGATTTGCTCTCCTGTTTTTGGATCGAACGCTTCTGCTAAATGGGGGAATAGCAGTTTAAGGTAATCGTTTAGTTCGGTGAGAGTGCCAACTGTTGAGCGAGAAGTGCGGATTGTATTTTTCTGCTCGATAGCAATAGCCGCAGGGATATTATCAATGCGGTCTACCTCAGGTTTATCCATACGGTCGAGAAACTGGCGCACATAAGGAGAAAATGTTTCGACGTAACGCCGTTGCCCTTCCGCATAGAGTGTATGAAAAGCTAGCGAGGATTTCCCTGACCCTGACGGCCCAGTAATAACCGTGAACTTTCCTAGTGGTATTTCTAAATCAAGATTTTTGAGGTTATGTTGTCTAGCCCCCTTGATGACGATGGCCTTAGCTGGCTCAGATGAAGAAACGTTCAAAAAATAAATAGGTTAAATGCTGCTTGCGGTAGCATTATGAATCTATGAGGCGAGTTAAATGTAGAGACCTATTTAGCGGTGCCGGTCAGAGCCCTTTACCTAATTAATTTTATTAGTTAGAAAAAGGGTTGGTGTCCGATTTAGGTGTGTTAGCGATACCATTCATATACTCAACAAATGCCATGCCTGGATTAGATGACCTTTCGATCTCTTGCTTACTTTGGTTGACTGCGTCTAGATTGTTCTCCTTACGCATAGCTACTGTGAACTCGTTAAGCCTTTTGATATAGAGGCCGCGTAATTTCTCAGTATCGGTTATGATGTTGTCATCGATCTCGTCTTGACGCTTTAAGAACTCATCGAGAGTTCTTTTGAATACGGTAGGTAATTCGATTTCTCCAATAGCTGGATCAATACGAACACCGTCTAGAGCTTTTTTCATTTTATCATATGGTTCTTGATATGATTTTTGAAGTGTTGGGCTTGCTGAAGTGTGTATCCTTGTTAGGTCTTTGAGGTAAGACTTTGTGTTTGCTGTGAATTCAGCTTTTTTAGCTTTAAACGTTTTAGCTACTAATTCTGAGCATTTACTACGGGTAGAAATGATCTGTGGATGATCCTTTTTGACAGGAGCTTTTACAGCGGGGACTGGAGTGTTTTTAGCTGGGTGAACTTCCGTATTACTAGCTGATGAGAGAGTTTTATTTCCTTCCCATTCTATTAAGAAGTAATCGAGTTCTTTGTAGGCTAAATAATTTTTCCACTTTTTCCCAGGAACAATAGCACATGCTGATGTGCTTGTGCCGTGTGACTTAGGGAAGCCAGTAGCCCAGGATTCGATTTTCCATAAAGCTTGATTACTCCAGTTCCAGCCTGCGTTATTTTTTTCGATCCCTCCAATCCAGCATGCTTGTGATTCTTTGAGAAGAGAGTTGGCTAGGTTTAGCATCCAGCTATTTTCGACTAGTTGATCGGCTGATGCTAAATAGCCACCTGCTGATTTTGCTATGGCATCAGCGCCTTTCCATGGAATAGATAGATTAACGAACAGGTAGTGATGGCCTTTATGCTCAACGGTTCCAGGTGGGTATATTGCATTACCGCTAGTTAGTGTATTGCTCGTTTTTGCTAACTGGTCTGTTAGGTTTGCCTTTGTGCCTCTAGTGTCATCCCATTCGATGAAGAAAGAGTGTTTTTCAGTAGCGGGCTTTGGTGCTAAGTGGCCTTTATTATCAGTGATGACATAAGAAGGCTTAACTGTATCACGAATATCTAGTTTGCAGCTTGTTCCGTTTACCCAGCTCCATTTGTTTTTGCCAGCAGTTCCAGCACCTAGCCATAATGATTTATCTGCAGGAGCGTGGTCGAGTAACTGGCTTAGGTTATTTTCTGTCGGAGTAACGGCTAGGTAACCTCCGAAGTTTTCGCAGAATCTTTGAGCCTGATTCCATGACATGGGGGTCTCGATATATAAACGAGATCTCTTGTTAATAGAAAATGTTCCGTAGGGCATTTCTGAGAAATCCCCTTGCTGTAATTTAGTCTTTAAGCGTTTGAGGCTAATTTCTATGGCCTCATTCTCAGGAGCTATGATTCTACCTGTTGGGATGAGAGGGTTAGTTGGTAGGGCTACTTGAGCTTTCTCTGCAGCGTTTTTATTTTTCTGATATTCGAGTCCTTGCCATGCT
>CAYNLE010000061.1:0-10746 GCA_964397975.1 uncultured Verrucomicrobiales bacterium | reverse complement strand
TCTACAGCCGAATCTTTAGCAGAGTCTACAATATCTGTAGCTTTATCACATGATGTGAAAAATGTAGCTGAAGCTACAAGAGTAAGAATATATTTTAGTTTCATAGTGTTGTTATAGTGTTGTCTGTAAGTTATTTAGAATATTAAATAATGGTTCAATACAGGTGGGTAGATAGCATAAATTGCTGTTTTGTCACAATTATTTACTTGCGGGGCTGGATATTCAGTAAAGCAGCTTCGTTCAGGCTGCGGCTTGATCTAATATATTAGAGGGGTTCTATATTTTTGTTTCTTCTAGACAGTCTATTTCGATCCCTACGCCCTCTTCTAAAACAAGCACTCGATCAGAAACACCGAGCCTCTCAGCTTCTTTGAGTAGTCTCTCGACAGGCTCGTCATAAGGCTCATTTCCTAGTGGAAACGTGCCATAATGCATAGGAATGAGTATCCCGGCTTCCATCTCTATAAAAGCACGGACGGCCTCCTCAGGGTTCATATGTACGTTTCTCCCGCTAGGTGCGTCATAAGCCCCGATCGGCATCAGAGCCACATCAGGGGTGTGGTGTTTAGCTATTTCTTTAAAGCCATCAAAGTAAGCGCTGTCACCACAGTGGAGGATTTTACATGGGCCAGCTTCAGCAATGTAGCCACCGTAGTCACGATGGGTATCGTGTAGGTATCGAGCTCCCCAGTGATGGCTTGGCGTGTGAGTGACCTTTAACTCGGAAAATGTGAGAGTGTCCCAGACTGACATCTCATGCACCTGATTAAAACCTAGCTTTTTTACCAGAGAGCCACTGCCCTGGGGGACGACGATGCCTTCATGTGATTTTAAAATCTTGAGGCTTTTTTTATGGAGATGGTCAAAATGGGCGTGAGTAACCATGACGAGATCGACCAGAGGCATGAGGTCTAGATCGATTCCTGGTTCTCGTTGGCGCTTTACTACACCGTGCCAATTTGCCCAGTTTGGGTCGATAATGATGGAGTGTTTAGAGAACTGAATAAGAAATGAAGCATGTCCTATCCAGGTTACGCGGACTTTTCCCTCTGCTGGTGCGTGCGCAATGGGCTGGTGGCTATTACCGTTACGTTTTTGGAAAACCTGTGGTAGCAGACGGTGTCTGAGAAATTGGTAATTTCTTTTTGGCCACCCTTTTTTAGGCAGAATACCGGCATAGTCTTTGCGCGGTTGGCTGGACTCGTCGTTGCGTTTGAAGGTGGCCATGAGATTCTGTAGAGGGAGAGGTGAAATAATTATTTCTGCTTGAATATGTATCTTTGAGATAAGGTTGCAACCTTTCAGTAGATAATGAATGATCCCTATAGAAAATGACAGGTTCAAAAGTAATAGGAATTACACTGGGTGATCAGGCCGGGATAGGTCCAGAGGTAGTAGCTGCAGCATTAGCCTCCGGGATGCTATCTGATGATGTTCAATACCGGATTATAGGTAAAGATATCGGCGCCGAGCTAGGTAAGCCCACTGCGAAAACAGGACAGGCGGCACTGGACGCTCTTGAGGAATCGGTCTCGCTGATGAATTCTGGCGAGATAGACGCTGTGGTAACAGCTCCTGTGGGAAAAGAGGGGCTGCACGATGTTGGCTTTCATTTTCCCGGGCAGACTGAGTTTTATGCTGATCGTTTACATTGTCAAAACCATGCGATGTGTCTTACCGGTCAGAATTTGACCGTAGCACTAGTAACAATCCATGTTCCGCTAGCTGATGTTCCAGCTCTTTTATCAAAAGATGAGATTGTTCGTGTGGGGAAATTACTGGCGGACTTCTGTTTTCAGCGCGGCATTCAGAAGCCAAGAGTGGCAGTGTGTGGGCTGAATCCACATGCAGGTGAGAATGGTGCATTTGGTAGTGAAGATCAGGAGGTGGTAAAGCCAGCAGTTCTGGAATTACAGCGGGCGATGGATCAGGTCGAGTTTACAGGACCCCACCCGCCGGATACTATTTTTCGTCCTGCAGCTGATGGGGAATATGACGCCGTTTTATGTATGTATCATGATCAGGGCTTGATCCCGCTTAAGTTGTTAGACTTTGATACAGGTGTGAATGTAACCTTGGGTTTGCCAAAGCCACGAACGAGTCCAGATCACGGCACGGCGTACGATATAGCTGGTAAGGGTAAGGCATCGGCTAGCTCTATGATTCATGCGATTCAGTTAGCCTGCGATATGATTTCTGATTAATCATCTATGAAAGAAGCTCTTAAAAAGTATTTCTCCTATACAGAGCTTCGTCCTGGGCAGGAGCAGATTGTAAAACAAGTATTAGCAGGAGTTAATACCTTAGCAATTTTACCCACAGGTGGGGGGAAGTCTCTCTGTTATCAGCTGCCCGCTCTGATGAAAGATGGTTTGAGTGTCGTGATATCACCATTGATAGCATTGATGAGAGACCAGGTGGCAGCACTAGAGGGAAAGGGGATTTCTGCGGCTCGTATCGACTCGACCACGAGTGAAGAGGAGGTCGGGAAAATTATAGCAGATATTAAGAATGCAGAGCTGAAGCTTCTATACCTTTCACCGGAAAGGTTTTCTGAACCAAGTATGCAGCAGTTACTAAAGCAGCAGCTTGTTTTTTTAGTAGCCGTTGATGAAGCGCATTGCCTAGATGAGTGGGGGCATAGTTTCCGCCCCTTGTATATCAGTCTGCCAAAGCTAGTTAAGCGAATTAAGCCTAAGGTGATCATTGCTTTAACTGCAACGGCGACAGCTGCAACGGCGACATCGATAAGGAAGTCGTTTGGCATTCTAAAAAGAGATCAAGTGCAGACATCGTTTTACCGATCTAACTTATCGATGCGTATAACGCATGCGAGTAATAAAGATAAAAAGGAGAAGCTGTGGCAGTCGCTCAAAGGCAAAGGTCGTTCACCTGCCATCGTTTATGTGACCCGTAGAAATGATGCAGAGGATGTAGCAGCTTACCTTAGCAGTCAGGGCATAGAGGCTCGGGCATATCATGCAGGGATGCCGAGCACTGCTAGGTCTGAGGTGCAAGACGGTTTTTTGGCACATCAGTTTCCTGTGATCTGTGCGACTATCGCTTTTGGTATGGGGGTGGATATGCCGGATGTAAGAAGTGTGATCCATTACCATCCACCGAAGTCACCAGAAGGTTGGATTCAGGAAAGTGGCAGGGCGGGGAGAGATGGTTTACCTAGTCAATGTGAGATACTGATTAATAAAAATGATCAGCTGTTTCTGGAAAGTATGACTCAGGCTAGGCAGCCTAGTATTCAGTCGATAGAGGCCATTTTGAAAAATGTTTTTTCACAAGGTAAAGAAGCGATTGTTTCCCGATATAACCTCAGCACATTAAATGATGTGCCTGTCGAGTTGCTCGACGTTCTATTGGTAAGGTTAGAGAAAGACGGCTGGATTAAGCTCAGCGGTCAGTCGTGGCTCTGGTGTGATGTTAGGCCTCTGTGTTGGAATAAGAAAGTGAGAGCAAACACACTTCGTGGGTTCAGTAAAAAAGATCAAGATGCTATTACGATGATGATAGAGTCACCGAAGCGAGTATCCTTATTAGAGCTGGCGGACCATAAGATATCTAAACTGAAAAAAATAATCAACTTACTCCGAGAGTTAGAGGCTTCAGGTGATGTGCAGCTAAAGATGAGCCATAGCTTGAAGCATTATAAAATAGTTCGAGAGCCTGATGCAGTTCACCATTTAGCGATAGAGTGCCTGAGCCTGATGCAGGATTATGCTCAACATGATAGAGACAGGGTGGAGAGAGTATTTACTATCGCATCTTCTTCTCGTTGCGTGATGAAGCAGTTATTAAAATACTTTGGTGAAAATCTTGAGTCCACATGCGGAAAATGTTCTGCGTGTATGAGTGAAGGCTCCTCTGGTGAATTACCATTTGAAGTTATTGATGAAGTTTCACTAGAAGAGATGGAGCGGGTGCAAAAACTTGTGCTTAAAAGAAAGGCTGAGATCTCTAGCCCAGCTCGCTTAGCTCGGTTCCTATGTGGTATCTACTCTCCTGCGATGATGCGCTATCGCCTCTACCGTCACGATGACTGGGGCTTACTCGACCGCTTACCATTTGGTGATGTTCTCCAGATAGCAAAAGCGGTTCTCTAACCCTCCTTTTTCTCTAGTTGCTTAATCTGGTCTCGTAAATGGGCAGCTCGCTCGAATTCTAATTTAGCAGCGGCTTCTCGCATTTCCTCCTGAAGCTCAGCCATGACGTGAACCGTATTGTAGCTAGTTTCATCTTCGGCTACGAGACCTTGATTGAGTTGCTCGGCTTGCTCTTTGTTTGTCTCGTGGTGGCTAAGGCTTTCTTGTGCAGCACGGATGACACTGTGTGGTGTGATGCCGTGTTTTTCGTTATGCTCCATTTGCTTTTGCCTACGGTATTCTGTTGTCGTGATCAGCTGCTGGATCGAGTCAGTAACAATGTCGCAGAATAGCACACACTCACCTTTGATATGCCTTGCGGCTCGTCCTGCTGTCTGGATGAGTGCCGTTTCATTTCTTAAAAATCCTTCTTTATCAGCATCAAGAATACAGATAAGAGACACTTCAGGGAGGTCGAGACCTTCTCTTAATAAGTTGATGCCTACTAAGACGTCGATATCGCCAGCGCGAAGTTGGCGGAGGATTTCGACACGCTCAATAGCGGTGACATCAGAGTGAATATAGCGAACTTTGAGCCCAGTTTCTTGTAGGTATTCAGATAAGTCCTCAGCCGTTTTCTTAGTAAGTGTAGTTACCAGCACTCGTTCGTTCTTTTCTACGCGGTCACGGCATAGATCAATCGTAGCATCGATCTGTCCCTTAAGCGGCTTTAGCGTTAGGATAGGGTCTAGCAGTCCAGTGGGGCGAATGATTTGTTCGGTGATAAGGTTTGCGCCAGCTGAGTGCACATCGAAGTCATCTATATCAACGTTAGCACCACTAGGCTTAACTCCCTGTCTTACTTTTTTTAGTGCTTGGGCGGCAGACATTTCATCATTTTTCCATGGGATAAACTTTTTGTTATCCGGACGTGAGTTGATGTATTCAAAGGGAGCCGGCGTAGCGGAGATGTAGACCCTCTGGTTTGTCATTTTCATGAATTCAGCAAACTTGAGCGGCCTGTTGTCCAGTGCGCTGGGTAGTCTGAACCCGTGCTCAACGAGCGTGGTCTTTCTACTGCGGTCACCTTCATACATGCCGCCTACCTGTGGAATGCTGACGTGGCTCTCATCCATGATAAGTAAGTAGTCGTCGGGGAAAAAATCGAGCAGCGTGTAGGGGCGGTCACCTGGATTTCTACCGGTGATGTGACGAGAGTAGTTCTCGATACCTTGGCAGAACCCCATCTCCTGCATCATTTCGATATCAAAATCCGTGCGCATGCGGATCCGCTGCGCTTCGATGAGCTTGTCTCTCTCCTCGAACCACTCGACTCTCTCATTGGCTTCTTTTTTGATCGCACGTATCGCTGAAGTCATTTTACCAGCGTCACTTACAAACTGCTTAGCAGGGAAAAAGGTATGGCTGTCTAGGGTATCCATTTTTTTACCTGTTAGTGCATTGATCTGAGAAATACGCTCGATCTCATCGCCGAAAAACTCGACGCGTATGGCCGTCTCTTCCAGATAAGCAGGGTGAACTTCTACCACATCTCCTCTCACACGAAACTGGCCTCGCGAGAAGGCGATGTCATTTCGCTCAAACATAAGGTTCACCAGCCCTTTAAGGAATTCCTCACGGTCAAGCTCCTCACCTACTTTCACAGGTAGCATCATGTTCTGGTAGTCTTCAGGAGAACCTAGACCATAGATGCAGCTAACAGATGCTACTACGATAACGTCTTCACGGGTGATGAGTGAGCCCATGGTGCTGAGCCGCATACGCTCGATCTCTTCGTTGACTGAACTGTCTTTTTCAATAAAAGTGTCAGAGCGAGGAATGTAGGCCTCTGGCTGATAGTAGTCGAAGTAGGAGACAAAGTATTCTACAGCATTGTTAGGAAAAAAGTTTTTTAGTTCGGAGTAGAGCTGAGCAGCCAGTGTTTTATTATGACTCATCACTAGCGTCGGTTTTCCTATTCGCTCGATGATGTTAGCGGCGGTGAATGTTTTACCTGAGCCTGTGACGCCGAGTAGTGTTTGGTGTCTATTTCCAGCTTCCAGAGATTTGACTAATTTTTCGATAGCTGGGCCTTGGTCGCCTGATGGACTGTAGTCGCTGTGGAGTGAGAATGACACGCCAGAGTGATAGCATAAGTTCTAGTGTTGAACAAATGGAGAGATCCATGCAAAACACTTTTGTCGCTATGTCGGTCATTTCTAAAATAACCAGTAAAGGGCCTAAGCAGCTTGCTGAGCCTGAGAAAGAGCTACGCTTTACGCGCAGTAGGCAGGCATATGTCTTTTATTTTTCAGCGGTGCTTACTTTTGCGCTGACGATGAGTTTGTTTATCTTATCAACTCAGAACTGGGGGATAGAACCTCCGATTCTTCAGGGGTGGGTTTGGCCTTGTATCCCTGGGTTGATTCTTGTCTGGCTTCTTTTGAAGCTAGCAGTGCGTTGCACGCGTCATGCATACATTATTCTTAGTCCGCTTGGGGTAGAGATTTTCCCTTTTTATAAGGCTAAAGATAAGATGCAGATGATCTACTGGGGACAGATAGAATCAGCGGAGGTTTCTGACAAAGAACTAGTTCTACATTACAATAAGGAGAAGACAGGTGGTGTAGTAGCGTCACTTCAGCCTATTGTCAGGTCTCGCAGGAGGTTTCTTAAAAAAGCAATCGACGGCACCATGGCTAAAAGGGAAGAAGTAGCGAAAAATTCAGATTAGAATTTAATTTTTCGCCCAGAGGGTATATCGAACTTACATGCGCCCTACCTCTATTCAGATTCAGTCAGTTATGGATGCCTTTGGTCAGCTTGGCTGGCAGTTTGAGCACCTTGAAGGGAAAGATGTTATTCGTACTGCCTTTGAGGCTTACCACACTCAGGTGCAGCTACACGCACAGGCATTCCCTCAGTTGAATGCTTTATCTATAGTGGGTGAAACTCCTATGGAAGTGGAGGTAGAGCACGAGGCATATATCCTTGAGCTACTAGCACGTGCTAATAAAAAAATTACTCTAGGTGGCCTAGAGTATGACCTTGATCGGTCACAGCTCATGTTCCGTATTACGAACCTCTTCGAACGTGATAAATTTGACATCGATATCATTTCTTCCATGGTTCACGCTACCATCGCGGAGGTCGACCGGATTACCCCTTACGCTGGCGTCATCCAGCAGACCTCCGAAGATTTACTAGATGATCTATCCATCGAGCGCCTCCTCATGCGTGAAGACCTCATCCCGCCAGTGCCAGAGGTGGATGAAATGGAGGATTAGTTAGTGAAACCACCAGAACGGCCGTTCTACTTTTAGGCAAGAGGACTTACATTGTCCCTAGTGTATAGTCCCTAAGAATCCAGCTTAAGAGCGGCTTTTTGGGCTGCTGACTTGGCCTCTTTTGGATTCTTATTCGCTTCCTTCTCGGAGGTGAGTCGCATGCCGACTGGCTTAGATACTCCGAAGTCCTCCATGGTAACACCGTAGATGAGATCGGCGCGGTTCATGGTGCGCTTACTGTGGGTGACGATGATGAACTGGCTCTTATCGATGAACTTGTCGAGAACCTTGAGGAATCTATTGATGTTAGACTCGTCCAGTGGGGCATCGAGCTCGTCCAAGACACAGAAAGGGCTTGGCTTGATCTGGAAGATTGAGAAGAGGAGGGCGACGGCGGTCATTGATCTTTCACCACCGGAAAGCAGGCTGATAGATTGTAGCTTCTTCCCTGGAGGCTTTGCGATAATATCGATGCCGCTTTCTAAGGGGTCATCTTCATTGATCAAAACGAGGTTAGCTTGTGCTTTTTCACCAAAGAGAACCTTGAACATGCCTTTGAAATTTTTGGCAACTTGCGTAAATGTTTCGGTAAATCGCTTTTTAGTTTCCGTGTTAATCTTTTCGATGACAGTGATGAGCTCTGTCTTCGAGTTAACGAGGTCGTTGTGCTGGTTACGAAGGTTATTATGGAGGTCTTCGAGCTCTTCGAACTCCTCAATAGCATCCACATTCACAGGACCCATAGAGTCAACCTTACGCTTAAGGTCTGTTACAATGGTATTAACGAGGTCCCAGTTAGGTTGAGTTTCTTCTCCAGGGTTTTCTGGGTTGCTTACCGTTACTTTTGCTGGGGCATCGTATGAGTCAGCTCTTTCTTGAATACAGTTTAAGAGGGAGTGTGCGTCAGGTCGGAAATACTTGAGCTCGATCTGATGACGCTCCATGACGCTCTCGTTGAGGTTTTCTAATCGTAATCCTATCTTGGTAGCGGAAACCTCTTCTTTGCCTCTTTGTTCTATAATTTTAGAGCACTCACGGCGTAGCTCGGAAAGAGCTTTTTCTGATACCTCGATAGCTTCGTGTAGTTCACCTCGGCTAGCAGATTTTGATTCCAGTATCTCAGATAGGTCACTGGCTTCAGCTTTATTGCTTTCTACAGTTGCTTCGAGTTCAGAGTTTTCGGCGACAGCAGCTTCCATTCTTTCGTGGAAAGAAGCGATTTCCTGATCACGGCGGCTACTGACTTGTACGAGCTCTTCTAGGCGTGCGGCCATGGGTGACCTCTGTCGCTCTGCGGCATCGAGGGCCTGTCTTTCAACAGCAAGACTGGTGCGGAACTCCTGTAGTTGAGCTACGGCATCGTTTTCACGGCGGCTTGCTTCCTCGAGTTCACCTACGAGCCTGATTTGATCATTTTCTAATTCCTCGAATCTGGCACGGGCGGAGGCTAAGTCAGACTCCAGCTCTTCTCTTCCTGTTAGCGTGCTCTCTTCGCGGTTTTTGATGGTCTCTCTTTCGGAGCCGATGGAGCTAATCTTGCTTTCAATCGATTCGACCTCACGGTTTGCTAAACTGAGTTTCCCCTGAAGCGTAGAATCTTCAACGCGTGCTTTCTGTAGACGCTCGTTAGCAGAGTCCATCGCTTGACGTAGCTCACTGATGCTGCTTTCGAGGCGGGATAGATCTGTGCGAGCTGTTTCTTCCTCTTTCTCTAGTTCAGCTACTTTCAGCTCTAGTGAACGGACTTCGTTTTGACGGTCGAGGACGGAGCTGTCTTGGCCGCTGCTGGTTCCGCCACTAATTTTACCTTCACTAGTGACAAGATCGCCTTGTAAAGTTACACATGCCAAGTTGGGCATGTTTTTACATATTTCCATGGCAGTGCTGAGATCCTCTACGATGAGGGTCTTTTCGAGGAAATATTCAACGGCGCCAGTGATTTTAGGATCAGATTTTACTTGGTCGATAGCCCAGACCAGACCTCCTTTAGGCAGTTCACGGTTTGCTAGGTTACGAGCAGGTGGTATGAGGTCTTCTGAGATGATGGCTGCTTCGCCAAGTTTTTTATCGGTTAAGCGCTCGATGATCGAGTGTGCGTATTTTGAATCGCTCACCAGAACGGCTTGGAGGTTCGACCCTAAGGCCGCCTCGACAGGGATCGTGTACTTACTGCTGACCTCAATAAGGCCGGCGAGGGCTCCGCGGATACCGTTTAAGAAGAAGCCGGGTTCATCGAGCCCTTTTAATACAGACTGAGTGCCCTTAGCAAATCCTTCTCCGCTGTCGACGAGGAGACGTAGGACATCGAGACGAGATGATGTGCGGGCTAGGTTTTTATGTGCCTCTGACGCTTTTTGTTTTACGCTATCTAGATCACCGCGGGCTGCTTTGAAGTTTTCTTCTGCAAGAGACTTTTCACTTTCGAAGCCACTAAGAGCACCTTGACTGGTACTGATACTAGCGGCGATGTTTTGCTGCTCTAGTAGCGCCTGTTCGTGATCTGCTTGGAGATTATCGTATTGTTCATTAAGCCGGTTTGTTTGCTCCCTGTTGTTTTCTAACATGGATAGCGAACTTTCTATTTTAGCTTGGCTAGCGGCGATGATGGACTGGGTGCTGTTAGCTTCACTGCGGATATTGCGAAGCACGGTTTCGCGTTCCTGCCTTTCACTGCGCTGGGTATTCGCGCGGGACTCGTGTTCTGAGAGCTGAGCTTGCTGTGATTCGATTCTACCCGTTAGCTCAACTAGCATTTTTTCAGCCTCTTCGTAGTCAGACTGCTGTTGCTGTAGTTTTTCCTGAGCTTCTAGGATGTCAGTTTGATTTTGAATAACGCGTGCTTCTAGCTCAGCCTGTCGCTCTTTGTTAAAGGCGATACGGTTTTCTGCTGCGTTAGCTGTGTTGGTATGATGATTGAGCAGCTGTCGTATTTCAGAGAGCTCAGCCTCGAGGCTCTGAGCTGCATCCCGTGCCTCTACTACGGTTTGTTCCTTTTCTGGTAAGTGAACATCTAGTTCGTTTTCACGTACATCGAGGTAGCGGATAGAGTTCTGTAGTTCCTCATACTCCGCAGTATATTCAGTGAATTTTTGATAACTATAGTGTGTGTCGAGGATGCGAACATCTTTTGCTAGTTCCTTGTAGCGGCGGGCTTTTGCTACTTGGCGCTTAAGGGAGTTCATTCGCCGTTCTTGTTCAGCGAGAACGTCAGAGACACGTAGTAAGTTAGCTTCTGTGTATTCTAGTTTACGTAGGGCTTCCTTTTTCTCTTTTTTAAACTTTGTGATACCAGCGGCTTCTTCGAAAACCATCCGTCGGTCTTCAGGTTTTGAGCTGAGCAGCATATCGATTTTTCCCTGCTCCAT
>CAYNLE010000060.1:0-11209 GCA_964397975.1 uncultured Verrucomicrobiales bacterium | reverse complement strand
GCTTATTTACTGAGCTTGAGTTTAACTCTATAGGAAGAAGGGTTTTTGGTAATGACTACACCGCTGGCAGAGGTCATGAGCAGAAGGCGGGGGGGACTGTATCAGCTACAGAAGACTCTAACGTAGAAGCAGAGGTTGTAGTTCTTAAAAAATTAAGTGATGTAGAACATCAGTATCATCTCGTTGATAATGTGAAGGAACTACATGATGTGGTAAATAAATTATCACTGGCGAGTAGCTTCTGTTTTGATCTAGAGACTACCTCACTGGACCCTCGAACTTGTGATATCCTTGGTATTGCTTTTTCTGTTAAAGAACACGAAGGCTATTACATTCATACTGGCGCTGGTAGTAATCTGAATATCTCAATGGTATTAGAGAAGTTGAATTATATTTTTCAGTCTAAGGTAGAAAAGATAGGTCACAATCTGAAATTTGACCTCTCAGTCCTCCTAGCACATGACTACAGTGTGAGTGGTCCGTTTTTTGATACGATGTTAGTTCATGCGATCGTTGCCCCTGATCAGCGTCATAATATGGATTTCGTATCAGAGTCTTTATTGGGCTACACGCCGATCAAACTTACTGATTTAGCTGAAAAAGCAATTGAACCAGAGGCTGATCTGTTTGCCATGGAGGAGGTGAAACCAGCTAAGAAGAAAGCAAAAAAGAAAGAGTTAGATATGTCACTCATACCGGCGGATGTTCTAGCCGAGTATGCGGCTGAAGATGCGGATGTGACGTTCCAGATTGCTCAAAAACTTAAGCCAGAGCTAGAGGCGTCTGCTCAGCTTAAAACATACCAAGATATTGAAGAGCCATTATTAACTGTGTTAACTGGTATTGAAAATGAAGGTATTTCTTTAGATGTTAGGGCATTAAAAACAATAGGTGATGGTTTAGCTAAACAAATCGCAGAGTTAAAGACTAAGATAACGGAAGCAGCTGGTCGTGAGTTTAACTTGAACTCACCAAAGCAATTAGGAGAAATATTATTTGGCGAAATGAAACTCGTCGAAAAGCCTAAAAAAACCAAAACGGGTCAGTTTAAGACAGATGAGCAGACACTTTCGGCACTTTCGAATAAGCATGAAGTCATTGCTGATATTTTACATTACCGTGAAGCGACCAAGCTGAAGTCAACGTATGTAGATGCTCTACCATCTCATGTGTCTAAACCGACGAGCCGGGTGCACACTCACTTCCACCAGCTTATGACGTCTACAGGCAGATTAGCCTCTAGTGACCCTAATTTACAAAACATACCAGTTAGGTCAAAAGCGGGTAGGGAGATACGAAAAGCTTTTGTAGCTAAAAACAGTGAGTATACCTTATTAGCTGCGGATTACTCGCAGGTGGAGTTACGCATTATGGCGGCATTATCAGGTGATGAAGCTATGATTGGCGCAATTAAAAGTGATCTAGATATTCACTCAGCTACTGCAGCCCGTGTTTATGGAGTAGATATGGATGACGTCACATCCGAGATGCGCCGTAATGCTAAAATGGTCAACTTCGGGATCATCTATGGTATATCAGCCTTTGGCTTGTCTCAGCGTTTAGACATTCCTCGTGGTGAAGCATCTGAGATTATTAATACTTACTTTGAGCAGTACCCTGGAGTGAAAAACTACATGGAGACTACGGTAGCTCAGGCAAAGGAAAACGGCTATGTAACGACATTAACAGGGCGTAAATGCTATGTTAGAAATATTAACTCTAGTAATGCAACGGTCGGGAATGCTGCAGAGCGCGCTGCTATTAATGCTCCCGTTCAAGGGTCGGCTGCGGATATGATCAAGCTAGCTATGGTAGATACAGCGAAGTTACTTAAAAAAGAAAAGGTTAAATCTAAAATGCTTCTTCAGGTGCATGATGAACTACTCTTTGACCTTCATTTGAGTGAAGAAGAAACACTCGTTCCTAAAATCATTTCAACTATGGAAAGTGCCTTACAGATCCCACATGGTATTCAGTGTAAAGTAGACGTAGGAACAGGCTCTAACTGGCTAGAAGCTCATTAGATGTGGAGTAGATATATTTTTTAGATTAAAGCCTGCGGCGGCTGACTTCGATATTACCTAGAAGCTGATCTTGTTTGATGGAGAACTGGTTCATTTTCATTAGTTCGAGGACAGCAAGAAAAGTGACAATCATTTCAGTCTTGGATGTAGCTTCATCAAAGAGAGTGGTGAACTGAAGGCTTTTTCCAGGTTCTAGGATATTTAGTAGGCGTTCGATCTTATCTGCGACGGTGAAACGATCGTCGATGATATCACCGAGGTCATCTTCTTTTTCAAAACGTTTGAGGACTTTCTGAAAAGCCTGAATGAGATCGAAAATATTGACATCTGGAAGGGGCTCATCCAGTTGCATTTCCATTTGTTCATACTTTTCAGGAACATGAGCAAAGTAGTCTTCTTGTTCTGTTTCTTTGAGCGAAAGAAAGTTCGCAGCATCTTTGAACTTTTTATATTCGATGAGCTGACGAATGAGCTCCCAGCGTGGGTCATCTTCTTCGATGTCTTCTTCTGGCGGTTGAATAGATTTAGGCAGTAGAGTGCGGCTTTTAATATACATCAAATTCGCCGCCATGACGATAAACTCAGATGCTAAATCAATATTTAGCATCTTAAAAGTATCCATATAGTCGAGATACTGTTTTGTGATACGTTCTAGGGAGATCGTATGAATATCTACTTCATCTTTTTTGATGAGATAGAGTAAAAGATCAAGAGGACCTTCGAAAATATCGAGCTTAACTTTGTAATCTACACTTTCCACGTAAGTGAATATGATAGAGGGATAACAAATTTTCTACCAGTGTATTTTAAACCAATTCATATTGTTGTTCATGCTTATTTCGACGTGATATATGTTTTTTTATTCAATATATTCGTAAAATAATTTGGTTATCTGATACGAGGTAGCTACATAGTTTCTGTGTATGATCGATGAAGTTACAGCATTTTTGAAGTTTCAGGAGGTGGAGAAAGACGCCTCTGAGAGGACACTGCGTAATTACAGTCATGCTCTTAATAGTTTCCAAGAGTGGAGGGGTGACCGGTTTCAGTCCTGGAAAAACTGCCAACCTGATGACTTTCGCGAATATTTATTTGAGTTAATGAAGCAAGAGCTAGCACGTGCTACTATCCGCCTTCGCTTTGCTGCCTTACGGTCATTTTATAAATTTCTTGTGCACCGTCATGGCTTGGCTGTGAGCCCGTTACTTGATGTGCAGTTACCGAAGGTAGAGCGTAAGCTCCCTGTGGTTTTAAATCTAGAGCAGATAGAGAGTTTATTAGAGGCCCCTATGAAGGTGGAGCTAAGTGTAAGGATGAAACCGTGGCAGCAGATGCGAGATATTGCTATATTAGAGTTGTTTTACTCCAGTGGCTTACGCGTATCCGAGTTAGTATCACTCGATGTAAAAGACTTAGACTTTGTGGCTGAGACGTTACGGGTCACGGGTAAGGGAAATAAGATGAGGCTTGTTCCGATAGGGTCCTACGCATTAGACGCTCTTCATAAGTATCGGCAGGCAGCGAGAGTGACAGAGGGTTGTTTATTTATAAACCAACATAAAGACCCCCAGAAACAGCGGCTTTCTGCAAGGTCTGTGCAGATGATACTTAAAAAATATTTAGCGGCTTCTGATATACCCTTTGATGTTACCCCGCATAAGTTACGCCATACTTTTGCTACACATATGTTAGATCATGGTGCTGATTTACGGAGCGTGCAGACCTTACTGGGTCATGCTTCTCTCTCTACTACGCAGATATATACTCATGTGACGAAAGAGCGAATGAGGGAGGCATATGATGCCGCACATCCTAGAGCAAATAGTGAGTAGCATTAGATGCCGAGCTCATCGATCTGAGTAGCGATCCACTTTGCCTTATCTATGTTTTCAGGTGCTTTAGAGAGTAAGTGTTCCAGCGCCTTTTTCGTTGGATTACTTTCATTCTCATTATTGTAAGTACGGGTGAAATCAATATCAGAAGCGAGCAGGATATTCCCTGTCGTAAGAGCACAGGCTCTGGCGATGGTATTTTCTAGTTCGCGGACATTACCAGGCCACCGATGGTTTTTTAAGTATTCCATGGCTTCTGCACTGAGTCTGATGGGCTGGATACCGTTGCGCTTAATGATGAGCTTTAGAAAGTGATCGGCTAGTAAGGGGATATCTTCTGTGCGAGCACGTAGAGGTGGAAGGTGGGTTTCTACTACGTTGAGTCGGTAAAATAGATCTTCTCGGAAATTTCCGAGTGATACTTCTTCCGCTAGATTTTTATTAGTGGCAGCTAAGATGCGGACATCTGATTTCTGTGGGTCTTGCCCACCCACTCGCGTAAAGCTACCGTCTTGCAGGACACGTAAAAGTTTTACCTGCACAGGTGTTGGCATGTCACCTATTTCATCTAGGAATAATGTCCCACCATCACATTGTTCGAATAATCCTGCATGACGGTTGATGGCACCTGTAAAAGAACCTTTTTCATGGCCAAAGAGTTCACTTTCGAGAAGGTTCTCTGGTATTGCACCACAGTTGATAGCAATGAATTTGTTCTTCGAACGAGGTGAATACTCGTGAATAGCATTAGCGATGAGCTCCTTACCAGTGCCACTTTCTCCAGAAACGAGCACGGGAGCATCGGTGCGAGCGACTCGCCCTACGATTTTAAAGACATCCTGAAGCGCGCGGGAATTACCAATGATTTTTACGCGGTGATCTTGCTGAGCCGTCGCTTTTTCACCAGGGTCACCAGCGTCACGTCGTTGTTCTAGTGATTGAAGCGCTACTTCTACAGTAGGGCGTAGTTCGAAGACTAGAGACTCTTTTTTTAGAACATCATGAGCACCTTGTTGGGTAGCTTCTATAACCTGACTAGCAGTTGGGAATACCCCAGTGAGTATGACTAGCGTAGCCGGGTGGCTGGCTTTTACTTTAGATAATAATGTAATACCGTCAAATGGCTGGATGATAATATCTGAAATGATAAGATCAACCTGGGTCGTATCACATACCTTGAGTGCCTTTGCTGCATCATTACAGCGTAAGATACGCACACCATCTGCCGTGAGGTGCTTAGTTACCCAGTCAAGGTAATCAAGATCCTGATCTATGAGTAAAATAGTTTGATCTTCGGTAGTCGGCATCCCTTTGTGATGGAGGTAAAGAGGTGATTATACAAGCCCAAAGCGGCGATGCCTACGCGTGTAATCTTCTATTGCCTCAAGCAAATCACCGTTTTTAAAATCTGGCCAGAACTTCTGGCTGATAACGATTTCAGAGTATGAAATCTGCCACAGTAAAAAGTTTGAGATGCGAAGCTCACCTGATGTGCGGATTAATAAGTCCGGATCAGGAAAGGATTTGGTATACAGATGTTGAGCAAATAGAGCTTTATCAATTTCCTCCGGTTTTATTTCACCGCGCGCAGCTTTTACTGCTATGTCGCGCGCAGCATCTGTAATCTCTTCACGTGAACCATATGATAGTGCTAATACAAGGTTGAGACCAGTGTTGTCCTTTGTCTTTTCAGCGGCTCGATCAATTTGCTTGAGACACTTCTCTGGCAGCATGTCTCTACGACCTATCGTGTGAAAACGAACATTTTGCTTAAGTAGCTCAGGTAACTTATTTTTTAGGAAACGCTCCAGGAGACTCATTAATGCATCGACTTCTTTCTTAGGTCGATTCCAGTTTTCTGATGAAAAGGCATATAGAGTTAGGTAGTCCACCCCTAGTTGACTACATGTCTCTACAGCTTCACGAACGGATTCAGCTCCTGCTCGGTGCCCTTCTGCACGAGGGAGACCTCTAGTTTTTGCCCAGCGCCCATTACCATCCATGATGATAGCAATGTGGCGAGGAATGTCTTGTTCAGGCTGCATATAAAATGGAACTATGAAGGCGAAAATCAGTAGGTGCAAGCTATTAGAGGCTATGTCCTTATAACGTTGGCAGGCTTAGATTACGCTCTCTTTTTAGAGAACAGTCGAGGTGCTTTTTATCATGCCGTTGGTGATTGAGTTTTTGAGATCTCTGGTCATGGTCTGCGCCTCATGTCTTTTTCTTCTCTCGGTGTATTACCTTCTCTGATCAAAGCTCTTGATGCACAGGGCATTTCATCTCCTACTCCCATCCAAGCTGAAGCCATCCCAGCGGCGCTTCAGCGGAAGGATATCCTTGGCATTGCGAAGACTGGGTCGGGGAAAACAGCCAGTTATGTGTTACCAGTGCTACAGCAGCTAGAGGGGGATTTAAGTTCCGCCGGTTACCGTGAACCCACTGTGCTGGTTCTCGTCCCCACGCGTGAGCTTGCTCAGCAGGTGCAGGGTGTGTTCGAAAAATTTCTCCCTGCGCTCACCGAGCAATACCGCTGCCTTGCCATTTATGGGGGCGTATCCATCAACACTCAGATGCAAGCGATTGGAAAAGCTAACATCATTGTCTGCACCCCAGGCCGATTAATAGATCTTGTGGGGAAAAATGCAGTCAAGCTTTCAGCCATTGCCACCCTTGTGTTAGATGAAGCGGATAAAATTTTAAATTTAGGATTTAAGGAAGAGATTGACCACATTCTAACTCTACTCCCTCGAAAGCGTCAGAACCTTTTGTTCTCAGCCACACTCAGAGATGATTTGACTTCAGTGCAGCAAGTTTTACTCAACGACCCTACAGTGATCAAAATCTCAGAGGGAGATACAGTGATAGGAGAGGGTAATGAAAGTCAAAATCAGCCAGAACTGATCAATCAGCTCGGCTATTTCTGCCCCGATGAGAATAAAGGCCCTCTGCTCCGTTACCTTATTAAAAGTGGTAACCTTCAGCAAGTTCTCGTCTTTGCTTCGTCCACGCGCATGGTGGATAATGTTGCAAGTAAACTCTGGAAAAACAAAATCGACTCAGAAGCTGTCCATTCTAAGATGAGCCAGACGAGTCGGAGTGAGAATTTGGCAGCATTCAAAGCAGGGAAGTTACGAGTCCTCGTCACCACAGACCTGTTAGCCCGCGGCATCGATATCGATTTTCTTCCCTGTGTGATCAACTATGAACTTCCTCGTTCACCCAAAGACTACATCCACCGGATTGGAAGAACGGGTCGCGCTGGTGCTCCCGGTGATGCTATCTCATTGATCGCCCCAGATGAAATGCAACATTTCAGAGTGATTCAGAAGAAGATGGGCAAACGAGTCAAGATGCTCCACAGCGAAGACCTCGATCTCCACGGGTATTGATATACTATTGTAGTAAATTAACCACTGGAGCGCTCCACACTCTTTGAGCATTTCTCACATACTTGGTAGCTGGGGTTGAAATAGTATTGTTGTTGAAGGGGGGATTCTTTAAAAGCACCAGCATGCTGCATGTAGTTTTAGTAAATCCCGAGATTCCTCATAATACTGGCGCCATAGGTAGACTATGTTTGGCGACGGGAGCGAGACTGCACTTGGTGAAGCCACTTGGTTTTGCAATTGATGATCGGCAGGTCAAGCGTGCTGGGCTGGATTACTGGAAAGATGTCGATCTAAGTATCTGGGAAAGCTGGGAAGACTTTCAGGACTCAGTGAATGAGGAGGCAAACTTCTATTTGCTCACTACGAAGACAAAGTGTGCTTACTGGGAAAAGGAGTTTAAAGATGGGGACTACCTTATCTTCGGTGCAGAGACGAAGGGGCTACCTGAGAGTATTCTTACGGAAAACCCAGATAGCTGTGTCACTATCCCTATGAAGGAAAACTCGACACGGAGTCTTAACCTCGCGACCTCGGCAGGTATTGTTCTTTACGAAGCTGTCCGCCAGACGGGTATTTAGAGTTTGCTAGGACGTCTTATTTACTCTGCAGAGAACTCCATAGGAGCTTGCTTCTTACCAGGTATCAGTGAGCCAACGTCTTTCGATGTGATATAGATAAACAGGCCGAAGATAATTAAAACAAACGCAGTTTGAATAACTTCTAAAACACGAGCTTTGATAGGTCTACCTGAGATCATCTCAAGAAAGGATAAAACAATATGACCACCATCCAGCACAGGGAATGGCATCATGTTGAGAATAGCTAGGTTAATATTAAATAATACAGTAAACCAGAGAGCGAGCTTCCAGCCATTTGCAGACGAAGTTAGCATTTCGTAATATCCCTTACCGATACCGATAGGTCCAGCAAGCTGATCTACGCCGATGCTTGATTCAGATGAACTAACTAGCTGAATTGTGCGTTTCATCACATTGGCACTTTCCGTTATCTGTGACCATGGGCCAGGGTGTAGAATGGTCTCTGTCAGAACAGATTCATCGAATTTAAAGCCGATACCGAAAGCTGTTTTATCAAAACCTTTAGGCTTCAGAGGTGTAATGGATAACTCAAGAGTTTCTTCACCGCGCTTCACTGTAAGCTGCTGAAGTTTACCTGTACCCGCTGCATCGATAAGAAGGTCACGTGAGGTAGCTGCTGTACCGTTGAGGTGTGTGATGACGTCATCAGCTTTTAATCCTGCTTTATCTCCTGGGCCATTGGGAACGATAGAGCCTACGATGACGGCTTCCTGAAAACCGATGCCGACTTTTCTTAAACCTTTGCGTTGGTGCCATGATGTGTCAGGGATATCGAAGCCTGTTTTGATCACGAGCGGCTCAGGGGTGCCTGGACGCTGAACAGTAAAGTTGATGGTATCACCTTCACTAGTGATGATGTTTTCCGTAACACCTGTATCCATATTACCACCGAAGGAATCGACAGGATTTGAATTTACCGCTGTGATGGTATCACCGATCTGTAGTCCGCCCTTCATGGCAGGTGAGTCTTTCACTACATAGCCGATGGTAGTTGTATTGACACGAGAGTCTGGTTTCCCAACAAAATACACAAGGCACGCTGTGAGTAGGGCAAGGAGGAAAGAAAATAGCGGTCCTGCAAATGCGACGATAATTTTATCAATCGGCTTAACAGGTGGTAGAGGTTCAGCGTTTTGATTTTTTCCCTCGATCGACTCCATGGGAGCCATCTGAGGCAGTGCAACGAAGCCGCCGAAAGGTAACCAGCCTAATCCGTACTGAACACCGTTATACGTTTTCTTCCAAATAGGTTTACCGAACCAGATTTGGAACCTTTCTACTTCAAGCCCCCTCCAGCGAGCTGCCAAAAAATGACCGAGCTCATGAACGAATATAATGACGTTAAAAATAAGAATCACCACAAGGATGACTAAAATAGGAAGAAGGATAGACATATTTAAGTATAGAAAATAAACTGAATGAAGTGCTAGAGTAAGCTTAATTCTTATTTCAGCAAGCTTGGTATCAAGAAAAAGCCGTGTTTAATGGATGTTGCACTTGATAAAAACGTGTGCATATACGTAATTAAATAAATATCTGAAACAACTGAACGATTTATTATTTATGAAAACTATCCTCACCACTCTTAGTCTAGTAGTAGCATTTTCACTGTTAAACTCATGTAATACATTTATTGGAGCCACGCGTGATGTACAGAGCTTCGGCACAGGGCTTGAAAATAAAGCCAAGGGTAAAACCTGGGAAGGTCAAGAGATCACACGGCCTAGTTTACCTGTAGCATACTAGAGATTTGACCTTACTTGAGGCGTAGTAGCGTGATCCTCATTTCGAGTTGATCACGCAGCACGTAGATCTCTGTATTTTGAATTGGAACAGAGTGTGCGAGCTCGGTTAAAAAGCTCTCACTGTTACGGGCATACATGCCATTAATAGCTCGTATGACATCACCCGGTCGTAGTTTATCACTGAGTGTGCTGTTTGGATTAATTTTTGTAACAATGACACCTTCTAACCCTTGAGCTAGCTCTTGAGCTGAGGGGTTTCTGACGTATAAGCCTACGGCTTCCAGAACGGCCTTGGTATCGATTTCTGGCTTTTCTTGAGAGCTAAGTGCTGAGCGTTGATTAATAAAGTTATCTGCATCACCTATAGTTGCATTTAAATGAATAGTTTGCCCCTTTCGCATCACAGTGATGGGCACGATATTACCGACTTTACTTCGTTGGATATTACGAATCAAATTCTTCATGTTGGTAATTTTTTCATCATTGTAGTTGATGATAATATCATTTTCTAGCAGGCCCGACTGCATCGCCGGCGAGTTAGGTATGAGGCCGGTGACTTTTACCCCTTGTATTTGAGAACCTTTGTTCGCTCTTATTCGCACATTCGCTAATCCTATACCTAGATAGCCACGAATAGCTTTCCCTCGAGAGAGTATATCTTCCAAGGACTTTAAAGCATCATTAGACGGAATGGCGAAGCTGATTCCTTGAAAGCCAGGGTTCTCTTCATCTGTAGAATAAATTCTTGAGTTAATACCAATAATTTCCCCTTTGGTGTTTACTAGTGGGCCACCTGAGTTTCCGGGGTTGATTGCAGCGGATGTTTGTATCAGGTCGACATCACTATCATTGAAAGATCTCTTTTTAGCAGATACCCGCCCATCAGTGACACTCTCTCCAAGACCAAAAGGACTACCTAAGGCAAAAACGAGATGCCCAACTTTGAGGTCAGTAGAATTCCCAAATTTTAAGGGTTGGAACGGCCCTTTGCCATTGATTTTTAAAACTGCAATATCAGCACGAGGATCAGCTCCTATAAAGTTAGCTGTCTGCTCGCTACCATCACTGAAAGTAAGTTTAAACTCGAGCTGGTCTTGGACAACATGAAAATTCGTTAGCACATGTCCTTGCTTAGTTACGATAACTCCAGACCCTTGACCTTCGACATTCTTAGAAAAAAGCTGAGTTTGTCCAAAGGCGTTACGAACCTTCAGCTTCTTTACACCAGCTGTATCGATACTTACTACGGAGGGGAGAACAGCCTCTACTAGCGTAGCGCTTTCTCTGTTTATCGCTTGTAGAATCTCGACATCGCTAACATCAATCGAAGGCTGATCTTGTAAATCGTATATCTCAGCACGATGACCGTTTTCAGCTTTTTCTCCCTTGAGTTTACTAATCAGATCACTCGCCTGCGGAGATTTTCTAATAAAAAAAACCATTAAAAACGCCACACTAAAAATAATTAGTAGGCTAAATACCTGACGAGTTTTACCATTCATAAAAAAATTCAAAGTCTGAATGAAATAACCATATTTGATAGAGGCCATCAACACTGAACTGGTTCCGAGAAATGGAGCTGATCCTTGAGAGGGTAAACTGGGTTATTAAAATAGG
>CAYNLE010000059.1:5684-11323 GCA_964397975.1 uncultured Verrucomicrobiales bacterium | reverse complement strand
GATCCGTTTTTTCTGACTCAGACAGATCTATAGCTCGGTAGAAACAGCCGCTACGTCCTGTGTGGCACGCACCAGCACCTATTTGTTCTACGTAGAGGATGATGGCGTCTTGGTCACAGTCTGTGAGTATCTCTTTCACTTTCTGTACGTGGCCAGAGGTGGCTCCTTTATGCCATATCTCGTTTCGGCTACGTGAGTAGTATACCGCCTCTTTTAGCTCAATGGTCATTTTAAGAGCTTGCTCGTTCATGTAGGCAAGCATTAGTGGTTGTTTTGTTTCTGCGTCCATCGCGACAGCTGGAATGAGTCCATTTACGTCAAACTTTGGTGCGAGAAGGCGGTTTTCTTCGACTGCTTTTTTATCTTCTCTTGGGCTAAACGTAATGTTCGCTGGATTCATATAAGTGGTGTAACAGCTCTAGTTTATCTGTCGAGTCTTGGTCAGAGGCATTTTTATAATAAGCAAATATTAAGAAAATGAGGGGAAAGGAGTAGACAAACCATCATTGCGGGGTGATCCTTCTTTCGAAGATATTCTGGAGATTCATTTGCTCAAAGTAGCAACGGTATCTGTGGATATAGTATAACTATATATGATGAAAAAAACGCCCCTTTTTAAAATTCTCGCGAGTAGCTTGCTGGTCTCTTTAACTACGCTGTCATGCGTAAGCGCTAAAACGAACTTCAATGAAGTGGGGAAGCAGATGGTCATAATGCTGAGAAATAGCCATTATGAACGCTATGATTTTGATGAAGAGTTGGGGAAACGTTTTTTTAATGCCTACATCGATAGTTTAGACCCGAATAAACAGTATTTTATTAAATCCGATATTGATGGGTTTATTGCTAAATATGGTAACGATTTACACAAAAGACTGATCGAGGGCTCTGCGATCGAGGCTGCAAATGAGATCTATAAGTTATACCGAGAGCGCGCTGAGTCTCGGGTGGCCTATGTCGGGGAGTTATTAAAAAAGGAAGAGGGCTTTACTTTTGATAGTGATAGGAAGCTTGTGCTTGATCGTGAAGAGGCGGATTGGTTTGAGACTGAAAAGGAGGTTAATGCTTACTGGCGTGACCAGATAGAGCAGACCATGTTATCTGCAGTTTTAAGACGAGAGACGATAGCCGACCTTGCTGATAAACAGGGGAAAGAGAACCCTCTAGAGGGTAAGGACGCTCCTGAGGTGGTGATTCTTAATAGGTTTCAGAGGGTGCTACACAGTATCACCAGTGCTACAGACGAAGATGTGGCAGACCGGTTCTTAAGTGCAGTAGCTGGTAGTTATGACCCACATACTGATTACTTCAGTAAATCGGAGATGGATCGCTTTTTGTCATCTATGCAGAATTCATTTGTAGGCATAGGTGCTACACTAGTTGCTGAGGACGATGGCGCGACGAAGATTGCAGGTATTGTAAAAGGTGGGCCAGCATACAAAGGTGGTGCTTTACAGCTCAACGATCGGATTATCGCGATCGATATCAACAACCAAGGAGACGAGGAGTCTATGGTTGATATTATGTTCGAAAAACTTGATAAAGTAGTGGATATGATCCGTGGTCAACAGGGCACATCTGTTCGCTTTAAGATCGAGCCTGCGGAAGGCGCTCCTGGAGAGATTAAGTATATTGTGATTAAGCGGGGAACGGTAGAGTTAAAAGAGTCTCTGGCTTCAGCTGAAGTGATCAAAATGAAAAAGGATGTTGATGCTAAGGAGCGTAAACTCGGTTATATTAAGCTTCCTTCATTTTACGCTGATTTTCAGAACTGGGAAACACGCTGCTCTGAGGATATTAAAAGGCTCATTGTTCGCCTTAAATTAGAAAATGTAGATGGCATTATTATGGACTTACGCGGTAACGGTGGTGGTTCATTAGAAGAAGTTAGACGAATGACGGGGTTTTTCACAGGGCCGGGACCTGTGGTGCAGGTAAAAGACTCTCGTAATAAACTGGATGTTAAATCATTTACATTTCGTGATGCTGTAGACAAGGCACCTTTATATGACGGGCCGCTTGTTGTGCTGATCGATAAAACAAGTGCTTCAGCGAGTGAGATTCTTGCGGGTGCTTTACAGGACTATAACCGTGCCGTTATAGTAGGTGATAGCTCTAGCTTTGGTAAGGGCACTGTTCAGCAACCGATGGAAATTAGCCGTATGATGCCGTTTATGTCGGACGCTCGACGTGCTGGAGTTTTAAAACCAACAATTCAGAAGTTCTACCGTGTCTCAGGTCATACGACTCAGTTGGAGGGTGTGAAGTCCGATATCGTTTTACCTTCACTACTGGATGCTTATGAGGTGGGCGAAGAGCATCTTGACCACGCACTTGCACATGATGTTATCAAGCGCGCCCCTGGCTATAATGAACTTAATAGGGCGAATTTGTTTTTACCGATGCTAAAAGAAAATAGCCTAGCTCGAATCCAGAAAAACCAAGACTTTTCATATATCATAGAAGATGCAGCGCGGATACTAGATCGTCGTGAAGAAAATACAATGTCTCTTAATATGGGTGAGCGGAAAGCTGAAATAGCTGAGTCTGAATTACGTAAAAATACGCGAAATAAAGAGCGCTTAGAGAGATTCGCTAAGCTATCAGTAATGGATGATGAGCTACTTAGTTTTTACCGCCTTAAGCTAGAAGATATCGAGCTTGATAAGCTTGTAGAGATAGATCATGAGCTTGATGATGATGCTTATATAGAAACGGCAAAAGACGGGGTGGCTGATCTCGATGAAACTCCAGAGTGGCCTAGTAAGTTAGACCCGGTGAAACGTGAAAGTATCTATATCATTTCAGACCTAGTTGACTTGATCGAGCAGGCAAGGGTGACCGGATCACTGCAGAAGGAAGATAGATAGAGCTCTGTTTTTCATTGAAGGGTATGCAAGATAGTAGCCAGAGGATAGCTGGGAATCTAGGCCGCGCTCAGCAGCTTGTCCTCGATGCTTTAGCGAAAAATCAGCGATCACCTGAGGCTGCTGAATTATTGGTTGTTTCGAAAACATGGCCAGCGCAGAGTGTCGTAGACGTCGCGGAAGCTGGGCACTTTAGTTTTGGTGAAAATAAGGTGCAAGAGGCGGAGTCGAAAATAGTAGAAGTTCTCACTCTATTACCCCATAAGAAACGTGAAGATTTCACCTGGCATCTAATCGGTAAGCTACAGAGGAATAAGGCGCGAAAAGCGGTTCATTTGTTTGATGTTATTCACGGTGTTGATTCCCTAAAGCTTGCTCGTGCGATATCAAATGTATCAGTAGAGCTTGGTGAAAAACAAAAGGTTTATCTTCAGGTCAACATTGGTGATGAAGAGGCGAAAAGTGGTTTTTCACCGGAAAGTATAAAATGTGAACTAGAAAAACTTGTTCAATTACCAGGTTTGGAAATTTTAGGTCTAATGTGTATCCCTCCAAATGAGGATACGGCTGAGCTTTCTCGCCCATGGTTCTTTAAGTTGAAGTGCCTGAGGGATGAGCTGCAGATTCAGTATGATATCGAATTGCCTGGGTTAAGTATGGGTATGAGTCGTGACTTTGAGATCGCTATTGAAGAAGGCTCCACTATTGTCCGCGTGGGCTCCGCAATATTTGGAGCTAGGAACTACACATAGAAATACTGAATGGCATCCATAACACTTAACCAGCAGGTAGTCATAGGTGACGAGCTTGCTTTATCTTGGGGTGACGGCCTTGAGACCTATATACCATTAGAACGCCTTAGACGTGCTTGCCCCTGCGCTAACTGTCAAGGTGAGCCAGATGCTATGGGTTTTGTTGTAAAACCTTCCGTGACCTATAATAGCCGCAGCTTCACTGCTCTACGTATGCAGCAAGTTGGTGGATACGCGCTTCAGCTAACTTGGGCAGACGGTCATAGCACAGGGATTTATACATTCAGCCTACTACGTAGCTTAGGTTAATCCCTCTATCTCTTTACTAGAGGGAATAAAAAAAGCAGCGTTCGGAAACGCTGCTTTTGAAATAGATTGAATAAATTTCTTAACTTTATGGTAAGTTAGGTAGTTCGATGAAGCCTTCCAGCTTACGGATACGGGTAGGGTGACGCATCTTTCTGAGTGCTTTAGCCTCGATCTGTCTGATACGCTCACGGGTAACCTGGAATTGACGGCCAACTTCTTCAAGAGTTCTTGAGTAGCCATCTTTGAGCCCGAAACGCTGTTCGAGCACTTCACGCTCTCGCTCAGTAAGTGTATCGAGCACATCACCGATTTTTTCTTTGAGCATTGCGAAGCCAGCTTCCTCCATAGGGTTGTCAGCAGCTTTGTCCTCGATGAAGTCACCGAACGATGTGTCGTCTGAGTCACCAACAGGTGCTTGTAGAGAGATCGGCTGCTGTGCCATTTTTAGGACAGCGCGAACCCGCTCGACAGGAAGGTGAATCTCTTCAGCAATTTCGTCTGGGCTAGGCTCTCTGCCGTATTCTTGAACAAGCTGCTTCTGAACACGCATGAGCTTATTGATCGTTTCGATCATGTGGACAGGTATACGGATCGTTCTTGCTTGGTCAGCAATAGAGCGGGTAATAGCCTGGCGAATCCACCATGTAGCGTATGTAGAGAACTTATATCCTCTACGATACTCAAACTTCTCTACAGCCTTCATAAGACCCATGTTGCCTTCCTGAATAAGATCGAGGAAAGATAGTCCACGGTTTGTGTATTTCTTAGCAATAGAAATTACGAGACGCAAGTTAGCTTCAACCATTTCAGTCTTAGCCTGGTATGCTTCACGAGTGCGCTTACGGAGAGCTTTACGTGATGTAAGGAAGTCGTCTGAAAGGTGCCATGATAGCTGCTGGATTTCACGAATCTTAGTTTCAAACTCTTTATCGTTAGGGTTAGCTGTAGATTTCCGTTCGTATTTCCAGAACTTTTCCTGATATTTTTCTACACCACTGTTAAAGTCTTCTACGACTTTTTGTTTGTAGTAGAAGCGGTTATAAAGTCGTGAGAGTGAAGTGAGGTTTTTACTAAATGTCTCTTCTAGGCCTTTTTTACCACGAGGTGTTTTAGACTGAAGTTTGCGGAAGATCTGATCATTTTCTTCGTGTAAATTACGAACTTGTTCACAGAGCTTAGGTAAAGCTCGCATGTAGCGTTCACGGCTTTCAATCTTCTTGTCTTGGATAACGCGATCGAAACGCTCTCTTCCACGAGTTAAGCGTTCTGAGAGATCAAGGTATGAGTTGGCGATGAATCCAAATTTGTGGAGTTCTGTGTTGGCTGCTATTTCAGCATCCTCAATACGCTTCGAGATTTCAACCTCCTGCTCACGAGTAAGAAGAGGAACCTGTCCCATCTGCTTTAGATACATCCTGACTGGATCATCCAGGATATCTAGCTTTTGGTCTGTCTTTGCTGAGTTTACGTCATCGGCGTCTTTTTTACGATCACGGTAAGAGTCGACTTCAGAGGCGTCAATGACGTCAAACTCCATTTTACGTAGACGGTCAAGAATGGCTTCTACGTCTGATGGATCAACTAAGTCGTTAGGTAGAACTTCATTTATGTCATCGTAAGTGAGGTAATCCTGCTCTTTCGCTAATTTGATAAGCTCACGTATTTTTTCCTGAATCTCAGGTGTGTCGATACGGCTTTTGGGAGCTTTTTT
>CAYNLE010000059.1:0-5584 GCA_964397975.1 uncultured Verrucomicrobiales bacterium | reverse complement strand
TTGAGGAGCACGGAAGGTCAACTATCTGCCTTAATATTCAAAACGTCCAATATCTACGTCCAATATCTTAAAGCTGCAGGTTGAAATAGACTCTCTAATAATTAAAACAAACGCAAGAGGGGCGTCAGTTTATTGATAAGTAAAACATGAATTTTCATGTGTTTTATTTAAACGTTTAGTAGCTGTCGTTATTTGAAGCTTGTCACTAGGTGAGGGCTTTGGGTCAAAACGGTAGTTTGTTTGAGATCTCATTTTTGAAAAAAGCTATATATTTTCATTTTATGCAAAAAAAAAGAAGACGGATAGCAGATTAGCATTTATTAAATATGGCATGGTTAAGCCTATTACATCATATTTTATATTAGCTAGCTTCATTTCTCCAGTATTCGCTGAACAAGAAAACTTTGGTGAAGATCCATTTTTATTAGAGCTACAAGCACAGAAGAAAAATACTGGAGCTCAGCCGTGGAAAGGACGGTCAGCAGAAGAAGTCCGAGCATGGGCTAAAAAGAACGCTCCTATTAAGCTAGTAGCTAAAAGTATTATCGATGTAAAAGACCACCCTGAGTGGGAGTGGTTTCGTAAATCTGGATTAGGACTTTTTATTCATTGGGGACTTCCTAGTGCAAATCCTCATACAGGTGACGCTTGGGCTACTGTTTGGAATAAAAGAAAAAACGAGCTTGGCCGTTATGCTGAGCCGGCTGAGAAAATGTTTTCAGTAGCTGAAACTTGGAACCCAGATAAATATGATCCTAAAAAATGGCTTTCAGCAGCAAAAAAAGCGGGCTTTGGGTATTCCGTCCTGACGACCCGTCACCATGACGGTTATGCACTCTGGCCTAGTGAGCACGGGACTTGGGATACGGGTGACCTCATGGATGGTCGTGACCTTGTAAAAGATTATGTAGAAGCGTCTCGTAGTAATGATATGCGTATTGGCTTTTATTTTTCAGGGCCTAACTGGCACTATGATTACAAAAACCGTGAATTTACTATAGATAAAGGCCTTGATTTCAAGGTGAACTACAAACATGAATTTGTTGATAAAGATACTAAGTTAACACCTCTCATGCAGACATCCAGTCCAGCTGAGCGAGCTGAGACTGTAGGCCAAGTTCATGAGCTTATGAAGAACTATGGTGATATTGATATCATGTGGTGGGATGGAGTAATTCCTATGAAAGATGAAGAACTCCGCCCTTTACAGCCTAATATATTAGTTGCCCGTGGTAACATAGCTACACCAGAAGGCACTCACCAGAGTGTAAGTGAAAATGTTAAAGTCACTAATGAGGCTGGCTGGTGGTGGGAATCTTGCCAAAAATCTGAAAACAAATGGTCCCCTAACTGGCACTACGGAGCCGAGTGTGAAACAAACCACTGGACAACAAATACACTGTTAACAGAGCTGATTCGCTGTCGCTCCTTAGGTGGTAATTTATTAGTGAACGTGCCGCCTAGAGGAAATGGTGAAATGATGGATTGGTTCTATGTAATCTGTGATGAAATGAGTGGCTGGATGGCTCACTCTCGTGAAGCTATTTATGATGTGGATCAAGACGCGCCTCTTCCTATGTTAGATAAAACGCAGAACTTCACCACAAAGCGAGGCGATACATATTACTCTCTACCGAATGAAAAAAATGTTATCTTCATTACTGATGTTGAAAAACCTACTTCAGTAACGATTCTGCGAACAGGAGCTGAATTAAAATTCGAATATAGAGAAGAGTCTCTACGTATCAACTTCCCTGAAGAGTCTCTAACCGACTTACCTGATATGGTGAAGATTACCTTTAAGTAAGAAGCTTATAGCTCAGTCTTATTTAAGCGGGAGGAATACTCCCTGCTTAAATAAATTTTTAAATGTGGGTATCCAAGTAACTCTTCACCCTAGTGTTTTAATTTGCCTCAGTAATCACAGCTAGGAACCCGGAGTTTGGTCTCTACTCCTTTAACCACTTAGCTACATCTTTAGCGAAGTAGCTGAGTATGATGTTGGCTCCAGCTCGTTTGATACCAATGAGTGACTCTAATACGGAGGCTTTTTCATCGATCCAGCCATCTTTACTGGCAGCCTTGATCATGAGGTATTCTCCGCTGACCTGGTAGGCGGCTATGGGCAGCGTAGTAGAGTCTTTAATGAGTGAAATAATATCTAAATATGGTCCAGCAGGTTTTACCATAATCATATCTGCGCCCTCGTCTTCATCGATGATGGTTTCACGGATAGCTTCACGTGAGTTAGCGGGATCCATTTGGTATGTCTTTTTATCACCGGCTTTAGGCGCTGATTCCAGAGCACCACGGAAGGGTCCATAGAATGCAGAAGCGTATTTTGCTGTGTAAGAGAGGATGGATACATTTTGAAAACCTTCGCTGTCTAGATAGCTCCGGATCGCCTCCACGCGGCCATCCATCATGTCGCTAGGCGAGATGATATCAGCGCCAGCTTTAGCATGGCAGAGCGCTTGTAGGCATAGTGTAGAGACAGTCTCGTCATTGATGATTTCCGCTTCACCTTGTGCATTAGTTTGTACGAGGCCGTCATGGCCATCTGAGTTATAAGGGTCGAGCGCTACATCGGTGATGACGCAGAGTGTGGGGTGAGCTTTTTTTAGTGCCTTGATAGCACGTGGGACTAAGCCGAAGTCATTATAGCATTCAGCGGCATCAGCTGACTTGAGCTTGTCTGTGATTGCGGGGAAAATAACGATGGCTGGTATGCCAAGCGCGTGTGCCTCACCAGCTTCCTTGACTAAGCCTTCGACAGACCAGCGTGTGCAGCCAGGCATCGAGCTGATAGGTTCATCGATAAGTTTATCATGAACAAAGAGGGGGTAGATGAAGTCATCAGCGGAAAGCGTTGTTTCGCGAACGAGTGAGCGGATAGCTGCTGACTTACGGTTGCGGCGAGGTCTTAACATTGTTTTTAAATAGTTAGATGTTAGTCTGGTTAGTTTGGTATCACATCGTAGCCATCTGGTGTGTCTTTAATGGTGTAACCTTTTTGTGTCAGTTCATCACGTAGCTGGTCAGATGCCGCCCAGTCTTTATTTTGTTTGGCCTGCCATCTTTGCTCAGCGAGCTCTTGAATGTCTGCTGGTATAATAGATGCTTCAGCCTCTGCAGGTAAGCTAATACCTAGAGTGTAGAGAATACGGTTTAGAGCTATAAGGTTGCTAGCTGCTTCGGCCCCTTTGAGTTTTACCGCTGTTTTTATTCCTGTGAAGATATGGCCAAGCGCAGCTGGTGTGTTGAGGTCTTTGTTGAGGGATTCCCAGGCTGGCTGGAAGAGTAGGAAGTCGCCAGCATCGCTTTCAGCACATGCATTGTCAGCCGCAGTTTCTAGTGAGCTAACAGCGTTAGAAAGCTTCTGAAGTGCTTCCTTAGCAGCGTGTAGTGACTCGAGTGTAAAGTTCAGCTGCTTACGGTAATGTCCTGACATCAAGACGTAGCGGATCTCCATAGCTGTATGCCCTTTTTCTTCTAGATCAGCGATCGTATAGAGGTTCCCTAGAGACTTTGACATTTTTCCGCCGTCTACCATTAAGTGTGTGATGTGGAACCAGTGTGCTGCGAAGTCACCACCGCAGGCGCATTTACTTTGAGCAATTTCATTTTCATGATGGGGGAAAACAAGGTCAATACCACCTGAGTGGAGATCAAAATCATTTCCAAGGTGCTCTTGAATCATAGCTGAGCATTCGAGGTGCCAGCCAGGTCGACCGTCGCCCCATGGTGATGCCCAGTAATTTTCGCCATCCTCTGGTTTACGTGATTTCCATAGAACAAAGTCAGCTATCGAGTCCTTATCATACTCATCAGCATCGGCGCGCTGATTTTGAGTTTTTCCTAATTCTAATTCACGGGTGTCTAATCGAGAGAGCTTTCCGTAGTCTGGGAATGAAGCGACACGGAAGTAGACTGAGCCGTCATCTGAAGCGTAGGCATGATCTTTTGCTATCAGAGCTTCGACCATTGAGATCTGCTGTGGAATATGGTCAAGAGCGCTGGGTTCAATATGTGGCGGTAGACATCCGAGCGATTCACAGTCTTGGTGATATTTCTCTGTCCAGCCGGCAGTGAAGTCTTCTAATTTTAATCCTGCCGCCTGTGAGTCACGGATGGTTTTATCATCTACATCTGTGATGTTTCTAACGTGTAGCGTTTTTATGTTTCCTGTCTCTAGAGTGCGGCGGAAAACATCATGCATCACGAAGGTTCGGAAATTTCCAATATGGGCAGGGCCATAGACAGTAGGTCCGCAGCAGTAGAAGCGGAATGTTTCTCCGTCTAGCGGCGTGAGTTTACGGTCTTGACGTGTTAAGGTATCGTATAGAAGCATGATGAAAAAGCTCTCGCTGGCTATAACCTTACGTCTACTGGGCGATAATAGTCAATGAGAACGAGCCAGCTAAATTAGTCATACATTTTTATGCAAATAGACACAGATAATGTAATCTATCATTTTTACTTAGAATAACTTGGCAGGCTCTCAGTTGTGGGTATGTTTTCCGCAATGAAATGGATCTGTCTTTTTATCGCCCTGATGCTGGTATCTTGTATCGAAGGGGATGAGGAAATATTTATCAATGCTGACGGCTCAGGTAAGGTGAAGCTCATCTATAAAGTTCCTACTTTATTATTGGATGAACAAGCGTCCCAGGCATTGACTGAGTCGGTTAACCAAAATGTTGGCGGTGATGAAAACCTGCGGCTAATAACTAACCGCGTAGACCAAAGTAAAGGTCAGAAATTGATTGTTATCGAAGTTGAGGCCGATGATGTGATGAAGCTACACTTACCTGAGGCTGGTCCTTATGAGGGTGATGATACAGAGCCTCAGCCCATTAACATACTCGATACGATCATTGGTAATGTGGGGGTTAAGCTTCAGGGATTACAAACTCATATACAGAGAGATGTAAATTTAGCGCCCTTATTAGAAGAGAAATTTGGTGAAGGAGCGCTTTCTGGCCTTGGTGCTGCAGAGTTTAAGTATGCGCTTCACTTACCTGTTCCTGCGCAGAGCACGAATGCCCATGAGGTAGAGAATAATGGAAAAACACTCAAGTGGACATACCGGTTAAGTGAAATGAAGGAGAAGCCTATTCAGCTCCTAGTCACTTCGAGAGTTCCTATTCCATGGTGGATCTATGCCGCTGGGGGAGCCGTTATACTTCTTATCATTTTGATGATCTTTATCGTCTTAAGGCGAAGGAGGTAAACGCCATCTTCGTGACGATAAAAAGAAGCGTGAAACCAAATAAAAAAGGTTGCTATAACCCGTGATGATAGATAGCTTTCGCGCCTCGAACACACCTCTTCAGTTTAAGAAATGAAGAGGTAGTCATACTCAAAGGACAGTTGGCAGAGTGGTCGAATGCGCACGCTTGGAAAGCGTGTGAGGCAGCAATGTCTCCGAGGGTTCGAATCCCTCACTGTCCGCCATTTATGTAAAACCTTTTTACACAATGGTTAACAATTTATTTAGCCCTCATAAAATCTCCAAGTGATACATATAGTGGAGTTCCCCAAAGATTTCGCGCAGCGTGTCTCCTAAATTGATGGTTACTTG
>CAYNLE010000058.1:0-11950 GCA_964397975.1 uncultured Verrucomicrobiales bacterium | reverse complement strand
CGCTCCTATTAATAATTCATCAGGTGTATTGACATTAACAACAGCAGATACATCGTTTTTTATAGCGGATGGTATATCGGATGATGGTACATTTCTCCCAGGTGCTGAAACTAGAGTAGGTCAAGATATTGTCTCTGGTGAAGGTAATGTACAGCTGATAAATGAAGCGTATACTTCAACTTTTAATCTTACCTTTAATGCTAGTGGTGATACAATTACTAATGTAACAGCTACGATTGCTGCTGGAGCCGCACCAGCGGGTTCGGCTGGTGTAAGTATAGCAGATTCTACTTTATTGACAGAAGCTACTATAGCGACAGAATCAGGAGGAAGCGTACCAGTTAATTACTCATTAGATAATGATGATATTTCTGATATTTCTAATGTTTCATTAGATGAACAGACTGTCATTTTTACTCCAGATGGAGCGGCTTCACCTATATTTAGTAGTCAATGCACTGCAACTGGAGGGAGTGGTGTAGGTCCGGGGATTGTGGGGCAACAAAATGTAGCAAGTGAAGAAGGTACTTGTATTTATTTTGATGCGAACGGTAATGCAATCACAGGGGCCGCGGATTACACATATGAACAAATCGAAGCTACTGATGATGCTGTATTCGTATTAGCTGAGGTTCCTGGTGCCACTATTCTTTTTGGAGAGTATACACTGACTTTTACTACTGTAGCTAGTGATACACAAAGATCTGCTGGGACTTATGTAGCAAATGCTCCTGGTCAGGCACATGATGGTCAGACTGGAACTTTTACTATTACAAATGCATCTATTATTATTCCGATTCCGCAATAAGCGTAAAGCTTGTCGCGCTACTAGTTTTTAATAAAGGTATAAATATTAAATATTCGTTGTTATTAAACGATACTTACTCTGTTTATTATTATGCTCCTGCGTAGCTGGTAAAATAGACAAGAGACTTACTAATCACCAGCTAGATCAAATTGGTCTAGCTGGTGACTTGTCTCAACCTGTTTTTAAAAGCGATTATAAAAAGATAAATTGGGAGCAAGCTTCTAAAAGGTTATTAGAGGGGAACGCACAAGTATTAGCATCACGTAAAACCATACAAGACGCTAAAAAAGCTAAGAAAAAAATCTGGTTAGATCTGATTCCAGATGTATTTACCTTTGCTAATATAAACACAGCGCTGACTGAAATTTCTGACTTTTCGAGTGAGGATGTTTCCGCAGGAGCTTTTGCAAATTTGCAAATTCCGTCTCCCTTTAGAGTTTATGCTCAGCGTTATGCTGCTCAGTTATCTATAATACAGGCAGAATACAACTATGAGCTTACAAGAAGACAGCAGTATGCAGCGCTCTATACCTTGTTCCTAAAGCAGAAAAAACTGGATGAGAGTCATTCTGAAATTAAAGAACTGGAAAACGAGCTAGATTCTTTACCTATTATAGAAGCTGCTCAGGCGCATCGGAAGATTGGTATAAGTAGAGGTAAATTAGCTATTTCCAGAGAGCGTTTCCGGGTCGAGCTAAACCGTTTCTTTAACACACCTGGCCAAAATTGGAGGTTAACTGGCGGACTGGAAAATATTTCTTACGCTAATAAGTTAAATAAGCTGAACTTTAAAAATAACTATGGCATATTAGGTATTAAGTTACAAGCTATTCAACTTGAGTATGCTGCAGTTGCTCGTAAAGGTGTAAGGTTAAATAGGTTACCGGACTTAAATGTGAATTTTAACTCATCTCGTATCTTTAATATTAGTGATAATGACGACGCTGAATTTAATTTGGATAATTTACAGTTGTTTACAGGTTTAACTAAAAATGTAAATGTAACGGATGTTTTAGATAAGGATAGGGTGCAGAATGCCGAATATAGGTTTCAGCTGAATAGAGAGCAATTACGACTTCGATTAGAAAGTGAAGCCTCTCAGCTGAAAATTAATAAAAAAATATATAGAGGGTTATTAGCCAATAAGAGAGAGTTACAAAAAGCTTTGAATCATATTACGCAGTCTAAGAATTATAATTCTACGCAGGTGCTCACTGAGGTAGAAAGTTATCAAAGTACTAAAAATCAGATCGATACTATTGATAAACGACTATTAAGTATAGATCTTCAACTTTGGATTTGGGATGAAAAATATTGGTCAAAACATTAGTCAACTGTTTCATAGCCTTGTGCTATTCGCTCTAGTTTTCAGCTCTTTACCCCAGCTGAAAGCAGAGTCTGAACAGATTAAACATTTTAGCGATTACCCTGAGGTTCCATCGATATGGCTAGCTGCATCGGAGGTTACAATTAGTAACGCGCATATTCAGAACTATAGATCTATATCTGAAGTTGAGGTTGAAATCCTAAAACCTAATTTGTCCAAGTTAAAAGAAGGTGAGCATTGGGCAACGATTGACCCTGAAAAATTAGCACTGGAAACTCGGTCAATCATCCTTGAGAGAAAAAATACAAAAAGGAAACTTAAGGAGTTTAAGGAATCACAAAATAAAGATCAGGAACAAGCTGATCAAAATTTATATAAACTTCGTGAAGAAAAGCGGCTCTTACTAATAACTATGAATCAGTCATCTATTCCAGCTAACCTAAAAGGCAAAGCTAGTAAGGCAGTAAAAGGTATTGATGCTAAAATAAAGAAAATAGAGGAGAGCATATCTGAAAAAAATGTAGTGGAGGCTTATGCTGATGAAGAGGAGGCATTGGCACTAACCTTAGAGAGGCGAGAGAAGGAATTCGAGAAACTGCATAAGAAGTCGGTTTTAAAAGCAGCGTTTAATGGTGTCTTAGAATATAACGCAAAACCCGATGAAGATGACCTTATCTGGGTAGAGGGTGGCGAACTTTATGCTACGATCAAGGATAACAGTAGTTTCGAGATCATTATAGCAGATAAAAACCCTGTATTTAAAAGAGCAAACTACGAGAAAATGCGTGTCACATTGACTACAGGTGTGACAGGACAGTTGATAGTAGCTTACTTTAAAGAATCTAGAACGATAGACTATAATGGTGCTTTTCGAGAAGTTTTAGTATTTGAGGTATCAAAAGGGTCGGTGCGTTTTGCTGAACCTATATTAGGTCAAACAAGAATAGGACGTATACACATGAGTTTGCCTGAGAATTGTTTCCAAGTGAGTAAGCATGATATAGCACTGAATAATACAGATGTATTAGATGCAGAAGGTTGGCGCGGTTTAGTGACGTCGATATGGCCAGATGCCAAGGTTGAGGCTATTGGGCAGAAATCAATTTCAGTGACGCATAAAAATGAAAATCAAGATCAATAAGCTGACTTACGCTTATCCTAATGCTAAAGACCCAGTCTTTAGTGATTTTGATTGTTCAATAGAGTCAGGTATTACCTTACTTAAAGGATACTCTGGTTGTGGGAAAAGCACCTTGCTGAGAATCTTAGCCTCTTTGATCAAAGTGAAAAAAGGCTGTGTCGAGATAGACTCGGCACATAAATTTGGTTCATCTACTTTTTTAAGAAAAGAGTTAGGTTTTGTTTTTCAGCAATTAAATTTACTGCCTTTAGCAACTGTGGAGCGGAATATTTCTCTAGCTGTAGAACTGGCAGGTGCTGACCGTAGTAATATTGATCATTGGGCTAAAACTTTAGGGATAGATACTTACATGAAGAAAAAGCCAAAGGATTTATCTGGAGGTCAACAGCAGAGAGCAGCCATCGCACGAGCGCTAGCTAAGCAGCCTTCCATTATTCTATTAGATGAGCCGACATCAGGATTAGATGATCTCAATACTAAAATTATATCCCGTGCTCTATGTGATAATTTACCTGAAGACTCGATATGTATCATAGCTACGCATGATAACCGCCTAGAAAAAATCGCCGATGAAGTCCTTGATTTTAATACCTTCCTACCTGTGGAAGAACACCTTAAAGAGATGGTTTGAGAATCTTGTTTCGCCGCTGAGCAAGATACTTATACCATTTCTGTTGGCTCTATTAGCCATTCTAGTGCTTGTTTTCTTTGTAGAAATCGAGGCAGAGCTTCGTGCCCAGTTGAAATCTGGTAATTCATACTCTGTTTATACAGTAGAGCAGGTATTACCAAATGATCATTCTAATATTACGCCTGACCAATTAATCAGAGAGCAAATACTCTGGGAGAATAAGTTTGGTGATAAAGCTATTCACTTTGTAAGACAGCCTTTACTGACATTACAGTGGAAAAACGGGTATCATGTGCCAGTAGTTATCTATACTTATTTAGATGAACACCTCTACGGTAAGGAAACAGAGTCCGACGATATACCGGAAGTTTTATTCTTAACTAAGGCTAAGAATAAAGAAGCAGGGATTGAAGACCTTACCTTTCAAGATGACCTGATCATTTCTGCGATGCGGTCAGATATGCCAGATTATTTATTTGAAAGTATAGAATCAGCTTATGTCGTAGCCATACCTATTGAGATGGGTGAGGCGATGTTAGGACGAGGGTATAGAATTAGTATGCACGCTGAACTCGATTCGTTAGAAAGTGTTGAGTCTTTTGTGAAGGATGTGAACGCTTACCATAAAGCTGAGGGACGACGGTTAAAAGTGTATTCAGCAGTAGAGGTGCTTAAAAGTATCGAAAAAATTCAGCAAATTCAAAAATATGTAAGGGTAGGCGTTGTATTGAGCTGTGGCATTATCCTTGCGATGATTCTGGGAACGGTTGCATGGCTAGAGTTTAGGCAGGAGGTATATTTAATGGCTCTATTGAGGAGCTTTGGAACGCCTCGATTTATGCTCGTTTGTCATGCATTTTTTGAGAATCTGATTCTAGTGGTTACTGGAATAGGTCTTAGCTTATGGGCTTGGAAACCTATTTATAATATGTTCCAGCAGCGCATTAATGGAGTCAATCTACGTGCTGCGGCTGATATCAACTTACCGTATACAGATGTGTATATTATTATGGCAGCAGGATTACTCGGTGTGATGATGGCGATGATACCTATCGCTATCGGGCTTAGAAAGCAGACGGGCTTGATTCTCCAATAAATTATTGGCTGTAAAGAGACGTGAACACATATTTGTCTGTGAGTGATATTGATTACTTGAAAAAACTGACCGATATGTCGAATTTCGTTTGATACTTTATTCTTCCTTAGGCAGATTAAATCAAAATATGTTCTATAAAATAAAGAAATCTATTCCCATATGTGTGATCACGATGACTTTAAGCTCTTTTGCTTATACTCAGGAGGTAGCAGAAGCTAGACCATTCAGCTTAGATGATGTGATACACCCGAGATTAGGCGCTCTGATAGATCCTAAAGATCGACCTAATATTATAGGTCTAGAAATGCCAGTTTCAGGGAAGTCTGAGCAAGTGAGTGGTCACGTTAAGCAAGGCTTTGCTCTTGTGCATGCACAGTGGGATTTTGAGGCTTATAGGCACTTTGCGGCAGCTCTTAAGGAAGACGATGAGTGTTTAATGGCATATTGTGGTGTAGCCTTTGCATTGGCGAAGCCATTTAATGAATATACATCATATCGTGTAGCAGCAGTGGATCGCATTTTAGACTTAATAGAGGCTGACGATTTATTAGAGAAAAGTGGTGAGCCTGAGAAGTTCCCTCGATTTGAGAAAATGTTTGCTATAGCTACTGCAAATTTAGTGGCGGTAAGTCCTGTTGGAGCAGGGCGGCAATTTAAGGAGCTGGGCAGAGGTTTTCCAAATATGCTTCAGTCGAAGTTGATCGGGATATTCATGACTCGTGGCTCGTATGATATTAATGGTTATCCTGATACTCAGCAGGAGCAGACTATTCAGAGTATTAAGGCACTGATAAAAGAGACTCCTGAAAACCCAATGGTGCATAGCTTTCTTTTATCGTTATTAGCACAGGCTCCTGATAACCATAAGGATTTCGATTTGAAAACAGAGGTTCTTCCTTATGCGAGATTTTTAGTGAAAAAGCATCCAGACATGCCTTCCTGGAGGTATACACTTGGTCACTACGAGTGGCGAGCTGGTAACTATTCGTTAGCAGAGGCTGCATTCACTAAGTCATCAGAACTGTATAGTGAATGGATGTTAAAAAATGATATTAGTATCAATGATAGTGAGGGATATATTAAGTCGATGTGTTACCTTGCAAATACACTTTATCAGAGAGGTAACTTTGATAGGGCGATCGAGGTAGCAAAAGAGCTACGTGAGATGAAGTTAGATGCAGCGCGCCCTCATTCAGCGGGAAATGAAATTCTACTTTGGAGAGGCTATACGCTTATGTCTCGTCTTTATGCAGCACGAGGTAATGAAGGGGACTTAGACAAAGCTCTAGAACATCTTCCTAACAAAAAAGACCTTAAAAGCTTTGTTGAGATTGAAAACACCCCGTCGCTTGTAGGAGCTTATATAGAAGCTTTTGCTACCTATTTAGGTGCCAGAAGGGCTGTCGAGGCAGGTGATCATAAAGCGGCTGAATTTTTACATAAGGATAGCTTTAGAAAGATTGAAACTAAAATTAAAGAGTTTGCGGTGCCTGCACAAAGGTCGGGTCAGTTTGATCATTACTTTAATGCTGGAAGTAGTCTTGCGATCTTAGATATGGAGTTAGCAGGATTAATAGCTCTGAATGGTCCTGAGGACTCTCAGCTAACCGCGTCTAACTGGTTTCGCTCAGCTAGGGATAAGCAAGGTGTGCCTACCGCTATGTTACCACCATTAGTTATTGAACCGATGGAAAACCGGCTAGCGGAATACTATAAAAAAGTAAAAGATGATGTAGCCAGTTATGAGGCTTACCGCAGTGGGCTAGAAAGGTATCCGAATAACATGGCTTCACTGTTAGGAGTTAAAGAGACTCTGGCTCGTCTTAAAAAAGAGGACTTACTTAAAAGAGTAGAGGCTCACATCGAGTCAGTGAAGCCGTAATATGCTAGTTAATGTTGCTCTACTAAGGGTTTATGAAGGGAATTGTAACCTTGGTTTTGGTGATGATTCTCTGTAGATGCGGTGACGGAAGACTAGAAAAAGGAGCATAACAGGGTATTTTACCTGCCCGCTGGCCGCTCCGGCATGCCGATTAGCAGCCGGTTTTGACTTAAACGTTACCCTATAGCTGCAGTAACGGCTTCTGCCATTTCTACGGTGCTGACTTTTCTTTCACCTTCATTGCCAGTAAATAGGTCAGCTGTGCGTAGTCCAGAGTCGATGACTTTGTTAACGGCTGCTTCGATGGCTTCGGCGGCTTTATTTTCGCCAAGAGAGTAACGCAGCATCATCGCGATGGAGAGAATCTGGGCGATTGGGTTTGCGATACCTTTACCCGCGATATCTGGAGCAGATCCGCCAGATGGCTCATACATACCGAAGTAGAGGTCGTTTTCATTTTTGTTTCCGAGTGAAGCACTTGGAAGCATACCCAGTGACCCTGATATCATGGCCATTTCATCTGAGAGAATGTCACCGAAGAGGTTTCCTGTAACCATCACATCAAATGAACCAGGTTGCTTTACTAACTGCATGGCTGCATTATCGACATATAAGTGAGATAGTTCTACTTCTGGGAATTCTGGGGCTATTTCTTCTACGGTCTCACGCCAGAGGATTGAGTTTTGGAGAACGTTTGCCTTATCAACAGAGCAGAGGCGCTTGTCACGCCCCATCGCCGCAGTGAATGCGATGCGCACGATACGGTCGATTTCTGACTTTTTATAAACCATAGTATCAATGGCTACGATGTCGTCACCTTCTTGATGGCGGCCTTTTGGCTGACCAAAGTAAATACCACCAGTAAGTTCTCTGACACAGAGGACATCGAACCCGTCAGCGATAATTTCTTGTTTTAAAGGGGATGCATGCGAGAGCGAGGGGAGGCAAACTCCTGGGCGGAGGTTGGCGAATAGATTAAACTTTTTACGAAGTGGTAATAGAGCGCCGCGTTCTGGCTGGTCATCAGGTGCTAAATTCGCCCACTTAGGTCCACCGACTGAGCCGAAGAGGATAGCGTCAGATGCTTCACAAGACGCCACTGTTTCTGCTGGAAGCGGAGATCCTTTAGCATCAATAGCTGCGCCACCTACAAGCTGGGTATCAGTTTGTATATTGATCGAGTATGTCTCTTTTACTTTTTCTAGGACAAGTAGTGAGGCGTCCATAACCTCAGGGCCAATACCGTCTCCGGCTAGAACAGTAATTCGATGAATAGGTGATTGATTCGATGACATGAGGGGTCTGTAGTAGGTTTTTATAGAAGTTTGAAGTTTAATTCTTCAGGAAGTAAGGCATCTTTCTGTGCGTGGAACTATTCATACATTTTTTATGGTTAATTGGTAGCTTGGTGCTGTTGTATTTTGGTGCTGAGTGGCTTGTGAAAGGCGCTGCTGAAATCGCGCTGAAACTAGGGGTTTCGCCATTAGTCGTTGGCTTAACGGTAGTTGCATTTGGCACCAGCATGCCTGAGTTACTCGTTTGTTTAAAAGCAAACTCGCCTGAACTCTTAGCATCTCCAGCTAGATTACTAGGTTTTAGTATGGAGGCGGGGGACGCCAGCCCTGATATGGCATTAGGTAATATCGTGGGATCAAACATTTTTAACATCGCATTAATCTTAGGTGTCGCTGCGATGATCCGTCCGCTAGAGGTTCATTCACAGTTGATCAGAAGGGAGCTGCCTATTTTACTCGTTTCGTCTATTGCCTTTGTCTGGATGATGCGTGATATGTGTCTTGAACAGTGGGAAGGTGGATTACTGGCTGTAGGAATTGTCATTTATGTGGTGAGTAGTATCTGGCAGTCAAGATCGGAGAAAGATACCGCGGAGTTTGATGAATTTTCAAAGGATGAAATAGAAGCTGTTAAAAAGTCTGGAGCTGGGAGAGGGGTCATTAGTTTTGGGCTGATTGTGGTAGGTATTATCGCTCTTGTATTTGGTGCCGACTTACTTGTTAAGCATGGTGAAGCGATTGCTACGGCATTCGGTGTGCCTGAGGTGATTATTTCTCTAACCTTGTTTGCTCTAGGGACATCTTTACCTGAGTTAGCGACCTCGATCGTAGCATCGCTGAAAAGACAGGGTGATATCATTACAGGTAACGCTATAGGCTCATGTATATTTAACTTATTAGCCGTGATCGGTATTACAGCTGGAGTGAAGCCACTTGTTGGTGGTTCTATTAACTGGATGGATCTAGGCATGATGTTAGGCCTTACTATTTTCATCCTGCCTATGATGTGGTCACGGATGAAGCTATCCAGAGTGGAAGGGGTATTTCTAACCCTCGCGGCATTTGGCTACTCGGCGGCAGTGATATTTATCCAGAGGTAGCCATCGGTTTCTGTTTTTAGAGGAGTGATCCTGATGCATATTTATATTTAATATTAGGTTGCAATAGCCTCTAGATACACAACTTTTAGGTTTAATATAATAACGATATTTTAAATGAAGTATAAACGCATAGCTAATAATTTACTAGGGCTCGCCTGCATGGGTATTTTTGCCAGTCAGGTGCAGGCTTATGAGCATGGTATGACGATGATCACACCATCAGATCAGTGGAGAGAAGCTCTGCCATCTGGAAATGGTCAGATAGGCGCTCTTGTCTATGGGTCTATCAATAAGGAACGAATATTATTTAACCATAATGAACTCTGGTATGGTGCGCAGAGGTCACCTCTACCTGATATGTCAGAGGAACTTAAGACGGTCAGACAGCTTATGTCTGATGGTAAATACCTCGAAGCGAATCAGCACTACCCATCTAAGCTAAAGGAAAAGGGCTTCAGTGGCCGAAATGGAGCATATCATCCTGCATTTGATATGCTGCTGACGACAGATACGGAGTTTTTATTCGAAAACTATTCGAGAACTCTCGACTTTGAGTCTGGTGAAGTTCAGGTGAGCTGGAAAGATGGCGAGACTACGATAAAGAGAAAGCTCTTTGTATCCATTCCAGAAGATCTTTCAGTGATGTCTATCACCGCGGATAAGGCGAACGCTATCAGTGGTGATGTAACACTGGATATTCACGATATGATGGACGCTATCGATCAGAATGGAAACTCTTTTAACCCTGGATTTACTTATAAAACAATAGCTGACGGTCAGTTTATTGAGTTCCACGCAGACGGAACAGATGGTGGTGAGTTCGGTGGTGTTCTTAAGGTCACGGTGAAAAATGGTGAGCTCAATACGATTCCAGCAGCAGGGAAACAGAAGGGAACCATTACCTTTAAGGCAGCAGACGAGGTTCTTTTACGCGTAGCCTTTTTCGCTAATGAGAAAGCAGCTGATGCCGTGCCACGTCTTAAAGAGAAACTTAATGGAACCAAGGCAGACTATAATGAACTATTTACTGCACATAAGAAACTGCACAGTGAGAAGTTTAACTCGATGGCTGTGAAGCTGAACTTTACTGGTAAAAATGATACGCCGAATGAGCAACTGCTACTAGATGCTTATCAGAATCCAGCATCGACTGAGCTTATGCAGAAGCTCTTTAACTACGGTCGCTACCTTCTTATCTCAAGCAGCCGTTCTGGTGGTTTCCCTGCAAATCTTCAGGGAATATGGAATGGTGACTACCGTGCCCCGTGGTCGTCACTTTATGGAAATAATGAAAACCTCCAAATGACATACTGGCAGGCGCTACCTGGCAATATGGAGGAGCCGATGATGGCATTTTTTGATTACTTTGATGCTCACCTCGATGTGTTCCGAAATAATGCGAAGCAGCTCTACGGCTGTGACGGTATTTACATCCCACCATTCATGTCGCCTGATAGTGGCGCGATGGCTCACACCGCACCTCACGTGATCTATTGGACAGATGCTGCTGGCTGGCTGGCATCATTTTACTACGACTACTACCTCTTCACAGGGGATGAAGAGTTTCTTAAAAACCGTGCTATACCATTTATGAAGGAGGTGGCGATGTTCTATGAAGACTTCATCGTTAAGGGGGACAATGGAAAGAATATGTTCTTCCCGTCGCAGTCACCAGAGAATCAGCCTGCTGATAAAATTGTGGTCGATAAGGAAACGGGTAAAGAGACACGGATCAAAGTTCAGATTAACTCAACGATCGCAGTTGCTATCTCAAAAGAGGTTTTCTCTAACTTAGTAAAGTCATGTGAGAAATTAAATATCGAAGCAGAAGGCGTAGCTCGCTGGAAGCAGTTCATTGCTGATATGCCAGATTATGAAATCAATGAAGACGGTGCCATGAAAGAGTGGCTCCACCCTGATTTCAAAGACAACTACGAGCACCGCCACATGTCTCACATTTACCCACTATTCCCTGGCTTAGAAATTTCTGAGGAGTCACAGCCTGAGCTTTATAAAGCCTGTAAGGTAGCCATCGGTAAGCGCTTAAAGATCGGTCTTAAATCTCAGACTGGCTGGTCACTAGCACACATGGCAAATATTTATGGACGTCTGGGTGAAGGTGAGAAAGCACTCGAAAGTCTTAATATCCTCACCAGAGTATGCTTAGGTAAGAATTTTTTCACTTACCATAATGACTGGCGTAAGATGGGCGTGACGATGGACTTTAACTGGGGACGCACAGCACCATTCCAGATGGATGCTAACTTTGGTATTACATCTGGTATTACAGAAATGCTCTGTAGTTCGAGTTCTGATATATTAAAGGTTCTACCAGCCCTTCCTGCTAAGTGGGGACAAGGACAGTTTAGAGGAGTGCTAACACGTGCTGGAGTGAAAGCGTCAGCCGAGTGGGATATGTCTCAGAAACTTGTGAAGCTAGACTTCACTGCCGGTAGAGATACTGACTTCACCCTTAAACTGCCAAGCGAAATTGCATCAGTAGCAGGGGAGCAAGCTGATAAACTCACAGCGTCTGACTTAGGTAATCACTACCGGAAGCTAAACCTTAAAGAAGGTGATAGAGTAGAACTTGAAATTACACTGAAGTAAATTAGATACGAAATAGTTTCCTGTCATCGACAGAATATTTTGGAGCAATTACTAGGGAAC
>CAYNLE010000057.1:3113-12599 GCA_964397975.1 uncultured Verrucomicrobiales bacterium | reverse complement strand
TAATTAAAAATTAGGTGTGATAATACTTTTAGTATAATGGAAGCTATGATTTTTGAGTAACTCTTCTTGGCTAATTCCTGAGTTTTTAGCCAGTGTCATACCTCTATCAGTCAAAACTGTGATGCTGACCTCCACACCGTCCAATGTGCCAGTGTTAGCTTGACCATCTAGGGCTGGTGACGATTCAAGGGTATTACCTCTAATACTAAATTGATTAAAACCACTGCCCCCCTGAGCCATTACTACACGCTCAATCTGCTCAGCTTCATTTTCGTCTGTGTATTTAACAATAAAGGTGAGCGTGAACTCATAAATATTTTCTACCAAGAAGTTCTCTGCAGCCAAATCTTCATTATCAGAAAATACCGTAGCTGACTGAGCTAAGAGATCATCTTCCGCTATAAGGTCAAAGGCTTCATCTGGATCAGCTAAGTTCCTGTATAAGGAGAAAACAGCATACTCCTCAGCATCTGAATCTGAAATTTGGTCACGATATACTAAACGGTAACTAACAGCTGAAACATCACCTCCGTTATCATTTTCAGTATTGATTTCTCCATTGTAGCGGTCTGTAGCAGCAGTGAAGAATATCACTCTATTAGTATTAGGTATCTCTCTTCCAGACGGGCCTCGAAGAGAGCTCGTCTCGTCACCAGAATAGAGCCACTCGACGTCGTTCCCGTCTCTTCTTAATACAATACTTTCAAAATCTCGGCTAATACGATCCATCGCCTGCTTAGCCTGACGTGACGCCCTAACTTCATTACGTGTATCGTTAAATGCATCCATCGACGTAGATCCCATATAGACCAGCATCCCGACTAGAACTACGGTAATAGTCATCGCTACTAATAGCTCAACAAGTGTAAAGCCTGATGCTCCTAATTTGGATTTATATTTGGTATGTTTCATTCAGAAAATTATGAAAGTTTTTACGTCCGCATTAACGAAGCACGGCCATATTTAAGGTATGAATAGGTCTCCCTGTTACGTCAGGATCGCCGTCTCCATTAGAGTCAGAAAGGTCAAAGGTATTACTTACATATGCAAAAATATTACTTCTTAATACATAAAATTTTGCCTGAAAGGCGAGACTGCCCTCTGGGTAGTCTTCGTGTGAACTAATGGGTGCGCTACTGTCTCCGCTACTTATGATAGGATCTACAATACCACTATCTTCAGATTCTTCCCAGCCATCTTCATTCTTAACTAATTGGGTCGTCTTTATATAAAAAACACGCCCTTCGACAACTCCAGGCTGAAGCTCTTCTTCTACTTCAGCTTCATTCACTCTTCTTGCTACCGACTGTAGCACGTAATCTTGTCCAGGAATTTGTGCCCTAGTATCAGTATGAGGGTTCAGAGTTCCATCTGGTCTTGGGCTGTTGATATCACCACGATACTGATAAAGTAAAATTGCATTATCGATATCACCTGAGCCTGATTCCTCGACCCATTCAAAAGCTTTGTGAAATACATTATCATATTCAATTTGGTCAGCCCCAGGTTTTAACGATGAAAACTCTCTCTCCAAAGTGGTAACGAGTCGCTGAACTTCTTTCCTCGAAATTGACTTTTGCACACCTCTGACTGAGGGGCCAAATACACCAATAAAAGCGGTAATAAGAACCGCTATGATCCCCATGGCTATGACTGTTTCTACTAGAGTAAATCCTTTACGTTGGTATTTTATCTTCATCTTTATGACTTAAAATTAAAATTCTGCACCTGGCTTTAGGCTTGAAGGTAGACCGATTTGATCTGGATGCCTGAATGCTGATAATGAACCTACCTTAGACACAACAAAGCCACCAAAATCCTTGAGGGCGTCTACTGTTAAGCGTGGGTTTTTCTGCCCCGGTGCACGACTGCCTACACTCACAAGGAAACTTGCCCCTGGATCCGAAGCATTACCTTCTGAATTAAACTCGTAATAGTAATATGGCACAGAAAGTAACTCGTTTGCTGAAGCATCATTCACGCCTCCAAAAATACCCTCGCTAAACGAATTTAGAGTGCCTGTACCACTTGTGTGATCTAATGAACTGTATTTTTGGCTGAAGTAAACTCCCTGAGGAAGATAAACTCCACGTGACTCAGTCACCCATCTAGATCCTCCGTTTTCATCTTCGAATTCATAAGCCACTATCAGGTAACGAAGGTAACGATCATGATCATCTTGATCTGCATTCACTAAGACTCTCGCATTAGAAGCTTTACCAATGGCCAAACTCTGAGCTTGTGAAAATAGCGATTGAGCAGTTGGCACAGCAGCAGGAACACCACCAGATTTAGCTAAGTTTTTTAATCCAATCGCTCCCACGGAAACCATAATGGTAATAATAGTGATAACTACTAGTAGCTCAACCAAAGTAAAACCTTGGGTGCAACTAGACTGCCCCTTGTTGTTGGCTGCGCGATTAGCATCATATGAAGTATGTAAATTAAAAAATTTCATAAGGAATTAATAAGGTTTCTAAAGTATTTACACAGAGATGAAAGCTTCTTTTATAGAAAGTCATACCCCATTCTTGAATCAAAATCAAGCATTCATTGTATATACATCGTATATTTTATAAATATGCTGTCTATGAAAAATGTCCCCAAACCGTGTCGCATGCGACGGTGGTTTTATTTTTTATTGCCCCTCCCCTGAGATCACTCAACCTAAAGCAAGCGAAGCAAAATAACTAGGTGCATAAAAAAGCCTCGGTCGTGTAATACAACCGAGGCCTAATAATATTTTCTATAAAATGAAAATAACGAGTAACTGATTACATCATGCCCATTCCGCCCATTCCGCCAGCTGGACCGTGATCGTGACCATGGTCATCACCGTCTTTAGTAGCAGAATCAGTGATAAGACACTCAGTAGTAAGAAGTAGACCAGAGATCGAAGATGCATGCTGAAGAGCAGAGCGTGTCACCTTAGTAGGATCTACGACACCATCCTTAATAAGGTCAGTGTACTCACCGGTAGCAACATTGTAACCTTCGTTACCTGAGCCACTCTTAACGCGAGCTACGATGAGCGCCCCTTCAAGACCTGCATTTGCAGAAAGCTGACGAAGTGGAGCCTCCACAGCGCGAGCTACGATCTCAGCACCAGTAGCTTCATCACCCTCGAGGCCGATGTCACCAATGTTTGCCTGAGCGCGGATAAGTGCAGTACCACCACCAGGGACGATACCTTCCTCGACAGCAGCCCGAGTCGCGTGAAGTGCGTCTTCCACACGATCTTTCTTCTCTTTCATTTCAGTCTCAGTCGCTGCACCTATATTGATAACAGCTACACCACCTGCAAGCTTAGCAAGACGCTCCTGGAGCTTCTCAAGATCGTAATCAGATGATGTCTCTTCAATCTGACGGCGAATCTGATTAACACGACCTGTGATTGAATCACTTGTTCCCTCACCTTCTACGATAGTCGTAGAGTCTTTAGTGATACTTATGCGCTTAGCTGAACCAAGATCTTCGATCTCTACGTTCTCAAGTTTGATACCAAGGTCTTCAGTGATCACTTTACCACCTGTAAGGATAGCAATATCTTCTAACATTGCCTTACGACGATCACCGAATCCAGGAGCCTTAACAGCTGCTACATTAAGTGTGCCACGAAGCTTGTTCACCACGAGAGCTGCAAGAGCTTCGCCCTCAACATCTTCTGCGATGATAACAAGAGGCTTACCTGTCTGCGCTGCTTTCTCAAGTAGCGGAAGAAGATCTTTTAGGCTGCTGATTTTATTCTGGTGAATAAGAATAAGAGCTCCGTCGAATGACGCCTCCATGCTCTCTGAATCAGTTACGAAGTATGGGCTAAGGTAACCTTTGTCGAACTGCATACCTTCTACTACGTCGAGAGTAGTTTCGATACCTTTAGCTTCTTCAACAGTGATTGTTCCGTCTTTACCCACTTTGTCCATTGCCTCAGCAATGATCCCACCGATTTCTTTGTCCCAGTTAGCAGACACAGTAGCTACCTGAGCGATTTCGCTCGTGTCAGATACCTCTTTAGAAATATTGTGTAATTCAGCTACGATCGCTTCAGCAGCTTTGTTAATACCACGCTGAAGCGAGATAGGATTAGCACCCGCAGTTACGTTACGAAGACCCTCTTTGTAGATTGCCTCAGCTAGAACTGTAGCTGTTGTTGTTCCGTCACCAGCGATGTCTGATGTCCTACTAGAAACTTCACGAATAAGCTGTGCACCCATGTTTTCATAAGGGCACTCAAGCTCGATTTCCCTAGCAACAGATACACCGTCTTTAGTGATCGTTGGGGAACCAAATGATTTATCAAGGATAACGTTACGACCTGCAGGCCCTAGTGTTGCCTTAACGGCACGTGCAAGCTTCTCAACACCGCGTAGGAGTGTCTGACGTGCTGCTTCATCGAATTGTAATTGTTTAGCCATATTATGTATTTAAATAATGAGTTAGTTATAAATTTACTTAACGATACCGATGATATCGTCTTCAGAAAGGATGAGAAGGTCTTCACCGTCCACCTTTACGTCTGTGCCACCGTACTTAGAGATAAGTACTGTATCACCTTCTTTAACCGCGAAGCCAAGCTCGTTACCGTTATCGTCTTTACCTCCAGTTCCTAGAGATACGACTTTTGCTTCTTGCGGTTTTTCTTTTGCTGTTTCAGGAAGAACGATTCCGCCTGCCGTAACTTCTTCGGCTTCAAGACGCTTTACGAGAACGCGCTGACCGATTGGTGTTATATTTGCCATAATTGTTTAATTTAGTTTGTTAGTTTAGTTTGTTAATTAAGTTTGGGTAAAGCTAACCCTGACAATATAGCGTCAGAGTTAGCCAGATTTTTCGTATTTATTATATGATTAGTCTGCGTCGACTACTTCTGCGTCTACGACTTTTCCTTTCGCCTGCTTAGGCTCAGAAGAAGCCTGCTCTCCAGGATCGGCATCTGCAGGTGCTCCGGCTCCACCAGCTGCTGCTTGTGCTGCCTGTGCTAGTTCCTGAAGTGATGCTTCAAGCTCAGATGTAGCTGATTTCACAGCATCAAGATCATCACCCTTAAGAGCCTCTTTAAGAACCTCTATTTTAGTTTCGATACCTGACTTGATCTCAGCTGGAAGCTGCTCACCAAGCTCACCGAGTTGTTTTTCAACTTGGTTTACTAGATTCTCACCGTTGTTTTTGATCTCAACAGCTTCTGCGCGCTTCTTATCTTCTTCAGCATGTTCTTCAGCATCACGTTTTGCTTTTTCGATCTCTTCATCTGAAAGACCACTTGAACCCTCGATAGAAATTTTATTTTCCTTACCTGTGTTTTTATCTTTAGCAGATACATGAAGGATACCATTTGCATCGATGTCGAACGTCACCTCGATTTGAGGAGTCCCACGTGGAGCTGGCTCAATATCACCAAGGTGGAAGTTACCAAGTAACTTATTATCAGCGAACATCTTACGCTCACCTTGACAGATACGAATATCAACACCTGGCTGGTTATCTGCAGCAGTTGAGTATACCTGTGACTTCTTCGCTGGAATCGTAGTATTACGCTCAATCATCGGTGTAGCAATAGAACCTGATGTCTCGATAGAAAGAGTAAGAGGAGCTACATCTAGAAGCAGCACGTCAGAAACGTCACCCTGAAGAACACCACCCTGGATACCAGCACCGATAGCTACTACCTCGTCTGGATTCACTCCCTGATTAGGCTTCTTACCTGCAAGTTCTTCAGCAGTTTCTACAACCTTAGGCATACGAGTCATACCACCTACGAGAACAAGCTCGTCGATCTCGCTAGCTGATACACCAGCTTCCTTAAGACAGTCTAAGACCGGCTTCTTAGTGCGGTCAAAAAGATGATCAGTAAGCTGCTCTAACTTAGCACGAGTAAGCGTCTGTTGAATGTGCTTAGGACCGGTCTCATCCATTGTGATGAACGGAAGGCTAATGTCGTAGCTCTGAGATGATGAAAGGGCGATTTTTGCCTTCTCAGCTTCTTCCTTAATACGCTGCAGAGCATCTGCCTGCTTACTAAGATCCATACCTTCAGCTGATTTGAACTCACCAACAATCCAGTTGATAAGAGTATTATCCCAGTCGTCACCACCCAGCTGAGTGTCGCCGTCTGTTGCCAAAACTTCGAACACACCATCGTCAATATCGAGAACAGAGATATCAAACGTTCCACCACCAAGGTCGTAAACCGCAACTTTCTCTTCTGACTTTTTATCAATACCATATGCAAGCGCAGCTGCCGTAGGCTCGTTAATGATACGGAGAACTTTCATACCCGCAATCTCACCAGCTGCCTTCGTAGCAGAACGCTGTGAATCATTGAAGTAAGCAGGAACTGTAATTACAGCCTCAGTGATTGTTTCACCTAGCTTAGTCTCAGCATCTGACTTGAGTTTACCAAGTACCATAGCTGCTATTTCCTGAGGTGAGTAAACCTTCTTTTCACCTGCTACCTCTACCTGAATGTGTGCATCGCCGTTGTCAGCTTTAACAATTTCATAAGGCACTCTCTTATCATCCTCTGTGAGCTCATCATACTTACGTCCGATGTAGCGCTTCGCTGAGAAAATTGTGTTTTTAGCATTGGTTACCGCTTGACGTTTAGCAGCCTGACCAACGAGACGTTCGCCTGACTTCGTAAATGCGACAACAGATGGAGTAGTACGTGCACCCTCTGAGTTTTCCAAAACAGCAGCCTCACCACCTTCCATCACAGCCATGCAAGAGTTCGTTGTTCCTAAGTCTATTCCTAATATTTTAGCCATAATAATTTGAGATTTTTTTATTTAGTCGATGATACTTAGAGAAAGCTACCCTACCCTTAGTTGAGGGGGCGTTATTTTCTAAAAGCTCCATCTTCCCATCACTCTTTGCACACAGCGTGCCAATGCTCACAAACACAACGCTAAGCCTTTATTCTAAAAGACTTTTAAAAAATAAGCCTTTCAGATCACAACTAAAAAGAGCCTTATTGGCGCACTACTAGTGCTCACAAAAGAGACAAAATGACTCACTGCGACAATACATCACCCTCATAATACCAGTAATTCTTTGCAAAAATCTTTAAAAAAAATAGCGCCACCTAAGTAACTCAGGTGGCGCTAGAAAAAGTATCTATTTTAGTAAAAAATTAGCTGCAGCCACAGCCACCACCACAGCACTTAGCTGTAGAAAGGTTCTCAGCTACCACATCCCAGTTCACTACATTCCAGAATGCAGCAATGTAGTCAGGGCGACGGTTCTGGTAGTTCAGGTAGTAAGCGTGCTCCCAAACGTCAAGTCCGAGAAGTGGCTTACATCCACAAGCTCCAGCGAACTCACCCATAATAGGGTTATCCTGATTAGCTGTAGAAGTAGTAACAAGTGATCCGTCATCCTTAAGAGCTAACCATGCCCAGCCAGAGCCGAAGCGTGTAGCAGCAGCCTTAGCAAACGCATCTTTCATACCGTCTACTGAACCAAAGCTACTATTGATAGCCTCAAGAAGCTCGCCAGATGGCTCAGATGCACCACCAGGAGTGATGACCTTCCAGAAAAGGCTATGGTTAAAGTGTCCACCACCGTGGTTACGAGCAGCGGTCTGCTTATCAGCAGGAACCTTATCTAAGTTTTGAATAAGAACGTCTACTGAAACGCCCTCTAGATCACTATTTTCGCCTACTGCTCCGTTAAGGCCAGCTACGTATGCATTGTGGTGCTTACTGTGATGAATCTCCATTGTGCGTGCATCAATGTGAGGCTCAAGAGCGTCATAAGCGTATCCTAATTCTGGTAATTCGTGTGCCATAATTCTTTTTATTCTATGAGTTGTCATCTCTAATCTAAGTGGGTATGCATCCTCATACCCCGATGAGATACACGCAATATGGCGCAGCCTCATTTCTCTGCAAGCAAAACTCTCAATAACTCAATAACTATGCCCTCACCAGAAACACTACTCATCCTCGCAGCCGCAGCAGGACTCATCATCGGCTCCATAATCACATGGCTCATCTGCTCAGCTAAAACACGTAATGAACAGAGAATAGCCTTAGAAAAATCAGAGCAGATCACACAGATCAATCAGAAACTAGCGTCTACCGAAAGTAGAGAGCGCGAACAACGCGAAAAAAACATCAAACTCGAAGTCCAGATAGACGAGCAAAAAAAAGCAAACACAGCCAAAGAAGTAGAAAACAAAAAGCTCCTCTCTCAGCACGAAGCCAGACTAACAAACACTTTCAAGGCACTCTCCGCCGACACACTTAAGTCCACCCAAGACCAATTTCTTTCACTCGCTAAAAACAGCCTGCAGAGCCAGCAAAAAGAAGCCTCTAACGAGCTAGAAAAACGCCAAACTGCCATCAACGAACTAGTCAAGCCCCTCTCTAACACCTTAGAAAAAGTTCAGCGACAAATCTCAGAAACTGAAAAAACACGCCTCAGTGATAAGGAGAGTCTCAAGCAACAGATCATCCACATCACGGAAGCAAACCAAGGCCTCCAAAAAGAAACACACAAATTAGTCAAAGCTCTCCGTCAACCTATGGGACGAGGCCAGTGGGGAGAGATCCAGCTTCAGCGCGTCGTCGAGATGGCAGGTATGCAGGAGCACTGCGACTTCCAGACCCAGACAACCGCCACCTCAGATGAAGGCAAACGACTCCGCCCCGACCTCATTGTCAAACTACCTGGCGGGCAACAAGTCGTCGTCGACTCAAAGGCTCCTATGGATGCCTACCTAGATGCTATCGAAACTGAAAGTGATGAGGAAAAAGTCATAGCTCTTACTCGCCACGCTAACCAAGTCCGCACCCACATCCAACAGCTCGGCAGTAAAAAATACCAGGAGCAGTTTAAACCCACTCCAGAATTTGTCGTCCTTTTCCTACCCAGTGAAGCATTCTTCTCCTCTGCCTTATCAGCTGACCCGACCTTGATCGAAAAAGGTGTCGACCAGAACGTCATCCTAGCCACACCCACCACCCTCATCGCCTTACTACGAGCAGTGGCCTTTGGCTGGAGACAAGAATCCCTTGCTGACAACGCCAGAGAAATATCAAAAGCAGGAAACACCCTCTATAGACGTCTCGGAACCTTCGCAGAACACGTTCAAAAACTCGGAAAAAACCTTAACCTAACCGTTCAGAACTATAACAAGACCGTAGGCTCCCTAGAAACAAGTATCCTGCCAGGAGCTAGAAAATTTGAAACTCTAGGAGCATCCCCCGAGTCAGCCACCATCCTCGAGAATACAGAACTCGAAAATTCCCCACGCGAACTCCGCAGCAGCATCCCCGAGTTCACGCCACAAGTGACTGGAGAAGATAACAGCGAAGCTAACATCAAGAAAGCGGCTCAAGACCTAAGGTCTGCTTTTAGTGAAAGCCTATAGCAAGTATCGTCATCGTTTTTACAATCCAAGGTAGCAGCTAAAAACCCTCAACGAGTCTTATTGAACATAGCTCAAGAATAGCTACTGTTTCCATATGCATAACAAGAAGCCGA
>CAYNLE010000057.1:0-3013 GCA_964397975.1 uncultured Verrucomicrobiales bacterium | reverse complement strand
CACAGAAGCCGAGTGGAAGAGCTTCCCTGAGCCAGGTGGACGCAAAGCATTACGCGAACTCGTAGAGAGCTACCGCGGGCGATTGAGCGACCTGAACGAAGAGCTAGATACAAAATCAACACCTGAAGGCATCCATGAAGTAATCGATGAGGCAGCCCCCATCTTACGGGCAGCTCGTCATATGTTAACTGTTTTAGAAGAACTGCGAGATGCACTGCCTGAAGACCGAGATGTCCTCGCCATCAGAGACTTAGCCGTATCAATAGAACGTGGAGCCGACCTCCTTGTCCAAGACGCCAAAACCAGTTTGGACTTCCTAGTAGCAAAAAGCGCTTCATCTCAGGCAAATGCAGCTGCCAGCGCAACGGAAGAAGCTCGTAAGCTTAATAGGCTCGCTGCATTCTTCTTCCCACTACTCACACTAACTTCTATCTGTGGAATGAGCCAACCCAGCAAAGTAATGGGCTTTACCGGAGTATGGATAGTCCTCCTTCTAGGCTTAGCCATGGGCTTGATAGTCAGTATAGCGCTTCGTAAATAAGCAACTCTAACTAACAGGCATCAGTGACGGATTGATAGCGATTACTTGCTTTTATCAAACTGAATTAGCGTAATATCTAGATTTACCAAGCTAGAAAAAAGATCGCTACTTTAAGCGCAAAAAGCTCACTCACTACTATGGGTCAAGCATAGTGGTAGTGTTTCATTATACCACTGAGTAAGCGCTTCTGACAGCTCGCTCGAATTTTTAGTAATCGGGATAGACTCTCCGATAACAACATCACAGTTAAAGGGCACAAATAAAGCCTCACCTCGTGGTAACGCTCGTCCCAACCCGTGCATCACTACGGGGATTAGTTTTCGCTCACTATGATCTTTTAGTAATCGATAAACACCTTTCTTCACAGGCGCTAACTTCTCTGGAGCACCACGAGATCCCTCAGGGAAAAAAATGAGGATGTCATCATCATTAAGTGCTTCTTCACAACCTTTAAAAAGTTTGTCTAAATCACGAGCAAACTCTCTTTCTAAAGGAATGATCCCAATCACATTCAGTGAAAACCATGCTAATAGAGGGTTCGATAAAAAATAATCGGCTGCAGCCACAGGACGGACTTTATGAATCTTCGATAAAGGATAGAGACTCATTAATACGAAAGTATCTAGATGGCTATTATGGTTCGGTGTTATAATAGCGGGACCTGTCATCGGTAAATTAGACCTATTACGAACATTCAAACCAAGCCCCAACAAAACCAGAGGTTTAGCTATAATAGCAAAAAATAATATTTTTAACACTCTAGCTACCATTATTAATAATGTAGGTAATAAAGATAATGGAAAAAGATAGGCGATGTATACAGTAAGCTATCCATACGGTCTAATAATCCTCCGTGACCAGGGATGAAATTTCCCGTATCTTTGATCTTTAAGTCACGCTTTACAGATGAAATTACAAGGTCCCCAAAAAAGCCACCCGTTCCTATAATAAAACCGGCAATAAACCCCTCTAGCATATTGAGAGGTGTTAAAAAAGGAGCTGAAAACCCAGATACAATCGTGACGGTAGAAACTCCACCTATAAAGCCTTCCCATGTTTTGTTCGGGCTAACTTTAGGAATGATCTTATGCTTACCGAGCATCTTGCCCCAGGTATACTGACAAACATCATTAAACTGAGTTGTGAATAATAAATATAAAACTAAACCAACACCACCAGCTGCTGTGTTTTTCTCAGGTAGAACTAATAAATAGGCAATATGACTGACTGAAAACACAGACAGCATCACCGCCCAGTTTAAGATTCCTGCCGATTTGATAAAACCATCCGTTGCGCCTATAAGCACCATACGCACTGGTATGAATAAAAATACATAAACAGGGATGAAAATAATAAACATTCCATACCAAGCCGATGATACCCAGTAATACTGAAGGGGGATAGCTAGGTAGAGCCAGAAAACGACTCGTCTATCGGCTTGACGAATAGGCACAATCGACAAGAACTCTTTCAGTATTAAAAAGCTTAGGAAGCCAAAGAACACTAAGGCACAATTACCCTTAACTATTAAAACCCCGAATAAAATAGCAACCATCACCCACCATGATTGAATACGCTGGCGTAGTTCCGTATAATCTTTAGTGGGATTCTTTACCTTTAAAGTTAACCTTATGCAGGTGGAAAGAACCAAAATAGCCACCACAGTGCCCATTGCATAGAACGAGTGACTAAAGGCTCCTAACATTTTAACTTTTTTCTAAATATAAGTAAGCGGCTTTACTCCGTCTAAAGGCCGTAAATGCAGATCCCAGAATGATCAGTAATAATGCGAGAAAAATAATGTAAGCCTCCGGACTAACCACCATTAATATACATGCTACCGTAATTGTAGCCATTCTGTGCTGCTTAGCCATTGGCCCACAAAAGTTCACTGGAGCACCTATACTCGCAGCTAAAGTCCGTATATAAGCTGTCATGAGAGCTAATATACCAGCTATCCAGCCCATGACACCGCTTATACCAAAAAAGTCTACAGAATAACCCGCTGCAATCAAAATTAAAGGATCAGCGATACGATCAGGAATATCATTAAACAGTTCGCCAGATGGAGTTTTCAGCCCTCCTTCCACAGCAACCATACCATCAAATAAATTGCAGAGTAATCTCATTTGAACAAAAATAATCACAAATAGAAAAAAGATTCGCTTCACGATAACTCCATCAAAATAGCCAGCTAATATGAAACATAAAGCAGCTACTGCTGCAAATGCTACACTGTAAATAGAGATCAAATTAGGGCTGATTTTCTTATCACTCAAACTCTTCGCTATATTCCTCATGACACGAAAGCCACGAACCTTTAACGGCCTTCTATTTTTATCGTTTTCCATTATAATAATTAGTTCTGAGTAGTAGTTAAAGTATTAAGGGTTAAAATGATAGCCAAATAAGCTACAAATTAAGCTCCAATTTATCCATTGATGCTAGGGGATATTCTCACCTACTGAGAGG
>CAYNLE010000056.1:2432-12649 GCA_964397975.1 uncultured Verrucomicrobiales bacterium | reverse complement strand
TAAACCCCGATTTCAGGTGCCCAATGGTTCAGGTTTGGGTTTTGATGATTTATTAGAAGACTTATCATGGGAGAAGTTGGTATAGAAGATTACCTTAGCGAGGGTTTCTGGCATTCCTCTGACTGCACAGTTGTGGTGAACGATCGTGACCCACTGGCTGTGAAGCAGGCTGTTAGTGTTCGTGGTTTTGTCGAGGGCTATAGCCCCTTATGTGGACATATCATGTTTGCTACCTCTGGCTCGACAGGCTCGCCTAAGTGGGTCGCTTTATCGAGAGAGGCGCTACTTGTTTCTGCTGCGGCTGTAAATAGACACCTGTCTGTATCTGAATCAGACTGTTGGTTACTTGCCCTTCCTCCATTTCATGTAGGGGGCATGGGGATATTAGCACGTAGCTATTTAGCGGGATGTCGCTGTATTGTTTTTTCTAGTAAGTGGAACGTTCATTCATATCTTTCTCATATCGAAAAAGAAGAAGTTACCCTTTCGTCATTAGTTCCTACTCAGCTTGTTGATATTGTGCAGTCTGAGTTAAAAGCTCCAGTATCGCTTAGGGCTGTTTTATTAGGCGGAGGACGGCTTGATGATGAGGTCTACACAAAGGCGCTTGAACTAGGCTGGCCTGTGATCGAAACGTATGGGATGACCGAGACCGCATCTCAGGTAGCCACAGCTAAGCTAGGCAGTAGAGCTCTGCATATATTAGACTGCTGGGAGGTGAAGAATAGTTCGGAAGCAAGCCTGATGATTAAAGGCAGAGCCCTTATGAGTGGATATCTAAGCTGTGAAAAATACTGTAACTATCAACCTCTGGATCTTGATCAAGGAGGTTGGTTTACCACGAATGATTTGGCAGTCATTAACAGCGGCTTATTAACGATCAATGGAAGAGCTGACCGCTGTATTAAGGTTCTGGGTGAGCTAGTTAATTTAGATAATGTAGAGAGTGAAATAGCTAGATTAAATACGACGATGAAACGCTTTGCCGTTACTGCCGAGTATTCTCTAAGAGAGGGCAACGTCTTGAATATTTATTGTCAGGAAGAGGCAGTTTCTCAGTTAGAGTCTATATTAGCTGTTTACCATCTTAATTGTTCACCTGTTGCTCGTGTTAAAAAAATCTATGTTATAGATGATTTTCCCCTTAGTAGTTTAGGAAAAATTCGTTATAAAGACCTTTTGTTAGTAACTTGTCTACGTGATATTAGTGTCAGTTTATTCGAAAATCGTTGCAATGGCTCAGTGAGTAGGTGATGATTAAGTTATCTTGAATAAAAATTCACAAGAGTATTCAGATTTTCACCTAAAGCTGAATAAATTATTAACTAAACTCCGTCCTCATCATCGTATTAGAGACATGAAGTTCTCTACGAGTGACGCTATTACTTCACCAAGTCATGAAGTTGAAACGCCTTTTGGCAAACTTGTTAGTTGGCAGTCTATGTGGTGTGCTGAACAACAATATTTAATCGTTACCACAGTTAAGAATAGATTACCCCATAAATGGAAAAGGTTATAAAATCAAAAGAAGTTGAGCTAACAGATAGAAAAAAACCGCTAGTAAAAAAAGAAAAGGTCAGCGCCAATCAAGCACGGATCCTTGAGTTTGGGCTGAAAAGTCCTCGTGGCGGCGGGAAAAATTTTGTGTTAGACACAAATGTTCTACTACATGATCCAGGTTGCTTGAACCGATTTAAAGATAACCACCTTTGTATACCTGTCGATGTTCTTGCTGAACTTGATAAATTTAAAGGAGAGCAGTCTGAACGAGGTGCTAATGCAAGGCAGGTGCACCGTAAGTTAACAGAGATTTTCTCCAGAGGTAATACGGTTACTGAGGGGATTCCTACTGATGGCGGTGGCTCTGTTAGGCTTGTTATTTATGACCCAGGTTTTTGTGAGAAGAATTCCGCTGAGTTCGGACAGTTCCTTAGAATATTTCCAGACCGAGAGAGAGTAGATCATAGAATATTAGCGGCTACCTTACTAGTTATGGAGCATAACAGTGCAGCTGTTGTATTAGTAACTAAAGATCTGAATATGCAGTTGAAAGCCCGCTCTGTAGGGATTCAGTGTGAGGACTATTTGAATGATAAGGTAGATCCGGTGGAAATCAGCAGCTATGACCTTAAGTTAGTAGATGTAGATCCGATGGAGTTACAACGTTTTGCTAGCTCTGGTGAGCTGAAAATGGAGCCCTCACGGAGGTCTAATATAGTTCTGAATCAATATGTACTACTCAAAGCTGGGGAAAAGCAGACGATGCCAGCTCGTTTGGATACTGATGGAACCTTTATGCGGTTACAAATTCCAGAGGTTCTTCGTATTCCAGATGGACACCACCTTAAACCGTTGAACCTAGGGCAAAAATGTTTGATCGACGCCTTGCTGAATCCTGATATTTCACTCGTTACCGTATATGGGCAAGCTGGTACAGGTAAGACATTAGTAGCTGTGGCGGCAGGTCTACATGAAATGTTTAATCGGAGATATAATGGTCTGACAGTTAGTCGACCTGTCGTCTCAATGGGTGACCAGTTAGGTTTTTTACCAGGCTCTCTAGATGAGAAGATGAAGCCGTGGTTACAACCTATTTATGATGCTCTGGATTTATTAATGCAGCCAACGAACCCTCAAGGGCCTCGCCGTAAACAGCCGAAAAAGGAAGAGTCTGCCGGAACAGCCAGCAAGCCTTATGATGAACTGATTGAGCGTGGAATTATAGAGATAGAAGCACTTTGTTATATTCGAGGGCGCTCTATTCCTAACCGATTTTTCATTCTAGATGAAGCTCAGCAGCTAACTCCGCAGGAGGCTAAGACGGTTGTTACCCGTATGTCTAGCGGTTCAAAACTTGTCTTGGTTGGTGATCCAGCCCAAATCGATAATCCATATGTTGATAGTCGTAGCAATGGTCTAGTTTACACAAGAAATCGACTCAAAGGGCAGGCCTTCACAGCTCATGTCAGCTTATCACGAGGCGAACGAAGCCCCTTAGCTGAAGCAGGTGCACAGTTAATGTAATAAATATAACCTAGCACTGGGTAGTGGATGGCACGGCTCAGTGAAGTGGTCTCTAAATTGAGGAGCTTATAAGAGCAAAAAGCACCGACCCCATTTGGAGTCAGTGCTTTGAAATCGATTTGTTTGGGGGAAGGGTTACTTAGCTTTTTCAGCTTCGCGCTTCTTCACATCTGCGATGATTTCTTCTGAAACATTCTTAGGACATGCTGCGTAGTGTGAGAACTCCATAGAGAACTGACCACGACCTGATGTCATCGTTCTTAGGTCACCAATGTAACCGAACATGTCACTAAGTGGTGCATCAGCTTTTACGCGGATACCAGTAGGTGTGCGGTCCTGCTCTTTGATCATGCCACGGCGACGGTTAAGGTCACCGATAACGTCACCGACGTTGTCTTCAGGAGTGAATACGTCTAGCTTCATGATAGGCTCAAGAAGTTGTGGTCCAGCCTTAGGCATAGATGTGCGGTATGCTGCCTTAGCTGCGATCTCGAACGCGATAGCTGATGAGTCAACTGCGTGCTGAGCACCGTCAACAAGTGTTATCTTGAAGTTCAAGCATGGGAAACCAGCGAGGACACCTTTGTCTTTAGATAGTTCAAATCCTTTTTCAACAGCAGGCCAGAATTCTTTAGGAACGTTACCACCAACAACAGTTGACTCGAATTCAAACTCGTTCTCTGACTCAGGGTCAAGAGGCTCGATGATGTAGTCGATTTTACCATACTGACCAGAACCACCTGACTGCTTCTTGTGAGTGTATGAGTCTTCGATACGCTTTGTAATAGTCTCACGGTATGCGACCTGTGGAGCACCTACTTCTACCTCTACCTTGTGTGTACGCTTGAGGATGTCTACTTTAATGTCGAGGTGAAGCTCACCCATTCCCTTAAGAATAGTTTCGCCTGAGTCAATATCGGTTTCTACGATAAAGGTAGGATCTTCGCGAACCATTTTACCGATAGCTACACCAAGCTTTTCAGCATTAGCCTTATCCTTAGGAGCAACAGCCACGGAGATAACCGGATCTGGAAACACCATTGGCTCAAGAGTAGCAGGAGAGTCTTGATCACAGAGAGTGTGACCAGTCTGAACATTTTTAAGACCTACAAGGGCGATAATATCACCAGCTTGTGCACTGTCTTTCTCGATGCGCTCATCAGCGTGCATCTCTACGATACGTCCAATACGCTCAGTCTTACCAGTAAATGTGTTGAGCAGCGTTGCCCCTTTCTCGATAACACCTGAGTAAACACGTGTGAAAGTAAGGGCTCCATACTGGTCATCCATGATCTTAAATGCAAGAGCACGAACTGGACCAGCGGCGTCCACGGTAGCGAACTTACCAGTCTCATTTCCTTCTTCATCAACTTCTGGCTGGGCAGGAACCTCAGTAGGTGATGGAAGGTAGGAAACAACAGCATCAAGAAGGAGCTGGATACCTTTGTTTTTGAACGCTGATCCACAGTATGTTGGGAAAAAGTCGAGTGCGATAGTGCCCTTACGGATGCACTTATTAATGTCCTCGATACTTGGCTCTTGGCCATCAAGGTATGCCATCATGAGCTCATCGTCTTGCTCTATAGCGGTCTCGATCATCTCAGCACGGTATTTTTCAACGTCATCTACCATATCAGCAGGAACGTCTTTAATTTCAAAATTCTCAGGAAGACCAGAGTCATCCCAGATGTGTGCTTTACGAGTAAGAAGATCTACAACCCCTACGAAGTCGTCCTCGATACCGATAGGAAGAACCATGATAAGAGGCTTAGCTGCAAGCACGTTAGTAACCTGATCAGCGACCTTATACATGTCTGCACCAATACGATCGAGCTTGTTAATAAAGATAACACGAGCGACTTTAGAGTCGTTTGCGTAACGCCAGTTTGTTTCTGACTGGGGCTCAACACCACCAGAGCCACAGAATACACCAACACCTCCATCGAGAACTTTTAGTGAACGGTATACCTCTACAGTGAAGTCAACGTGACCAGGAGTATCAATGATGTTGAAGCGGTGATTGTTCCAGAAACATGAAGTAGCAGCTGACTGAATGGTAATACCACGTTCCTGCTCTTGCTCCATAAAGTCTGTAGTAGCTTCACCGTCATGAACTTCACCTGTTTTGTGAACTTTACCTGTGAGTTTGAGAATACGTTCTGTGGTGGTGGTTTTACCAGCATCCACGTGAGCGAAAATACCGATGTTTCTGTAGAGAGAAAGGTCTGTCATTTGCTTGGGTGTCTTATTAATTAGTAATCACAGATCTCTATGAAAAAGAGATTTGTGGAGTGTTGTATATTTAAACAACTTTGTGGCGTGTAACTATCTGATTGTCAGGATTTGGCAACCTTAGATTCTTATTAATCGGTTTTTTATGCTATTTTTTATTCGACAAAACAAATGCTCCGATATAATTCGTCCCCGCGCTGATGCGTTTCAGTGCTGAAATAAATGAATGGCAGGATAGCTCAGGGGTAGAGCGGAGGATTCATAAGCCTTAGGTCCGGAGTTCAAATCTCCGTTCTGCTACCATTTATTACTATACCGCACTCAGGTAGATTTTATCTATCTAGTGCGGATTTTTGTTTATAGGGGGATTGGTTACTCTTAAATTCTGTTTTAGCTAGGAAAGAAAAAAGACTTACTGGCTAGGCAGTAAGTCTTTTTGAAAGGTCTTTTGTCGTTATTTAGCTTCAGGCATTGCTTTTCACTGACTTCATAGAAGCTACGTGGCGAACAAGCTCGCGGGTTTCACTACGCCACTGTTGCATGGCTTGGCGGGAGATGTCTACTTTGTCAGACATGGCCTGCTCTAGTTCTGTGTAGCTCTCAGCAAGACGATTTGAAAAGTTTTGGAGCATCTCGGTTGCTTTCTCGGTAAGGTGATGGGCGTTTTGTGGCTCTTCGAGCACTTTTAGTCTGCGGTCAGCCTGACGGCGAGCTTCTCTCATTTCCGCTAGTAGAATCTTTTCATCAGATACTCTACGTAGGCCACTGGTGAGGCCAAGCTTTGAGAGCGTCCAGATCATCCACTTTGTAGGGTCAAACTGCCATGGTTTTACGCCATTACGGTAGTCATGCTGGAATGCGTGGTGGTAGTTATGGTATCCCTCACCGCAGGTGAAGACAGCCATGATGGCGCTATCACGAGCACTGTTTTCGGTGTTATATGGACGCTTTCCGATAGTGTGGCAGAGGGAGTTAATAAAGAATGTGCAGTGCTGAACGATAACGATGCGTAATACACCTGAGAACAGAAAACCGCCTAGCGCATACTGCCATGTTGGATTTACTGCATAAGCGAGGGCTGTAGGTGTTACGACACCTAAGAGGACGGCAATCCAGTGAACGTAATTGTGCTGGAACATGCAGATTTTATCTTTTCTGAGGTCGTTAACGTTATCAAGTGGCTCTTCGGGGCGGAGCTTGAAGATAAGCCAGCCGATGTGTGCCCACATAAAGCCTTTTGAGATATCGTATGGATCGTCCTCGTGGTCGACGTGCTTGTGGTGTTTACGGTGATCGGCAGTCCAGTCGAGGCAGGAGTTTTCAAATGCACATGCACCAAACATAAGGGTGAATAGTCTGACAGGCCATTTCGCTTTAAATGCAAGGTGTGAATAAAGACGGTGGTATCCTAAGGTGATACTCATCGTTGTCGCCAATACGTAGAAAAAGAACATGGAGAACTGGAACCAGTCCATGCCGTATTTCCAGAGATAAACAGGAACAACCGTGAGTGCGATAAGCGCGGTAGTGAACAAGAAAATACTGGTTATCCAGTTTACTCGTTTAAAAGGTATTCTATACATAATTAGATGAAATAGGGGATGTGATAAATGAGGGGGCTGTGTAAATACGTTTACTTAGGTAGGCATTACATGTTTTGGGCTACATCCAGTTAAGACGAGATCTCCTTACATCAGCTACGCTTCAAAGTCAAGTATCGGACAAAATGTATGATTTTCTCTATTGGCACACATTTTTTCGCTAAATATTCACAAAGAAGGCTGTCAATCGATGATCAATCCCACGTGGAGTGTCCACATTTCATTCTGATAGAGGCAGTCAATACAGCAGCTATTTACTCAGAAAAGAACTCAACCATCACAGCTTTCAGCAGTCCATGTCAGGAAAAGAAAACACTCCTCGCTCGGCTATAAGTCGCCATTTGAGTTCATCAAAGATAGGTAACCAATTTGCACTAACAATATAAATCAATTAACTCTAAATTTAGGACGCCTACTGGACGAAATCCGTGGGGAAGACCACTACCGTGGATGGGCTTACGGCATCCACGTCAGAGCTGAATATTAGTTTCGCTCCCAGATAGTTACCAAGGAGACTGTCCACTGGAATTTTCTTGCTGTTTCTCTGATGAGGAACGATTCATTAGTTTGTTCTTTTAGTGTGAAATGCTCTGAAAGCTTGTTTTTTAACCAGCTGAAGGTGTCTTGCTCTGGTTGGTTATCTGATGGCGTGTATTCATCTAGCCAGGTGCAGGGGGTGGCTAATACTAGTTCACCTCCTTGTTTTACAAGATGAGGTAAGCGTGTGAGTAGTTTTTCTGGTTCTGGTAAACGACAGATTAAGTTGGCGGCATGAACTCTGTCGAACAGCCCTAAGTCCTCACGCAGGTTCATGGCGTCTCCTTGCTCGAAACTGCAGTTTTGCGCCTGTATATCAGTAGGTAGACTTTTTAGCGTAGCGCACCTTGTTTTGGTTATTTTACCAGTTTCTAAAACATTATAGTCTAGCGATCCGTCGTCACGTAAGGCCTCTGCTGCTTTTATAAAACTATGTGAAAAATCGATGCCGATGACTTCATCTGCCGCTCTGCTCATTTCGAAGCTAGATCTACCGACAGCACAGCCGAGGTCTAACGCTCTAGTGCAGTTAGCTTGGCTGAAATGGCCCACTGTTCTTGCTGGGAAACCTATGGCATTTGCTGGACCAAACTCCCATGGCATAAGGTCTTCTTTTGACCCGTAATGCATAAGTAGGTATTCGTTGAGTAGCTTTGCAGATTCGTATGACATGGCGGTATCATTAATCGGGCTTATGATTTAGCAAGTAGGATTAGTAAGATTTCTCCTAGATTTATATCTCGTGGGGCAAACTTGATTAGTTATGTCATAAAGGTTGCAGCTAGTATAGATGACTGCTTAAACAGCTAAACCAGTTATGTGAGATGACTTTATAGGCTCATATTAGATTTTAAAACAAGATGACTCAGAGTGAACTAGCCGCACAGCAGAAGAGAACCTTCCGCTTAGAATTGCTCCGTTCAATACCACAGGGTGTGATCGAGACGGCAGGAACGACGTTTGCTATGTATGTTGCCATTCGGGTTTTTGATGCGCCAGTATCCGTGAAAATTTTGATCGCAGTGGCTTCTAGTATCGGCCTTTTGTTGAGCTTATTTAGTGTTCAGTTGGTTAGGCGGTTGGGCTATTCGGTAAACATCGCATCTATGGTTGTTTGGTCGTTGGCAGCTTTGGGCTTTATGGTTTCAGCTATGGCTAGCCAATGGCAGACGCTATATATGATAGGAGTCTGTATAGCGGCTATCATGATGACATTAGGCGTGCCCCTTATGTCGCAGATATATCGTAAGCATTATTCTAATGAAGTTAGGGGGCGTTTGTTTTCCTATGGGGGAGTTGTTAGAGCTTCGTCTAGCGCACTTGCTGGTGTTTTCATAGGTAGTTGGTTAGCTAAACAAGGTGATGCGTATCATGGTGTTTTTTGGTTATATGCTGTGTCTTGCCTGATAATGGCGACCTGTGTGTTTTTTATGGCGGAGGTGAAGCTCAGAAAGGCTTCTCAGCTGAAGTTATTTGATGCGTTCAGTCATGTTTCTGAAGATAAGCCATTTAGGAAGCTTTTGATTACATGGATGATTTTAGGTTTGGGTAACCTTCTCTGCATGGCTCTCTTTGTAGAATATATCACAAACCCTGAATATGGTTATTCTCTGAGCGCTGATAAAGCTGGCTGGCTAACGACCACGATCCCGATGCTTGCCTATGTTCTTTGTGTCGTTCCTTGGGGGATGGTGTTTGATAAATTACCATTTTACCGCCTACGTGTTTTAGTAAACGCCTTCTTCATATTAGGTGTGCTCTGCTACTACTTAGGTGGCAGTTATCTATTTCTCTGCATAGGTATGGTTTTCTATGGAGTAGGCAGAGCTGGGGGGAATGTGCTCTGGAGTCTCTGGGTGACACGTTTTGCGTCAGAAGATAGAGTGGGGGAGTATATGAGTGTGCACACTTGTCTGACTGGCTTTCGGGGGACGCTTGCGCCGGTGATATCATTCTCCATCGTAGGTGTTGTCGGCCCGAGTGTGGTAGCGATAATAGGTGCTAGCTTGATGGTTCTGTCATCTCTGCTGTTGATGCCTGAGGTAATCAGGGAATCTCGGAGTAGTTAGTTTTTAAATCTCAATGTTCCTGGTAGAGCTGCTGAAGTAATTCGCTTTCATCTTTTATTCCATATTTACTGATGCCTTGGAGCGCTTTTTCCCATGTTGGAATGCTTAGTTCCTCTTTGGAGATTTGCCTTTCATCTCTGGGAAATAGATCTTCAGGTAGGTGTTTTTCTGCAAGGTGAAAGCACGCCCATGCTCGCCAGCTCCTGAGTGCCTTCATAGGTTCGTTTACACGTGTGGCAAGGTGTTGATAGTGCCGCACCGGATTCCCTATGAACCCTTGTTCTAACATGTTTTTGTAGATCCATACTTTTGCTCTGTAGGGTAGCTCCCAGCCTAGTTTTTGTAAAACTTCCGGTTGAAGGTCGATGGAGAGGCTATGGTTAAGCTGTAGTAGTGCTTGGGCGGGCTTATCTTCAGATAAAAGCGACTGGGCGCACCGTAGTGTGGTGATGTAATACTCTGTCAGATCTCCGCTTTTCTTTGCTTCTCCAGACTCTTGAGGTTTTATCGCCCTATCGATAGTAGGTAGAAAGGGGTTATATGTTTTGTTGTTTAAGTACATTATTCAGTCATCTAAACTTTGGGTGTCGGCACCTTCGCCATCAAAGTTGATGACCATAGGTCGGCAGCATATTTCACAATCATAATCTACAATGCAGGGGCATTCCATCCTTGGTGGAGCCGCTACTTCAAATAATTCAAAACATGACGGGCAGGTGACGGTGATAGTTTCCACTCGTATATACTTGAATGT
>CAYNLE010000056.1:0-2332 GCA_964397975.1 uncultured Verrucomicrobiales bacterium | reverse complement strand
TTTAATGATGGATTGGGATAAACGTTATAGAGACCAAGATATACCATGGGATAAAGGTGCTCCCGCTCCTATCCTTGAGCGGTTGCTTAACGGTAGTTCCCCTGATGGATTTCCCAAATTAGCACAAAAAACAGAAGTTTTGGTGCCGGGCTGCGGTCTAGGTCATGATGTTAGGTTTATTGCAGCAGCTGGTTACCGTGTTACAGGCTGTGATATTTCAACAACGGCAATAGAGGCGGCTCGTTGTCTTGATCGAGAGGCTGGAGTAGAGTCTGTTTATATAGTCGAAAATATTTTTGATCCAATATCACCTCAGGTAAAGTTGTATGATGTGATATGGGAGCATACCTGTTATTGTGCTATCGAGCCGGCTCGCCGCAATGAATATGTTCAAGCTGTTTATGACTGTCTGAAGCCTGGTGGTGTTTTGTTAGGCGTGTTTTTTGTAGCTCCGCAGAGTAAGCTTGGGCCACCTCATATGACTACAGAGGCTGATCTTCGTTCTGTATTCAGCTCTCACTTCGATTTGCTGTGGGAGCGTGCACCAGAGCTCTATTATCCAGCTCGTAAGGATATGGAGTGGTTAATGTGTTGGAGGAAAAAGCTTACTATTTAGTGGCTATTACTAGCGGCCTGGTTTTGCTGCGAAGTTAGCTGTCCAAAAGTTACCAACACGTGATAGACCAACTTTTTTGTATTTTCGGTTCAGCATATTTTTCCTGTGGCCGGGGCTCTCCATCCATAGCTGGAATACTCGTTCGGCACTACGGGCTTCTGCAATGTTCTCCGCAGCACTAGATAAAGGGTAGCCCCTTCTCTCCATACGGACTTTGAAATTTTTCCCATCTCTTCCTTTGTGCGAAAAGAAGTAGTGCTTATTCATTGATGTGGAGTGGTCACGCGCTGCAAGTTTAATGCGCGGATCTGATATGAGCTGAGAAGCTAGTTTCTTCTTACGTTGAGTGTTGATCAGGTTTAGTAGCTTGGCTTCACTGTCAGCTATTGAACGAGTAGGTCCGTTAGCTATAGGTCTTGTGTCATTACTTGTTTGTTTTTGTGAAGAGCAGGATGAGGCCCCAAAGCACAAGGTGATGATGCAAAAGAGGAGCGGAAAATATCTAGCCATGGTTAATGATCTTACACTACCTAGTTCATCGAATCAAAGTATTTTTATTACATGTGTCTAACGGTTTGTTAGGGGGCTGGTATTGGGAGCGGGTAGATAGGGAGGTTTCTTATCACGGCAAAAATGATAACAATAGTCAGTAGCACCCATAATACTTTCGGAAGATATCTTGTAGAGAAAGGGGAAGTTGAGCCGAGCAGGGAATAGTTAATAATAAGGTAAATGAAATAAAGCTGTATAATAATAAATCCTGTTGTGAGGAGCGCATTGTATCCCATAGCCTCACCCCACCTGCCTATAGCAATACTTTTAGCGCAACGAGTGCCGCCACAACCTGGGCAGTGTAAGCTTGTAACTGCTCTAGTAGGACAAGAGAAATTGATGGAGTTTAGTATCTTGGGGAGTAGCTTAAATGACAGTATCAAGCCTGCCGATATCAACGGTAGAAACAGAGGCCATAGATATCGTTTTTTCAAAATCTACAGCTAAGGTGTTAAACTAGGTTGTTCTTTTGAAAGCTCTTTTGAGAGTTCTTCGGAAAGCGTTTCAGAGACTGCAGCCGCAAAAAAGAAGAAAAATATAATGCTGACGATCGATAATATTACACTTAAATAACCAAGGATTAGACCTGTAATGGCCATGCCTTTACCTTGAATGGGTGTGGTGGCTGATTTAATGCGACTTAAAGAAATGTGCCCGCAAATGATAGCTGGGATACCTGTGAATAAACCACATAGGATTAGTCCCAGTATACCACACACTAAGCTGGCAATAGCCATGCCGTCATTACGTGAGTTGTAATGTTGATGATGGCTGCCTGCTTGTTGTGGAGGTGCGTAATATTGATTTGCATTATTGTTGGTTGGGCTGAACTCAGGAACCTCTATTAATGGCCGCCAGTTATCCATGCCTTCACACCATATAATAGTGTTGGGATCTATTTGTTTAGTTGAGAGAAGGTTTCGTATTTCATTTTCTGAAATAGGACCGTGTTGAGAATTATCTTTTCCGTAATACCACTTTGACATGCTGAAGGGAGTCTAGCTCTTGAGCTTATCATCGTGCAACTTTATAGTTTATGATCGTTTTTGAACTTAAAAACGGTAATTCAGTTAATATATCTGAATTAAATTATTAATATTCATATTTTATGTGAACTTTTTTTACGAGACAGGGTCTCCTGTAGGTGCTATAGAATAGGGGTTC
>CAYNLE010000055.1:2371-12846 GCA_964397975.1 uncultured Verrucomicrobiales bacterium | reverse complement strand
ATGAACGAAAGCCCTGTTAAACCCACTAAATCAGCGGTCTGTGCAATGACAGTTGTATCATGAAATGCTGTCCCTAAACCGTTCCAGCTAAAGCCTGTAAAGAGCCAGCCTCGTAGCCACTCACAGCCCACCCAGGCTGCGGCATTGATAAACGCAAATCTTAATGAGATGAATGAGTCCGTTACTGCAGCCCCGAGAAATTTACTCTGACGACCCCTACTTTTTTCACTCTCCTGTTTTTTGACAATTTTTTTCTCCAGGCTACTCAGCCCCTTTGCCTTCTCCGAAACTAACTTCTTAACCTTCCACGGATTACCTATACCTGACGCTATGACACCCCAAAGGCCAAAATAGAGAGAGAGGACAAGCGCCATCACTAACACCCCTAAGCCGCTCACCGTATCGAGCCACTTCAAATTCAAAGACCAAAAAACCAAGCCCGTTAAATAAGAATAAAGAAAAGCATGGCGCTTCTTCTTCGCCTTCCAGATAACAGGCAACAAAGGAAGCATCCAAAACCACACCAAGACCCCTATATCCCATGCAGGAAAACAGAGGGCTAGCATCAACCCACTAACAACAACCGCTAAAAGTTTCAGCGGCAACATGGAGAATCTATTTTTATTATCTGACAAAACAATTACTAACCCATCTTTCCTAACGAAATCGACGAGCCCACAATTAACTCTTAACTCATTCTCAGCTTAGCATCAGCTTCTAATGCTAACCAGAGAGTATCTAAGCCATCTTTTACTTTTTGCTTACTAACACAGAGATCAGGAACGCCGGCTTCATCTTTACCAAATAAGTAATACTTAATCTTCGGTTCCGTCCCCGACGGCCTAACAGCACATGAACGTCCATCTGCTAACTCGATAATGAGCATCCCCTCCTTTGGCAAAGTATCACCTTCTACATCTTCGATATCATCCTTGGAGAAATCTCGAACACGAATCACTACCGAGCCATCGATTTCTGTAGGAGCATTTTCCGAGTATGACTTTGCTAATGCTTTAATATTAGCAGCTCCGTCTGCACCTTCCATCACAATAGCTTTACCCGTTTCTAAATGGTAGCCGAACTCTCTATAAAGATCGTCTAATAGCGTAGTGATACTCTTCCTCTCACTTTTAGCGTAAGCGGCTATCTCAGCGAACATAACGGCAGCACCATTACCGTCTTTGTCTCGGATAGTGTCCATACCGAGATATCCGTAACTTTCCTCACCGCCAAAGATAAAGAACCGTGAATACTCAAGCCTGAGCTGCCGGCTATCTTCTGCACTTAATGAACGGTATTCGCCCTTCTTATCAGCTGGGATCGAGTCTTCATATTTCTGAAGCTTAGCAGCGATGTATTTAAAACCTGTTAGTGTATCAACGATGCCTACACCATATTTTTCTGCGATAGCTGTCTGGAGATTTGTTGTGACAAATGTTTTGATTAAAACTGCTCTGTTTCTATTAGAATCATTAAGCACACCCTGTTCGAAAAGCGTTTTAGTACGATACCATGCCATCAGAGAGCCTATTTGGTTACCCGTTAACAGCTGCATCTTACCCTCGTCATTACGTACTGCCACGCCCATACGGTCACAGTCAGGGTCTGTTCCTATCACGATCTCTGCTGACTCTTTCTCTGCGAGCTCTATCGCCATAGCCAAAGCGGGAGCATTTTCGGGGTTAGGAGATTCTACAGTAGGGAACCTTCCATCCTGAAGGTCTTGTTCAGGCACTGTGAGAACATCGAAACCTAACTCTGTGAGTAAAGGAACAATGCAGTGTCCACCTGTTCCATGTAGATTTGTAAATACAACTTTAGTCCCACCGCCATCAAGTAAATCAGGACGTAGTAATAAGGTCTTTGAATCATCCATATATTGACGATCCATCTCGCTCGTAAGCTCATGAATAGTGCCTTGCTCAGCTGCTTCGAGCGGCTCGTATTTCTCGCTCGTAATGACATTAACTTCCTTAATCACTCCTGACGCATGAGGCTCTACTAACTGCCCGCCATCACTACCGTAAGCTTTAAAACCATTATCATGTGCAGGGTTATGGCTGGCCGTTAAGACAACGCCGGCATCGGCATTAAGAACTCGAATCGCATAAGAAATCTCCGGTGTCGCGCGTGGAGCATCAAAAAGATAAACATCACAACCCAGCTCACTACAAACCTTCGCACAAAACTCAGCATAATCTCTAGAAAAATGGCGACTATCATGACCAAAAACAAATGACGGTTTCCTCTGCTGTCCAGTTTCTTCTATATAACGCTTCAGATAAACAATCATCCCCCGAACAGCACGGCTTACATTATAAAAATTCATCGAAGCCGTCCCTACACACGGGTGTTCTGGGCGACCATTAGGGCCACCTACTCCCTGCTCAGCTGAAGTAATTAACTTACCTATCGTTCTTCCACGTAACCCACCTGTGCCAAATGCAAGGGTTTTATAAAAACGGTCATTAAGCTCTCCCCAGCTTTCACCTGCTATTAGTTCTTCAATCGCAGCTTCAGAGACAGGATTCACCGAACCAGCTAAAAGCGCTAAAATGTAATCACGAGAAGACTCTAATAAGTTGCCTTCTTCTACAGCATTATCAAGGGAGGATTGAATATCAGACATTTCGAGCTGGATGATAAGGTGCTATCATGAGATTGCAATACCTGTAATGAGTCATCACGTTTCAGCGGCTATTCAAAAGCGACAATCCATCCTCAATGACGATACCAGTGCACTACGTCTATTCGATGGTATAGGTGATGGGCAAGACGGCTTCTTTTTAGAGACCTATGCTGAGCACTGGCTAGTCTCCACCAGAGAACCTATTCTTAGCGCTGAGTTAAAATCTTTTTTTGAAAACTCAGACCGCTCTGTCTACTGGAAACACCTCGACCAACACGACAAAGACGATCCCATCCATATCGCCGGCAAGCCACAGGAAGATGCCTTCACAGCGATGGAAAGCGGCGTTAAATACAAGATTCACTTTAAGGCTGGATACTCACAAGGCATTTTTCTAGACCAGCGCCTGAATCGCCAGCGCGTGCGTAAACACTCAGGAAAGGGAAAACGAATTCTTAATACCTTCGCCTACACAGGAGCCTTCTCTGTCTGCGCCGCCCTCAATGGAGCCACCACCACCACTCTCGACCTCTCACAAGTCTACCTTAACTGGGCAAAAGAGAATTTCGCTCTCAATAACTTACGCCCTGAGGATCATTACTTCTGTAAAGGAGATACATTTCACTGGCTAAAGCGTTTTGCTAGACAGGGAAAAATCTTCGACGGTATCATCCTCGACCCGCCTACTTTCTCACGAGATGATAAGGGGAAAGTCTTTAGAGTTGAAAAAGATTACGGTCACCTAGTAGCACTAGCATACCAATGCCTAGCGAAAGGCGGCTGGATACTCTGCTGCACTAACTGCCGAAAACTCGACCCTCGTGACTTCATCAGAATGATCCGTGATGCAGCCCCAGACAGTAAAGTCACCTCTCTCTCGATGCCTCCTGAATACTCTGGTGAGCATTACCTGAAATCAATTTGGCTGGAAAAGCCTGCTTAATTATCACAAATAATCATCTGATCATGGACTCTGTTGAACTCAAAGGTAAAAGCATTCTCATCACGGGGGCATCATCTGGTATAGGCTACGCCACTGCCTCATTGTTAGTAAAAAAAGGAGCTCATGTCATAGGGCTATGCCGAAACACGGACAAACTACCAGCCGGTGTCACCCCGCTACTATGTGACCTAACTGAACCTGCCGCTATTGATCAAGCATTTGCCAGTATTTCCGAGCTCGATGTCATCATTAACAATGCTGGTATAGCACTGCTTTCACGTATCTCCGATGGATCAGCTAAAGACTGGGAGCTGATGTGGAAGGTCAACGTGCAAGCCCTCACCATCTGCTGCCAAAAAGCGCTGCAAGCATTTTCAAAAAAGAACCTCGATAGCTGCCAGATTATCAACGTATCCAGTATGAGCGGGCACCGTGTCCCTCCATCTGGTGGATTCTATTCACCTACCAAATTTGCCGTCAGAGCTGTAACCGAAGCCTTAAGAAGCGAACTACGAGCTGATGGTAAAAAAACACGTGTAGCAACCATATCTCCAGGTTTCGTAGACACCCCACTGCTTGATTATTATTTTAAAGGAAGAGAAAGTCAGCTTCAGGAAACAAGAAGCTCAATCAATATGCTAACAGCTGAAGACATAGCCTCTTCTATTTTACATGTTTTAGAAACACCTCTTCACGTAGAGATCACAGATATCCAGCTCCGCAGTTCTGACCAGATAGGCTAAAAGCCCGCCATGCTTTCAAAAACAAAAACCCCCGTTTTAGCGTATCTAAAACAGGGGTGTTTAGAAAAGACTACTCTAGTCAGCGAAGCTTACTGTAACCTTATCCAGAGCCGGTTTCGACTTGTTCCCTGTCGTATCAGTCATATTAACTTCAAACTGAAAACCATAGCCTGCTGGCAACGATGACAGGTCCATCGACGCCGCTGTTTTCTGCACCTGCTTTGCAAAACCTGGGGTGTGATCATAAACTTCTTTTACTTCCCTCCACTCACTCCAGTGGTCTACTTTTTTATCGTTATCGGTATCGACCCCGACTCTAACTTCAACGCTTTCTACCCACGGCCCGTCACTAACATAGTCTATCGACTGCTGAGTAGCTAAGTAGAACTTACCTTCTGCAAAACAAATATCAGGATCTGGATGACCTACTCCGATATTACTACAGAAAGTGAATTGCTCATCTAAACTCGATGAAGTAAACCATGCGGCACTCATAGGTTCACCACCTTTTCTATCATAGTCACCGAAGAGGTAATAACGGCCTCCTATACTAATCGCAGCCCAGTCACCAAAGGCTTCTTGTTCTGGCTCGTGAATTTCGTATTCAGCTTCACCTGATGCATAGTTTTCTGGATCTTCCTTAGGCCAATGCGGGTGAATAAAGGTCGCTTTTTTCCCTGTTGGCTTTGTCCTAAGATCAACAGCTGGAGCCAAAATATTAAAATCACTTAACCCAGTATCACTAACAGCATGCCCAGCCACTGGTGCATCCCATGCATTTTTACTAGCATCGATATGATCCCAGTTTTCATAAATGAGGTGAAACTTACCATCAGCGCCACGAATAACCCCACAGTCTGAGCCATGTGAAGGGTCTTTAAACGCCATCCCCATATCTTCACCCGGCTTTCCATCTGTTAAGTCTGTATCAACGTAAACATGTGGATCCTGATCATTAGGGAAATCATAATAAATGTAAAACTTACCGTCTGCATACTCTGCTGTCGTCGTCCAGCGAGCATGTTTATCAGTTACAGGGCCGTAGTGAACCCAATTTTTCATATCCTTACTATGCCATGCATGATAACCACCTGATGGTTTTATTTTTTTATCAGCGACTTCAAACTCGTTAGGTATAGCAGTCGTTAATAAAGGTTCATCAAAACCCTCTAAAGTAGCCGGCTGAGGCGTAAACGGTTTCTTTGCCTTTTTCCCACCAACTTTCGAATTATAGCGCCCAAGCATCCAGTAATTATTCGGCCCTACACTAAGTAACACAGGAGCATCTCTCATCGATTTCGTCCCTATATTAGCCGCCTGCTCCCAGTTTAACCACAATGGTGACTGATCAAGTGTAATAGAGCTCAGCGACTTCTTTTCATCATAGCTTTTCAGCCGACTGGTAAAGGCTCCTTTTTCGACCTCAGGCTGAGCCACTCCATTATCAATCTGAATTCCTTTTCGCCTAGACGTAGTCTGTTCCCATTCCTCCTGGCTATCAACGACCCAGCTAGTGCCTGCATGCGCATAGAAAGTCGATAGAGCTATCGATAAAATTCTTATTATATCATTCATTTTCATAGTGAGGTCTACTTCTTCTTAACCAATTCGTCTAAGTTTTTCTTCGAAATATCTATTTGAGTATCATTTTTATGAAATTCCCCAGCAGTGCTTCGACCCTCTACTCTATATTTATCAAACAGCTTCAAAGTAACTATAGCCCTCTCAAAATAAGATCTCCAACTATTGTTTAAGGTCTCCTCCCCCATGAAGGCTCTTGCGTTATCTAGCTAATCGCAGTATGTGCTATGTGTAGACCTTATGAATGAGCGTAAAAAAAATATCCTTCTAGGATCCATGGTGATTGTCTTCTTTTTCCTATTTTTAGGAGGGATTGCCGCCTCCGCATTCTTACCTGGCTTCTCAGGTGAAATGGGACGCCTATGCCTGTCACTGGTGACCAGCCCATTTATGATGGAAACTGTGATAGCCTGCCTAGCTCTCACCGTATTATTAGCGGTAAATGGTTGGCGCAGAAACCGTGAAGGCGATGACTGGATCACCCTAGACGAAAACGGCCTGCCTGTTCGCCCTGATAAAGACTCTGCTAAAAAATAACTACCCAGCTATCAAAAGCACCGTATTTCACCTTATCTTTTTAAAAACCTAACTATGAAATACGCCATTGGGTTCCTTTGCATTATTGCATCATCACTAAGCCTGTGGCTGAGTATTGAAAAACTAGCAGGGCGTATCACATCGCTAGCTGGCTGTGGCACTGATAGCGGCTGTGCTAATGTTTTAGGTAGTAAATGGTCGGTGGTGTTCGGCTCTATTCCCATTAGCTTTTTCTCCCTCACACTATATCTAGCTGTCCTCCTAAGCCTGCCGTTTAATATCCGTATCATCCAGCGCTTTCGCGTGCTAGCCGCTTTCATTATTTTAGCGGCAGCCGTTTGGTTTATAGGCCTTCAGATCTTTCTCATTAAAACAATCTGCCCATACTGTATGATCGTTCACAGTTTAGGCTTGCTGTTAGGATGCTCACTGCTTCGGCTAGATTGGCAAACATACAGAACCTCAGCAGTAACCTTCCCTCTTGCTGGCACCGCCATAGTAACAGCTCTAGCCATGATCCAAGCATTCAGCCCAGAGCTCGATACTCACCGTATTGATTCAGAGTCAGATATCACATTCAAAGCTGAGCAGGCTGAAGCTATTATCCCCACCAAAAGCTCCGTCAGTTTTTTTGATGACGCGAAGTCATTTGAAATTAAACTTCTTCCTCATATTGGCTCGCCAGAAGCCCCCCACATCATTGTTAAATATTTCGACTACACCTGCGAAGCCTGTAAGGTGGCTCATGAGCACATAGATACATTCATGGAAAAGCATCCAGGTAAATTAGCCGTCATTTTACTCCCTGTCCCACTCAACCATAGCTGTAACCCATATTACCCTAATAGCCTCCAAGACCATGATTCAGCATGTGAGCTGGCACACTTGGCTCTTAATCTATGGCAAACAAACCCTAGCCAATTTCACGAATTTCATAATCAGCTCTTCGAGCTTCAAGGCCTCCCGCTTGAGGTGGCAGAGGCGATGGCACAAAGTTTCACCTCCGACTCGACCATCACACCTAAGCAGCTTTCCGCATCAGAGAGCATACTCAAATCAAGTATCGAGGACTACCGCTCTCTCTCTAAAAAAACGCCTGTCATGCCAAAGTTACTTCTCAAAGGGTCTTCTATTTTACAAGGTAAAGCGAAAGACTACGCCACATTCGAACAACTACTCACGACCGAGCTGAAGATAAAATAATCACATCTTATGACCACTCTATCAGAAATTACTCGCTATTTAGACAGCGAACTAAACACCGCAAAAACCCCTGATTACCCTCAGGCGATGAATGGACTCCAACTAGAAAATAATAAAGACATTACTAAAGTAGCCACAGCAGTAGATGCCTCTTTACCTGTTTTTAAAAAAGCGATCGCAGAGGGAGCCGACCTCCTACTCGTGCACCACGGTATGTTCTGGCAGGGCGCTCAAAAAATCACTGGCGCTACATATGAAAAGCTCAAATTAGCGATCGATGCTGGCATGGCAGTCTACAGCTCCCACATCCCACTCGATATCCACCCAGTATGGGGGAATAATATCCTCCTCGCTCAACGACTAGGCATGAACCAAACCGAAACGTTTTTTGACTGGAAGGGTATTCAACTAGGTGTCTATCAGGAACTTAATATCAGCCGTGACGAGCTTGTTAAAAAGGTAAGTGAAGCTGTGGGAGGGAACGTCCACTTATGCCCAGGAGGAAATGATCTAGCTGGAAAAGTAGGTATTATAACAGGTGGAGCGGGCTCAGAGGTGGCCGCCATGGCTGAAGCTGGTATCGACACCTTTATATCTGGTGAAGGCCCTCACTGGTCATACCCGCTCGCAGAGGAGCTAGGGCTAAATGTTATCTATGCAGGACACTATGCTACGGAAACCTTTGGCGTCATGGCACTTGGCTATGCGCTTGCAGTAAAATACGATCTAAAACCCGTATTTATAGATCACCCCACAGGGCTCTAATATCAGCCTGTATGACTAGGGGCTAAATAATGCCCATCATTCCTGCTACCTTATACACTGATAAGATAAACATAAAGATAAGTGCTACGATAAAGATAACGGCACAGAATTCGACGGATTTACGAGTCATGGTGATAAGTGGATTTAATACGTTGCTCAGAATGATCTGAGCTGGTGTATAGGCTTTCGCGCTTCAGAGGTCAAGACTCAGTATATCTCACCCTCCATACTTTTTCATATTTAAATATATATTTAGCCATAGTAAGTTCATATTTATGAAATACCTAACTCAGCTGTTTCTCTCTCTTGCCATACTATCTCTACTCAGCTCATGCGGAGGCGGCAGTCACGATGGCTACATCACTCGCCCCTACACCATTCGTGGCGAGCACTATCAACCACTGTCTGTAGACGAAGCCCTCTACTATGATGAAACTGGTATCGCCTCATGGTATGATGAAAGTAAATTTTTCGGCCTCAAGCGCGGCAACACCTCTCTCGGCGAAAAAGTCATGCCATGGCATATATCCGCAGCTCATAAAACGCTCCCACTACCGAGCGTCGTCAGAGTTACCAATTTAGAAAATGGTAAAAAACTTAAAATGCGAGTGAATGATAGAGGACCATTTATCGAAGGTCGCATTATCGACGTCACACCACGTGCAGCGGCTAAGCTTGGCTTTAAAAAAGACGGCCTCACTCAGGCCAGAGTAGAAGTCATCAGCGTGGGAGACGGCTCTTATAAACGTAAAAAGAAAAAGCGTTCATGGTTCCCTTGGTAAGCCTAAAAGCCTAATACAGCTCCCACCACATTTACCCTTATGATCTACCTCGACTCTAATGCCACCACCCAAGTTCACCCTGAGGTGTTCGAGGCTATGACACCCTACCTAACGAACTGCTGCTATAACCCATCCAGTGGCTACAGAGCGGCTAAGCAAGTCCGTAAGGCGATCGACACCGCACGAGAGCAAGTCGCAGACCTTATCTCTGCCAAGCCTGAAGAGATCACCTTCACAGGCTCTGGAACTGAATCAAACAACACCGCACTTGAATTCCTCGCCAATAGCGCAGGTAGTAAAAAGAAAATTGTCACCAGCGCAATCGAGCATAGCGCAATCCTACGTTACAGTGAGCACCTCTGCGCGACCAAGGACATGCACCTCGAAAAAGTAGCTGTAGAACCATGCGGAAGACTCAACATCGATTCGTTTAGCCAAGCGATAGATAACGACACCGCTTTTGCATCGATCATGTGGGCAAATAACGAAACCGGCATTATACAACCCATTTCCGAAGCATGCCGTATTGCTCATAAAGCAGGAGTCCCCTTTCATACAGACGCTATTCAGGCCGTTGGAAAAACCCCTGTCGACGTCACAGTGACACCTGTTGATTTCCTTAGTATTTCTGGACATAAATTTCACGCACCAAAGGGGGTCGGCGCCCTTTTCATCCGTAATGGGCTCAGCTTCGAACCTCTTTTACGTGGTGGCGGCCAAGAAGCCGGTAGAAGAAGTGGCACAGAAAATGTCGCCTCCATTGTGGGTCTAGGCAAAGCCGCCGAACTGATGAAACAACAGCTCGAAAACGACCAGCTATCAGGTGTAGCTGCACTACGTGATCACTTCGAGCAAACACTGCTAAAAGAAATAGACGGAGTGCAAGTCAATGGCTCTCTCGAGCACCGCACCGCCAATACTAGCCACCTCTCCTTCAAAAACTGTGAAGCTGCCGGGCTCCTCATCCTCCTCGATGAATACGGAGTGCAATGCTCAGCTGGCAGCGCCTGTATGACTGGTAAACAACAACCATCACACGTGCAAACCGCCATGGGTATAGCCGCTCAGCAAGCCAAGAGTAGCCTCCGTATTTCATTTTCTATCCTAACAACTAAAGAAGAGGTAGACCAAGCTATTACCGCCGTAGTTAAAGCCGTCAAAAAGCTCCGCAGTGTTCAGGGCGGTTCTGGGATAGGGCCTGTGCAGGTATTTTCGAGCTAAAAAATAAACTTACGCTTCCTACGCCGGCCAACCTAACAAGCCCAACAAGTCTAATGGTGAGCTCGGTAAAT